>NZ_JBHJVK010000020.1:0-117071 GCF_042264695.1 Kitasatospora sp. NPDC056138 | reverse complement strand
GGGGGGGGGGGGGGGGGCCCCCGGGCCCCCCCCCCCCCCCCCCCCCGACCGACATCCCACACCAGATCACCGGACAGCAACGGATGACGTTCCCGGCGTCACCCGCTTGGACCAGCGCCGTCGGCGGCGCCTCGTTTAATCGGGTGGCTCCGACGGGTGGGGTTGCCCGGGTGCCGGCGGGGCAGGCTCCCGGCCTGGATCACCCGGGCGGGGCGGGGTAGGCGGCTCGGGCGGTGTAGGCGAGCCGGGTGGCGTCGGCAGATCCGGTGTCACCGGAGGTTCGGCAGGTTCCGGCGGCTCGGGCGGCGGTACGGGGGTGATGTCGGGGCCGGACGGCGCTGGGACGGAGGCCATGATTGCGGAGCTCCCATCGGTCGAGAGTGTGTTCGAGCTACTTCTGGTCATCTGCGAGCAGCCGTGGTAAGCCCCAGGCGGCAAAACGTCCACCAAGCTCAGGCCTGCTGATTACGGAGCCTGCGTGTCGGATGCCGACGGCTGCGGCTCCTCCTCGTCCTGCGAATCGTCGGCCTTGGCCCGAACGTCCGCCGGGGTGGGAGCCACGATCTTCCCTTCCTCCGCGGACTGCTCCCGCACCTGCTCCTCGCCTCGCGCCGTGTCCTCGTCGGGGGTGCTCATCGCGTCATCCTCTCGCTGGGCCGTGTCTCCTCCCAGACGGACGAGACACGGGGCGGCTGCCCTGCTTCCCGACTCTCACACTTCCTTGCCCTCACCACCCCCGGCCCAGGGTGCAAGCCGGGCGTCCGCCCGCGAACGGGACGCCGATGATCACAGCTCCGGCGATGGAGCGAAGCGGCCGGGCCGGACGGTCGATGATCAGTCCTCGACTGCAACCCTCATGCTCTCCAGCACGGGGTCGGCGGCGGCCGGAGAGCATGCGGGCCTGAACACCGCTGCGCAGCGTCCGTGGTCGACGGACACGTGCGTAGGATGGTCATCGGTCCGGCGTGACACCGGCACGGACCCCTGGGGCGGGTCACCGGGCCTCCTTCGCCACCGGTGGCCCCATCTCCTGATGGCCCGGCACGTTCGTGGCGTTGTCGATGCTCTCTGTCCCTGGACGACCACCGGCACGGGTTCGCCGCTGCCATGGCCGCCCTGCTCGCCGAATTCAACGCCTACCTCGAACGGGACGGAGCCGACCCGACCGCCGACTCCGTGGGCTACCGGCAGGGCACCCTCTGGCTCAGCTCCGACGAACTCGCCGAGATGATCGGCGAGTTGCGCGAGGTCTTCAAGTCAAGGGCGGCCAACAAGCACTCGCCGGGCCGCAGCCCCATCTGGTCAGCGCGATCTTCTTCCCGACCAAGCAGTCACCGCAGCACAACACTGATTGGCAGGCCGACCAGCGCCCGCGAGTCCACGTCCGCTACAGGCAGCCATGATGCCCCTGCCGTAGGCCGCTGAGAGCGCCGATCAACCCCCTTGCAGAGCCGATTCCAGGGCCGTCGCACCCGCGTCGGGGCGCCCCTCTACACCACCCACCGCGCCGATCACCCCCCCACGCGACCAAGGCCCGCGCGCCACAAGGGCGAGAGGGACGCGGGGCGGGCGCGGACCTCGGCCACCGCCTGGCGACGATCTCGCCGGCCGTCGCGGAGCGGTCTTGTTCTCCGCCCCGGTACGGGTGCTGCGGCTGTCCGGGTGACAGCTGGGCCGGACGGCGCAGTACCCCGTGGTCCGGGCTGCCGCGGCGGGTGAGGATCGCTGGGGCGAGAGGACCGGGCCGGGTGTGACGGCCGGGCAGGTCTTCTGCTCACCCGAACCCCGACAAAGCAGCGGCGACCGCCGCGTCCAGAGACGAGGAAATCCCCGTGACCGACCTGTGGAGCTACAGTCCCGCGTCGCAGTACACGCCCGGTGTGAACCTGACCGGGTTCAAGGTCGAGGCCACCGACGGCCACATCGGCAAGGTCGACGAGGCCACAGAGGAGGTTGGCTCCTCCTACATCGTGGTCGACACCGGACCGTGGATCTTCGGCAAGCACGTCCTGCTGCCCGCGGGCACCATCATGCGCGTCGACACCACGGACGAGAAGATCCACGTCAACCGCACCAAGGACCAGATCAAGCACGCTCCGGAGTACGACAAGGACAGGCACCGCGGCGACAGCGGCTACCGCGACCAGATCGGCCAGTACTACGGCCAAGGTCACAGCTGACCAATCTCCGTGCTGCGGCTCGTCATCGATGCCCGCCTCGGATACGAGTGACGCCCGCCCACACCCCGCAACGCCGGAGGCCGCCACCCATAGGTGACGGCCTCCAATGCCTTCTCGGGGCCGCAGCAGCGCAGCGCCGACCAACGGACACGCGGACGCCGCGTGGGAGTGCCCCGCGCAGTGAAACCACTCAGCCGCCCAGGCCGACCGGCGAGCGCCTCGACCGCGACGACTTCGGGACGGCGGCGTGACCACCGCAGCAGCGCCGACCACGGCCCACGTCACCGCCTGGGACCGCGCGGTCATCATCGCCCCCGGCGGCGCGGCTGCGCCCTGTCGTACGACGCCCTCCAGCAGATGGCCGTCGCCATCCACGTCCGCGGATTCCTGACCTGCCTCTTCCCGCACGTCATCGACGGCTTCATCGGCTACGGCGGCCGGGCCCTGCTGGTCCTCCACGACGCGCCGCTGCGAGCCCGCATGTACGTCTGGTTGCTGTTCGGCACCGCCACCGTCGCCAGCATCTGGGCCAACGAGTTACACAGTGCGACTGAACGAACAGGACACCTCGGTCACCGGCCTGCGACTCGGCGACTCGGTGGTCGCCGTCTTGTCCACACTCGCGCCGCTCGCCCTGGCCGGAGCAGTCCACCTCTACATCCTGATCGCCCGGCGGCAGGTCAACGGAAGTGACCGGGGTGTCCTCGGACAGCCCGGCCAGGCCGGTCAGGCCACTTAGGCCGAGCGCATCCAGGTCATCGTGACCGACCACTCCGAACAGCACCAGTTGCAGCCCGGTCAGGTCAGCCCCGGGCAGCCGGTCACCGCACTGACCGAGGCGCCCAAGGTGTCCCGGTCGGAGAGCCACGCGGTGACCGGGGACAGCGGGAAGGCGGTCAGCGCTGGCCCGCACCCTGCCGGAACCGGTCACGGCGACCCGCCGGCCTGTGCCGCTGACCTGGGCGGAAAACCGGTCAACACCCCGGCGGACAGCACCCGGTCGGTTAACCCCGGCCGGTGACCGCGCCGCCGGTCAGTGACCGGGGTGACCGGACTACCGGTGACCGGGCAGCGCCCTGGGGCGGGTGACCGGACCAGTCACTCCAGTCGGTCACCCGCCCCAGGTCATCCACCCCACGACCTCCTCCACCGAACCGGAGAGCACCACGATGCGCACGACCCCCGCCACGAGCGTCGAGGTGGACACCTGGATCACCGTCCTGCAGGAGAACGGCCACCTCCACCAGGCCGAAGCAGGTCCTGGCGGCACCTGGACTGTGCCACGACGCCGACGCAACCGCCCCTGGACCCTCCACCACCCCGTCCTGGCCATGGACTGCATCGAGGACATCCTGCGCGACATCCAGCAGCAGAGCGCGGAGACGGGGCGATGACCGCCCGGACGCCGGAGGGCACCGCCTATGGCGGTGAGCGTGACCTTGATCAGGCTCCTGGCGGAGCAAGTTGTCGCATTGGATATCCCAACGGGCTATCCAATGCGGGCATCCTCACCCAAGGGGCCGAGGACGGCTGTGTCAATCCCCTGGTTTGGTTCCGCAGAGACTTTGCTACGCAGCCAGGCCCTCGTATAGACGGCTGGCTCTTGCCTCGCTGATGATCCATCCGAACTCCGTCGGTGGCAGTCCGTTCGCCGCACTGTGCCTGCGGCGCGTGTTGTAGAAGTCGGTGATCCAGATGGCGGTCTTCGGTCGGGCCTCGGCCCTGGTGGCGAAGTGCTGCCGGTAGATGCACTGGCGCACGGCCGCCCACCTGCGAGACCTGCTCATGGAGAGCAACATCCTGCCCCACGCGGACCGGCGGCTCCTGCTCTACGAACGCTGGCTCGCCGAGCGCCTCACGGCGGTCGAGGATCCCGCGCGACACCAGCTCCTGCACCGATTCGCCACCTGGCACCAACTGCGGCGCCTACGAGCGAAGGCCGAGGCCGGGCCGCTCGGACGCTCCCCCACCCACGAGGCCCGGCAGCAAATCCCCCAGGGCGACGCCTTCCTCACCTGGCTCGCAGCCCGCAATCGGACCCTTGACCAGTGCCGACAGGCCGACCTCGAGGCCTGGCACGCGGACAACTACGCCACCCGCCGACCTGCCCAGCCCTTCCTGCGCTGGTGCATGGGCAACGGCGCCATGCCCCGACTCGCCCTGCCGCCCCACGTGATCAAGCAGGACCAGGCGGGGAGGGGGCGGGCCGCGGCTGGGGCGGTGCGCGGGGACACTGCGGTCATAGCCGTTCCACCCCCTTGGCGATCAGGGCGAGGACGGCGAACACGAGAATCGTGGCGCCGATGAAAGCCAGGTCCGTCATGAGAGCTCCACCGGGAGTCACGCCGGACGGGCGTCCGACCGGTCTCCACGATTCTCCGGTGTGGGATCCCTGGACGCCGACCGTTCCTGGTCCATTAGAGCTGCTTGACGCGTCGCCGGGCCCGCCGCCGCAAATCCTCGACGCCGCAGGCGGACCCGTCACCGCCGCCTGGAGATGACCGGCGGTGACGTCTTCCTCGCCACCCTCGCCGCCCTCACCCCCGCGGCCGGCTCTCGGTCTTCGGCGCCGTCACCGGGCAGCGGGAACCGGTCCAGCTCCCAGGCCAGGTACTTGTTGTAGGGACGCGGTCGGCGGTCCAAGGCGAAGAGCAGGTCGAGCAGGAATCCGACACTGGCTGCCGCGTCGAGGTGGCCGGCGAGCGGGTTGCCGTCGCGGTGGTTCTTGACCGAGCGGTAGAGCGAGTTGGCGTAGGCGTCCAACAGGGCGGCGGCGGACCGGAAGGCCTCCTCGGCGCCGAACCGTCCCATCGCGGCGACGATTCGGGTGACCTCCCCGTCGCGGCGGTCGACGAGCACCCGGGAGCGGGCGATGGCGTACCGCTCCCAGTCGGCGGGTCGGCGGAACCGTTCGAGGGTGGTGACGACCAGGTCGAGCCGCGCGGAGCGGTAGCCGTCGAGCGCAGCCAGCTCGCTCGCCGCGTCGTCGGCGAGGATGACGTAGAGGTCGTGGTCGGAGTGACGGGTGGTCATGCCGTCGTGGGCCCGGGAGCCTTTGAGGACGAGCCCGACGACGGCCGGATCGGCCGTCGCATCGGCGACGAACGCCGAGAAATCCAGCGTCACGCCAGGTCCTTGCGCATCAGCGTGCACATCGTCTCGTACCGCTGGAGCGAGCCGTCCTCGGCCTCCACGTCCCAGGAGTCGAGCTCGCGGCCAAAGGCCCGGTAGCCCAGGCGTTCGTAGAGGGCGCGGGCGCGCGGGTTGCTCTCCTCGACGCCGAGTTCGGCGCGGGTCGGGCCCCGGGCGCCGATCCGCTGCTCGGCGGAGCAGATCAGCAGCATGCCGATCCCGCAGGACTGCAGGGCCGGGTGGACGCCGAGTCGCCAGAGCGTGCCGGCGCCGGGCTTGACCGTGCAGTCGATGCCGCCGACCGCCACCGGGAGCCCGACCGGCGTGCAGTTCGGAGTCGAGCTCCAGGCCGATGTGGTCCCCGTGCCGTCCAAGGGGTTTCGGACCGGCCCCGACGTCAGGAGGTGTCGTGCAGGCGGTCAGCTGTCCGGGTCGCGGTTCTCGCCGCGGAGTTCGGGATCCGGTG
The DNA here is from genome assembly GCF_042264695.1 of Kitasatospora sp. NPDC056138. Taxonomy (NCBI): domain Bacteria; kingdom Bacillati; phylum Actinomycetota; class Actinomycetes; order Kitasatosporales; family Streptomycetaceae; genus Kitasatospora; species Kitasatospora sp. NPDC056138. The sequence continues at coordinate 111,293 of NZ_JBHJVK010000020.1, read as the reverse complement.
CTTCGTCCACCGGTGCGGCGGTACGGCGGAGCGTGTTGCGGTGCTGCTCCAGGACGGCCGCGCGGACCCGGCTGGTGGCGGCGGGCGGGCTCGGCGCCCGACCGGCAGCCGGGTTGACCAGGCCTGGAGCGTGCGGGGCCCGCGACTGGGCAGTAACGGACGACTGCGCGGTGCCGGGCCCATGGGTGTGCTGGCGGACGACGGAGGGCTCACCGAGCGGCTGGTGGACAGTCAGGCTGCCGGGTTGCTGCGGAGGCGTCGGACTGGCCGATGCGCTTGCGGCCGGAGCAACCGGGGCAGCGGGGTCCTGGGAAGGGCTCAGCCCGTCCAGGGACAGGCGCTCGTTCCCGTGCGGGCGGCCCGCGCCGGGGCTGCCGAGGACGTTGCCCGCGAGCGTGAGCGGGCTGCGCGGGTTCGGGGTGCTGTGGCCGGCCAGGACGCCGTTGAGCTGCCGGGTGTGCTCCTCCTCGTGCTCGGTGAGATTGCGGGCCACCTGGTCCATCCGGTCGGCGGTGCCCTGGAACGCGGCGAGCAGGCGCTTGATCACCTCGACGCCGACGGCGGTGGCGATCTCCTCGGCGGCGGCGATCACCACTCGCCCGAGCGCATCCCCCGACTGCCCGAGGTCCAGGCTCTCCACCAGCCGCCGGAACGAGTTGCCATGCGTCTCGATGTCGTCCGCGTGCTGTCGCAATTTGCTGGCGCAGGAGGCAAGTTGGGAGAGGTCGACGCCGAACCCGGCGCCGACCGAGCGGATCGACCCCCCGCCGGTCACCTCTTTGACCACACTCTCCACCACATCGCCCACCGGCTTGGCCAGCGCCTGGCCGAGCGCGGACACCGCCTGGTCCAGGATGGCGGAGACGAGCTGTTTGCCGGCCGCGACCACGGCCGCCTCACCGCCCGGACCGGTCAGCGAAGCGACAGCCAACTCGCCCTGTGTGGCAACAAGTTGGGCGGTCGAGGCGGCCTTGCACGCCTGAATCACCAGGGCGCCCGCGTGCAGCACGTTGACCAGCGTCCCGCAGCCCTCCACCACCAGGCCGGAGAACTTCGAGATCGCGCCCCACAGTTCGGCGAACTGGTCGGCAGACGCGCCGTGATACGTCTCGCGCAACGTATTGACGGCCTTGTCCGCGGCCAGTTGCAGCGAGTCGATGCCCGAGGCCAGCCTGGTCAGCTCGTCCGCGAGCCGTACCACCTCGTCCTCGTTCACCTGGGGCCATTCCACCCCGAGCAGACTCAGCACCGGTTGCAGTTCCGGTGGCAGGTCCAGTGCCATGCTTCCCCCAATGACGGTGGCGACATCACGGACGCCGGTTGTCGGCACCCCACCAGGAGGGCCGAGCGGCCGCCGGTGGAGGCGGCCGCCAAGAGCCGAACAGCCCGTTCCCGGGCAGGCGCCGGACATCACCTGGCGGATGCTCGCTGCCGGACTCGGCCAGCGTCCCGCCGTGTCCTTGCAGTTCGCGCACCCCCAGAGCATCCGCCGCTGTTGGTGATGTGGCCCAGCTGCCAGCTGGAGCGTGCGGTCGGCGTGAGAAGAGGACCATGACCGCGCCCACCGCCACCCGCCGGAAACAGCCCGCCGGCAGGCCATCCCCTGGTGGAACAGCTGCGCGCCAGCGCCCCCGAGCCGATGCCCCGCCTGGATGACCCGCCGGCCCTGGGGGCGGTACGGATCGCCGGCGCGCACCCGGCCCGTTGCTCGCTACTGACCCACACTCCTAGCCGAGGTGGAAGCCAGCCCCGACGCCGCCGTGGGCGTCCATATCGGCGAGGATGCTCAGGATCCGGGTGTGGTGGAACGCGCCCCAGGCGTTGCCGACGAGCGTGTTGCCGACCACCGTGGGCGAGCCGGAGTCTCCGGCCCAGGTCCAGATCAGACTGGTGAACCACTTCGAATCACTGCCCGTCAGCACACCGCAGGTCAGACCGGTGGCCCAGCCCTGCTTGCACATCCTGGTGCCGATCGGCGGGAGATCCCCGATCGAGGTGATGGTCACCCCGCCCACGGTGCTGACGGGGGCGACCTTGGCCGGGTCCAGCTCGATCACCGCGTAGTCCAGGCCGGCAGGGCCGCCGCTGAGGAGGTTGTTCGGCTCGCTGACGTAGGTCGCCGTCCCGATCGGGCCGACCGCCACATCTGAAATGGCTTGCTCGGCAGTGGGGGTGGGGGCGACGTTGAGGCCCTGTCCCCCCGGCGCGGTGCTCTTGTAGACCTTGTCCCCCACCAGCTTGTTGCCCGCCTTGTCGATGAAGCAGTGAGCGTTGGTCAGGGCCACGAGGTTCCCCGCCCTGTCGTGGCCCACAGCCGTGACGGTGCAGGTCTCTGCGGTGATGGCGGTCGGGGTCGGCTGGTTCACCTGGATCCAGATCGGGCTGCCACCACCGAGGGGGATCAGGGAGGCTGCGTGTGCGGGCGCCGCCGACACCGACCAGGCACCCGCCAGGGTCACGGCGGCGACAAGGACCTTGCTCAGGGAGCTAGGCATCGAACTCTCTTCCTGCAAAAGGGAGGTGAACCGGGTGCGGAGAACCTAGCGGCGTACTGGAAGGATGGATTGGACAAATTTGACCTTGTCCTCGCAGGGCGAAGCCTCCTTCCCCATGAGGCACTTGTACTCGACATCAGGAACTCGGACGGCCCGGTCGTCCGTGCGGGTGGCCGTCGTCAGGCCGGGAGTGATGCCGGCCAGGGCGTGGAATCCACGGCTGAGGTGGGCCTGGTTGTAGAAGCCGCAGGCCGCAGAGACGTCGACCAGACTCGCAGCCCCGGAGGTGAGCGTCCCCAGCGCGCGGTGTCCGGGCGGACATCTCGGGTGCCAGGCCGACCTTTTGGTGGATCAGGTCCCCCTGGCTCCAACTCACTTCGGCTGCGAATCGGGCGATGGGGCTCTCTCTCCGGCCGTTCTGGACGGCAGTCGCCAGGTGAGGCCCGCCTCCGGTGCCGGGTCCGGGCCTCGTCCGATCCGGACCAGCAGGACGGCATCCCGCAGGCCGAATCTGGCCGCCCCGGTCACGGGTGGCCGCCAGTCGCTCCACCAGCGTCCCGGGCCTCCGGCCCCAAGACGTCGCGGAGCTCGACCACCTTTCAGAAGGAGAGGGCCCCCTCCGCCCAGCGGGCGACCGCCATCTGGCCCGGGGTGACCCCGGCCAGGGCGCGGAACTCGCGGTTGAGGTGAGCCTGGTCGTAGAAGCCGCAGGCGGCGGAGAGCTCGGCGAGATTCGCACCACCCTGGCCGAGCATCCCCACCGCGCGGTGGAAGCGCAGCACGCGAGCGAGCGTCTTGGGCGTCAGGCCGACCTGCTCGGTGAACCTGCGGACCAGGTGCTTCTGGCTCCAGCCGACCCGGTCGGCGATCCGTGCGACTGGGATCGTCCCGGCGGCGTCGGACAGCAGTTTCCAGGCATGGTCCACCTCGGGCGCAGTATCCGGCCCGAGCTCGAATCTGGTCAGCAGGGCAGCGTCGAGCAGGTCGAACCTGGGCGCCCAGTCGCAGGTGTTTGCCAGACGTTCCACCAGCAACCCGGCCGCCGGTCCCAGGACATCGCAGACGTCGACCACGGTGTTGGTCAGCTCGCTCATCGGTACGGCGAACAGTCGGTAGGCGCCCAGCGGCGTCAGCTCCAGACGGATCGCCTCCTGGCCGCCGGGGTGCTCGCACAGTCGGGGCCCGTCCTCCAGCCCGGCGATCAGCGAACCGACCACCTCACTACCGGAGTTCACCGTCCCCAACCGGCTGACCTGTGCAAACGGCTTCCTCAGATTGAGCACCAGGACGGCGCGGCCCGTCGGGACGAGCCGGACCCGATAGGGCGAGGCCACTTCGTCCCAGTAGCCGGCGTAGTCCCGGACGAAGGGGCGCAATCCAGGATGAAGTGGCCGGGTGATCCGCCACAGACGACCGGCCCGGGTGATCCGAACACCCCGATGTCCTTCGGCCGGCATGAGCTCTCCCTCCCCCGGCGGTGGTCCAGCCCACCATGATCCGATGTTGCATCAGTCCTTATACAGACCAGCAGGCTTTAATCGGCCATATCGGCGGTGTTCCAGCCCTCGCATATGGGGCTTTGCACCGGCACAGGGAGTGGAGTACGCCAGGACAAGCAGGCCATCGACGTCCACGATCACCGGCTGCCCGCATCCGGGGCCGCCACGCCGGCCAACTTCCAGAGCGGCCCGCGGACTTCAGGGTGCCCGCGGCGGAACCCGGACAACGCATCGACGCGCGCGCCACTTCCGAGCAGACCGTCCATCACGGCCCTTGGTTGATCCACGTGTCTCCTGGCGGAAACACATGATCAAGCAGAGGCCGCCTTGCTGTCAGGCAAACGGCTACTGTAAGCGGCTCCTCTCCGGCGTCCAGCTCGTCCACGCCCCGGCGGACCGTGGTCTCGCTGGCCCGAGCCGCCCGTGCGACGGCCCGGACGCCCCCATGGCCCAGCAGCCGGGCCTCGGCGCCCATCAGCAGACGCCGTTGCCGCTCATCCAGGTGCGGGAACAACACCTCGAACTTCAAGGCGAGCTGGTCACGGATCGACTCGGAGATGCGCGTACCGCATCAACGAGCCCAGAGCCGTGAAGCAACACGTTGTTCCTCTTCAAGTCCTAAGGGTCGTCCCGTACTGACTTCGGCGCTCCAGGGTGACGATTTGGCAGGCATTGCTGACGGCTAGTCACTTATCGTTGATCGCCTGCGCAGCCACGTGAATATCCGCCTGGGCACGGCGCCCGGCTCGCGGTACGGTCGGGGTCACGGTTGTCGACAAGGGGGGATTGCGCATGCTGTCCGAGGCGCTGACCGCGCTGGCCATGTCCGGGGGGACGGCGGTGATGACCGCGGCGGGGACCGAGGCCTGGGAGGGGGTCCGAGGCCGGGTGGCCGCCTGGTTCGGGCGGGGGAACACCCAGCGTGAGAGTGCCGAGCTGGAGCGGCTGGGTCGCACTGCCGCCGAGCTCGCGGCAGCTGAGGGCGAGCAGCTGGAGCGGCTCCGGATCCGCCAGGAGGCATCCTGGCAGGCCCGGTTCGAGGCGTTCCTGGAGGACCTGCCGGAGGACGAGCGCGAGCGCGCCGGCGCGGCGCTGCGCGAGCTGCTGGCTGAGAGCGCGGCCCAGGCCCAGGTGTCGGCCGGGGACGGCGGGATCGCGGTCGGCGGAAACGTGCACATCAGCGCTCAGGAAGGCTCGGTCGCCGCCGGTGTGATCCATGGGGGTGTGCAGATCGGACACCCTCAGGTGCCGGATCCGTCCACGGGCTGAACGGACCGGGCACGCCAGGCCCGTCACAAACCTCGCCACCGCCGCTGCTCACAGGGGTCCAGGCGAGCAACCACAGCTTCGCCGTCGGCCACGCCGACCAGGTGGCCTACTACGCCGGCCGACATGCCCCGGCCGCCTGGCCGCATCAGGTCGGGGCGGTCCCAAACGCCGCGCGCTGCTTCCAGCACCGGGCCGTTGTCGATACTCCCGACGCTCCTGCGCGCTGCCGGATACTGGTCGGCGCCGCCGGGGTCGGCAAGTCCCAGCTGGCCGCGAACGAGGCCCGCACTGCCTGGGAGGCCGGGCAACTCGACCTGCTGGTCTGGGTCACCGCCGACAGCCGCGCAGCGATCCTGACCGCCTACGCCCAGGCCATCGCCGAGATCAGCGGTGGCGACCCGGCAGATCCGGAGCAGGGCGCGCGGGAGTTCCTCGCCTGGCTCCGGCCGGGCGGGGCCGGGGCGACGGTTCGCCGGCTGATCGTCCTGGACGGTCTGGTCGACCCCGACGACCTGCGCGGACTGTGGCCGCCGGACCAACCCGTGGGGCAGACCCTGGTCACCACCTGGCGCCGGGACCTGGCCCGCGAGGGGCTTGGCCGACAGGTGGTCACCGTGCCGTCGTTCAGCTCCGCCGAGGCCTTCAGCTACCTCACGGCGGTGCTCGCCGCGTCCGGCCGGGTCGAGCCCCCTGAGCAACTGGAGGCGCTCGCCCGCGAGCTGGGGCACCTGCCGCTCGCGCTCGCGCAGGCGGCCGCCTACCTGGGCAGCACCGGTCTGAGTTGCGCCGACTACCTCCGCATGCTCTGCGACGACGGTCGGCGGCTGGCCGACCTCGTGCCGGACCCGGGCGGACTGCCGGACGAGCAGAGCCTGCCACTGCCATACGCCTGGGACCTCGCGCTGGAGCGCGCCGACGCCCTGGCGCCGGTCGGGACGGCGCGGATGCTGCTGGAACTGGCGGCGCCGCTGGCTTCCGACGGCATCCCGGCTACCGTGCTGATCGCTGCGGTTAGGTACCTCGACCGGCAGCGGACCGACCGCCCGGCAGAGGACGCGGAGCCGGACGAGCGCGCCGACGAGACGCTCGCGCTGCTGCACCGGTGGAGCCTGCTCGACTACGACCCGGCGGACCAGGACCGGTCGGTGCGGGTCCACCCGGTGGTGCAGCGAGCCGTCCGCGAGGGCGTGCCCGCGAGCCGGGCCGCAGAGCTGGCCGACGTGGCCGCCAGCCTGCTCTTCGTCGCGTCCCGGACGTCGGCGGACGAGGCGAACTCGATGACGTTCTTCCTGGTTCCCCCGAGGGATCGGGCGCCGCACCTGCGTTCGCGCGCCCTCGATCTTCCCCCGGACGTGCTGCGCTCCAACGTCGAGGCGCTGACCCGCAATGCCCCGGCCATGATGCTGGGCGCCGGCGAGCCCGAGCTTCGGTACGGGTGGAGTACCGGTCAGGAGCTGCACGATCTCGTGCTCCGGGTGGGCGACACGCTGGCGGACGACGGCCGACCACAGGCCGCACTTGACTACTTCGTAGCGCTGCTGCCGACGACGGCCGACCGGCTGGGAGCCCGGCACGAGTCCGTGACGAAGCTGCGCGGCCGGATCGCGCGGCTGCGGGCGGAATCCGGCGACCTCACCGCCGCGATCACCGAGTACCGTCGGATGATCGGCGATCAACTCGCCCTGCTGGCCCCGGAGTACGAGCTGTATCCCTCCCAGCGGATCCGCCTGATCGAGGAGGTCACCGAGCTGCGCTACCGCCTGGCCTACTGGCTCGAACAGGCCGGTGACCTGCCGGGCGTCGCACGCGTCTATCGCGATCTGCTCGCCGATGACCGCTACATCGCGGCCGTCTACGGACGGACGGGCCCGCCCGACTTCGCTCTGTGCCGCGATGCCGCCGAGTGGCAGGGAAAGGCGGGAGACGCGGCCGGGGCAGTGGTCGTGTACCGCCAGCTCGTCAACGAGCAGTTCCGCACGTGCGGGCGGGAGAACTCGGGCACCTTCGACACCCGTTTCAGCTTCGGCCACTGGCTCGGCGAGTCGGGCGACGCACGAGGGGCGGTGACCGTCCTGACCGACCTGCTCAACGACCAACTTCGCCTGGAGCAGCGCGAGATCGCCCAGGGCGCTCGGGACATGTGGTCCAACCCGTACGCGGTAGCAGCCAACACCGACCGGTCCGCAATCTTCCGCACCCGCGCCGCCCTCGCCCGCTGGCGCGGCCAGTCCGGCGACCCTCGCGGCGCAGTGGCCCTCCTCTCCGACTTGCTAAACGAGCAACTGCGTGTCCTCCGCCCAGACCATCCCGACCTCGCGACCACCCAACAGGCACTCACGTACTGGCAGGAACAATCCCGGGGCAGGGGGTGGCTACGAGGGAGGTAGCCTTCGCAGGCTGCTTACCGGTGGTTTGTTGACACGTGGTCAGGTCAGCAGTGTCGGTGAGGAGAGAGTTCTTCGGGGGTGTTTCCATGACCGTGCGCGTACCGTGTCCACCGGCTCCCGGGCCCCTCGAAGGTTACTGACTCGGCGCTTCAAGGTGACGGCGGTGGGAGGTCGAGGGAGAGTCCGGTGCCGGCGAGGAAGCCGTCGAGGACGTCAGAGCGGTACTGCAGTCGCTTGAGACGGTTGCGGACGAAGGCTTCGAGTCGGTCCAGGGCGACGCCGGCGAGGTTCGCGAGACTGTGCTTGACGTTGGCCCACAGGTACTCGACCGCGTTCAGCTCGGGTGCGTAGGCGGGCAGGATGAACACCGTCAGCCAGTCCCGCGCACCGATCAAATCGCGCATGGCATGGGAGACATGGGTGTTGATCCGGTCCCAGACCAGCACGATCGGCGCCCTGACCAGCTGGTGCATGCCGTCGATCAGGCCGATGTAGTCGCGCTCGGACAGGCTGCGGCGCTCGCCCTTGCGCCCGGTATGGCGCCGCAGCCGGTGGCACAGCCGGGTCCGCGAGCCCGGGCGCATCGCGAGCAGTCCGGCGACCGGGACCCGTCCGGAGCCCCGGCCGCAGACCTTCACGACCGGGGTGATGCCACGCCGGCCCCACGTGCGCCCCTTGGGCGGTCTGCGGGTGAACCCGGCTTCGTCCTCGAAGCAGATCCATCCGTCGCAGGCCGCCCGGGTGCTTTTACCTCCGTCCAGGTCGCCTCCTTCCACGCGGTCACGGCCCGCTCGTCGCGTTGGGCGGCCCGCCGGGCCGGGACCTGCGGGGTGAAGCCGAGCCGGCTCATCAGGCGGGTGGCGCCCGAGACGCTGTAGACATCCGATGGGGTTAAGAGGTCAAGCTGCGATGGCAAGGGCGAGCTTGGGTGGGGCGGGGAAGGCGGTGCTCTCGCTATAGGGCGTGTGGTTGGTGAGGCAGTGGTGAAGGCAGCCGAGGAGCCGGTTGTAGAGGTTGCGCTGGGCCGAGGTGTGACGGTCGCCGACTGTGCGTCGGCGGTCGTAGTGGGCCCTGGCGCCGGGTGAGGCGTTCAGGGAGGCGAAGGCCCAGACGTAGCCGACGGCGGCGAGCCGCTGGTTCTTGACCCGGCGGGCCATGACCGCGTGGCTCTTGCCGGAGGCGCGGGTGACTGGCGCCGACCCGGCGTAGGCCTTGAGGGACGTGGCGTCGGTGAAGCGGCTTCGGTCGTCGCCGATCTCGGCGAGCACCCGCGCGCCGGTGAGTGCGCCGAGGCCCGGAAAGCTGGTGATGATCGCGGCGTCGGGATGCCGCTCGAACAGCTCGACGGCGGCCTCGGCGAGCTCGTCCGCAGCGGTGCAGGCGGCCTCGAACTTCCCCAGCAGGGCCAGGGCCTGGCGGCCCATCGCCTTCTCGACCAGCGGGAGTTGGCGCATCTGCGGGACGCGCAGGGCGGCGTGCAGACGCTCGACCTCGGCGTCGATCCCGCGCTGACGGCCGGCCCGCTTGAGGACCGCCCGAAGCTGGGTGCGGGTTAGACGGGAGGCCTGCGCGGGGGTCGGTGCGGCGGCCAGCAGCGTGCGGGCCAGTGGCGCGTTGATGCCGCCGGTGGTCGACTGGACGGCGGCGAGGTAGCCGGGGAAGTACTCGCGCAGGTGGGAACGGAGCTTGTTACCGGCCTGGGTGCGGTCCCAGACGGCGTCCTGCTGGGCGCGGGCCAGGACCGCGACGGCCTGGGCGAGTTCGCTGTCGGCCGGCAGTTGGCGGTGGGCGTCGGCGTCGGTGCGCAGGATGTTCGCCAGCACCATCGCGTCGAGGTGGTCGGACTTCTTTCGCACGACGGTGTGCCGCTCGCGGTAACGGGCCGCGGCCATCGGGTTGACCGCGTAGACGGGCCTGCCGGTTGCCCGCAGGCAGGCCACCAGGAGGCCGCGGGAGGTCTCGATCGCCACCGGTATCCGCTCGCCGGGGCTGTCGCCGTACTCGGCCAGCAGGTCGAGCAGCTGCTGGAGGCCGGCCGCGTCGTCGGCGATCCGGGCGCGGGCGAGGAGTTTGCCGTCGCCGTCGATCAGGGCGACATCGTGGTGGTCGCTGGCCCAGTCGATCCCGCAGAACACTCTCATGGGCGCCTCTCAGTCTTTCCGCTCGATGTGCGTTTCTGCTGGTCAAAGCCATGCAGAGGCACGCGACTCCCTAATGGAAGGGCTCTCGGCCCGTCATCCGATTAGTCGTTCGTGACCCCAGCTGACCGCAGGGGCCTCGGTCTGTGCAGGAGCTCGGAGGCGTCCCGGCGAAGTGAGAGGTGCACCCTGCGGAGGGCTCGGACCACGAGTATTCGATCACCCGATCGGCGGCGACCGTGAGGACGCCGGACGCCGGGGCCGCCGATCTCCTGCCGGAGGTCAAGCCTCACATGCCTGTCAGGAGTGGCCCCGCCGCTGGCGTCCTCGCCGCTGAGGTGAAGCTGGCGGCCGCGCTCTACAGCGAGGTCTCTGCGGACCGGGACACGTGAAGCGATCCACCGGCTTCGCCTCCCATTAGACATCCGATGGGGTTAAGAGGTCAAGCTGCGATGGCAAGGGCGAGCTTGGGTGGGGCGGGGAAGGCGGTGCTCTCGCTATAGGGCGTGTGGTTGGTGAGGCAGTGGTGAAGGCAGCCGAGGAGCCGGTTGTAGAGGTTGCGCTGGGCCGAGGTGTGACGGTCGCCGACTGTGCGTCGGCGGTCGTAGTGGGCCCTGGCGCCGGGTGAGGCGTTCAGGGAGGCGAAGGCCCAGACGTAGCCGACGGCGGCGAGCCGCTGGTTCTTGACCCGGCGGGCCATGACCGCGTGGCTCTTGCCGGAGGCGCGGGTGACTGGCGCCGACCCGGCGTAGGCCTTGAGGGACTTGGCGTCGGTGAAGCGGCTTCGGTCGTCGCCGATCTCGGCGAGCACCCGCGCGCCGGTGAGTGCGCCGAGGCCCGGAAAGCTGGTGATGATCGCGGCGTCGGGATGCCGCTCGAACAGCTCGACGGCGGCCTCGGCGAGCTCGTCCGCAGCGGTGCAGGCGGCCTCGAACTTCCCCAGCAGGGCCAGGGCCTGGCGGCCCATCGCCTTCTCGACCAGCGGGAGTTGGCGCATCTGCGGGACGCGCAGGGCGGCGTGCAGACGCTCGACCTCGGCGTCGATCCCGCGCTGACGGCCGGCCCGCTTGAGGACCGCCCGAAGCTGGGTGCGGGTTAGACGGGAGGCCTGCGCGGGGGTCGGTGCGGCGGCCAGCAGCGTGCGGGCCAGTGGCGCGTTGATGCCGCCGGTGGTCGACTGGACGGCGGCGAGGTAGCCGGGGAAGTACTCGCGCAGGTGGGAACGGAGCTTGTTACCGGCCTGGGTGCGGTCCCAGACGGCGTCCTGCTGGGCGCGGGCCAGGACCGCGACGGCCTGGGCGAGTTCGCTGTCGGCCGGCAGTTGGCGGTGGGCGTCGGCGTCGGTGCGCAGGATGTTCGCCAGCACCATCGCGTCGAGGTGGTCGGACTTCTTTCGCACGACGGTGTGCCGCTCGCGGTAACGGGCCGCGGCCATCGGGTTGACCGCGTAGACGGGCCTGCCGGTTGCCCGCAGGCAGGCCACCAGGAGGCCGCGGGAGGTCTCGATCGCCACCGGTATCCGCTCGCCGGGGCTGTCGCCGTACTCGGCCAGCAGGTCGAGCAGCTGCTGGAGGCCGGCCGCGTCGTCGGCGATCCGGGCGCGGGCGAGGAGTTTGCCGTCGCCGTCGATCAGGGCGACATCGTGGTGGTCGCTGGCCCAGTCGATCCCGCAGAACACTCTCATGGGCGCCTCTCAGTCTTTCCGCTCGATGTGCGTTTCTGCTGGTCAAAGCCATGCAGAGGCACGCGACTCCCTAATGGAAGGGCTCTCGGCCCGTCATCCGATTAGTCGTTCGTGACCCCAGCTGACCGCAGGGGCCTCGGTCTGTGCAGGAGCTCGGAGGCGTCCCGGCGAAGTGAGAGGTGCACCCTGCGGAGGGCTCGGACCACGAGTATTCGATCACCCGATCGGCGGCGACCGTGAGGACGCCGGACGCCGGGGCCGCCGATCTCCTGCCGGAGGTCAAGCCTCACATGCCTGTCAGGAGTGGCCCCGCCGCTGGCGTCCTCGCCGCTGAGGTGAAGCTGGCGGCCGCGCTCTACAGCGAGGTCTCTGCGGACCGGGACACGTGAAGCGATCCACCGGCTTCGCCTCCCATTAGGACACGTGGAACTTCCGGCCGATCAGCGTCGCCACCCGCGCGCCGGTCCACACCTGGTCCTCGTCCCAGCCGTGGGCGGTCGGCCCCTGGTCGAGGTAGGTGGCCAGCTTCTCCTGGCAACGCGGGGACAGCTTGCAACGCCGGCCGCCCGCACCTCGTGAGGCCAGAGCCGCAACCCCGCCATTCGTCCACGCCTAGTGCCACTGGTAGGCCGACTTCGAGCTCACCCGCAGCCTACGGGCGACCTCCGGAGGCCCCAGCCCATCGGCGAACAACCCCGCGGCCTTCAGCCGCACCTCCTCGCGGCGCTGACGTGCCTTCGCCGTCAGCCCGCCCCCATCCGCATAACGCATACCAACGGCATAGCGCGCAGATGACCGTCGGTCAGCTACACGAATAGGCCAATCACCCCGAAGCGCCGAAGTCAGTAACTGCCCTCATGGCCTCTGGTCGCCGTGGCAGACGCCGGAAACCGGGTGCAGCAGGACATGGGCGCCTGGCATCATGGCTCCCGTGATCATGTATCGAAAGGCCGATGCCGCGTAGACGGCCACGCGCACTGCGCGCTGAACAGCCGGTCTCCCGCGTCTGGGGGCTGACCCCGCCGTTCCGGATTCATGGGCTCTCCACCAGGGCGAGCCTGGCCGTGCACCGGGTCGAGTACCTGAGCGGCAGCTTCTACATCCACCCAGGTGCCACCGACTGTGCATTGCGGCGGTACCGCGGGTTCCTCCACCCACCGGGCAGACGTCCGCTGTACCCGCAGGAGTCGTACTGCTCGTGCACCTGGTGCTCCTTCGACGACGTCAGGCACGCACGCGACGTGCAGAGGCTGCCGGAACGAGCCCGTGCCGAGCTCGGCCGGCTCGTGAAGCCTCTGGATGTGGTGTTCTTGTGCCGAACTCTGCCGGACCCGTTCGCGCACCGGCGCCAGTGGCGCACACAGCTCTGGTGGTACCGCCGCCTGGCCGACCGGTCGGAGTGGGGGTGACGGAACCCGTGGCCGACCCGCGCCGAGGTGGGATGATCACAGCCATGGGTGTTGTGATCACGGCGTCGGAGTCGTGTCTGGACAGCCCCGTTCACCGGGCTGAGCTCGCACGACTTCCGCAAGCCGATGACGATGCTCCGCCGCGAGGGTGCCGACACCGTGCGGCCAGGCCGGCCCTGGAATCTCCCGCTGGAGGACCGGGTCCTGCTGGTCGCGGCCTACTGGCGCACGAACCTGACGCTATGGCGGAAAGCGCCGCTGTTCGGGGTGTCCAAGTCGGCAGCCGACCGGATCGTGGACCACGTCGCCCCGTTGCTCGCGCTGAAGCAGCGCAAGCGGTTCGCCAAGGACACGGTGCTGATCGTCGATGGCACGCTCGTCCCCACCCGCGACCACGCCATCGCGGAGAAGTCGAAGAACTACCGGTACTCCACCAACCACCAGGTCGTTGTCGACGCCCACACGCGCCTGGTCGTCGCAGTCGACAAGCCCTACCTGGCAACCGCAACGACTGCAACGCTTGGACGGAGTCCGGCGCGAAGGGCGCTGTTGGCAGGACCACCACGATCGCCGATGGCGGCTACCCGGGCACCGGCCTGGTCATCCCGCACCGCCGCCCCAAAGGCGGCGAACTCACCGACTGGCAGACCGAGCACAATCACGATCACAAGAAGGTTCGTGTCCGAGTCGAGCACGTCTTTGCCCGCATGAACTGGAAGATCCTCCGCGACTGCCGCCTCAAGGCGACGGCGTCCACCACGCCATGCTCGGCATCGCCCACCTCCACAACCTCGTCCAAGCCGCGTAACGGACCACGTCGACGGTCAGCCGATCTTGTCCCAACCCTTCCAAAGATCAATTACGGGGCGACCCCTAGCCTTCTGCGACCTCGCCGCCGTCATCACATGCCACAAACGACTGATGAAGCTCACCAAGAAGGACAAGGTCTAACGTCGGTGTGGGTGAGTTCGATGATTCCGAGGGCCGCGAGGCAGCCGTCGGTTCGTCGCCGAGGAGTGCTGGAAGCTCGACTCTCATCACCATGGCCTGGGCCTTCGCGATTATTCCGGCACACGTAGACTCCCCGGTCATGCGCGTACTGGTTCTTGAGGACGACCCGGAGCTTGGCCCAGCGATCACCAGAGGCCTGCGTGAGGCAGGCTTCGCCGTCGACTTCGCCGGCGATCTCGCTGAGGCCGACTTCAAGCTCGCCGTCAACACCTACGACTGCCTGATCGCCGACCGCACTCTGCCCGACGGGGACGCGCTCACCCTCCTCGCCGCCCAGCGCAAAGCGGGCTCCACCCTCCCGATCCTCCTGCTCACCGCGCTGGACGCGATCACCGACCGGGTGGCCGGCTTCGAGCACGGCGCGGACGACTATCTCATCAAGCCCTTCGCATTCGCCGAACTCAACGCCCGGGCCCGCACCCTGTGCCGCCGCAGCCAGCCCGCACGGCCGTCCGTGCTGCGCGTCGGCAACCTGGAACTCGACCTTCCACGCCGCCGGGTGCGGCGAGACGGCGTGCTGCTCACGCTGAGGGCGAAGGAGTTCGCGGTTCTGGAGGTCCTGATGCTGCGCGCCGGGGAGGTCGTCACCCGCAGTGAACTCATCGAGAGCTGCTGGGACGAGCAGGCCGAACCGCTCTCCAACGTCGTCGACGTCCTCATAGGCCAGCTGCGCCGCCGACTGGGCCCACCCGAGCTCATCATGACGGTACGCGGCGCCGGATACCGCCTCGCCGACCCGGCCACGGGCCTGTGACGTCGCGTACTCCCGCCGCCGCGCGCCTGCACCGCGCCCGGTGGGTGATGACGCTGCTCTTCGCGGCGACGACCGCCGTCTGCCTGCTGGTGCTCGCCACCATCGCTGTCCGCACCGACAGCCACTCCCGCACGAACGATCTCGACGAAGCCGTCAGCCACCGCGCCGACGGTCTGGCCCGCACCCTCTTCTACGACGAGAGCGGCACCCTGCGCCTGGACTCGCTGCAGGAGGACGAACTCGCCCGCAGCGCCGAAGCCCTCGCCATCCTCCAGGCACCCCCGAACGCCGGACCACGGATCCGCTACGCCTACCCCTCCCAGGCCGCGCTGCCCGAACAGGCGGAACTCGAGGAGATCTGGCAGGAAGTCCAGCACGACCAGGAGACCGCTCTGGTCACCACCACTATTGCCGATGGACACGAGTACCACTGGGCCGCGGCCCCGGTCTGGGACAACGACAGGATCGGCGCCACCGTGCTGGTCGGAGCCGATCCGGCACCCAGCCAGGCGGATCACAAGCGCCTGATCCAGTGGCTGGCCCTGGGCTGCGCCGCACTCGTGCTGGCGGCCGCCGCAGTGGGCCACCTGCTGACCGGGCGCTCCATGCGCCCCGCTCTGCAAGGACTCGAGCAGCAAGAGCAGTTCCTCGCCGAGGCCGCCCACGAACTGCGCACGCCACTGGCCACCCTGCGCCTGGTGGTGGAGAACGGCAGCGCCTCACCCCGTCGGGCCCCCGCGGCCCTGGACGAGGCCGTCCGGCTGGTCGACCGGCTGGGCCGGCTCGTCACCGGACTGCTGGCCCGGGCCCGCGTGGAAGCCGGCACCCAGGAAGTCGAACTCACCCCGCTACGCCTCGACCAACTGGTTGAACAGACCATCGAGGAACTGCCGGACCCCACCGGGGTCACCGTCACCACCGAGGCCGCCATCGTCGAGGGGGATCCCGAGCTGCTGGCCCAAGCGGTCCGAAACCTCGTGGAGAACGCCCTGCGACACGGCGGCGGTACTCCGGTCGACGTGACGGTCGCCGCCGGCCGGGTCGCGGTACGGGACCACGGCCCCGGCGTGCCGGCCGAAGACCGTACCCGGGTCTTCGAGCGGCGAGTCACCGGAGCCGCGAGCACCGGCACCGGCACCGGTCTTGCCATCGTCCGATGGGTGGCCGAGCTTCATGGCGGCACCGCCCGGCTCTCCCAGGCCCCCGGTGGCGGGACACTGGCAGAGCTGCTGCTGCCGGAGCGTAAGAGCAGCTGACGCGGCCTGGCCGCCTTCGCCAGGCCATCTCATCCTCATCTCATGCAGCAGCGGGCACGGTGGAGCCATGTTCACCTTCCCAACTGGTCCCAAGCGCAGCCTGCGCTCCACCCCACTCCTTGCAACCGCCGTGCTCGGCGTCGGCGCGGTCTACTACGCCCTACCCGCGGACGGCGCCACTCCCGCCGGGGACCCGGCCCAGGCCGGCCCGGCCGTGATCCGGGTCGACCAGGTCGGCTACGCCATCGGGGAGGCCAAGCAGGCGTTCGTCATGGGTTCGGAAGCAGGACTGAGCCGCGCAGGCTACCGACTGGTGGACGAACACGGCACCACCGTGGCCACCGGCCAGGTCGGCAGCCGCACCGGAACCTGGAACAGCAAGTACCCGGATGTCCACACCGTGGACCTGTCGGCCGTCGACCTCCCGGGCAGCTACCGCCTCGAGCTCACCGGCACGGCCTCCGGCAGCTCCCCGAAGTTCCGCATCGCGACCGCCAAGGACCTGCTCACCCCGCTCATCGAGGACAACGTCCGCTTCTTCCAGGCCCAGCGCGACGGCGCCAACGTCCTGCCCGATGTCATGCACCGCCAGCCCTCGCACCTGGCGGACCGCCAGGCAACGGTCTACGCCACCCCGCACTACAACGAGGACGGCACCCAGCTGCTCGACGAGAAGCTGACCCCGGTGGGCGGACCCGTCGATGTCTCGGGCGGCTGGTCCGACGCGGGCGACTTCCTCAAGTTCACGCACACCACCGCCTACAGCACCGCCGACCTGCTGCTGGCCCTGCGCACCGCACCGCACGCCGCGGGCCTGGCCGACGAGGCCAAGCAGGGCCTGGCCTGGCTGGACAAGATGTGGGACGGCAAGACCGGCACCCTCTACGCCCAGGTCGGCATCGGAGCGGGCAACGACAACATCCGGACCGACCACGACGTCTGGCGACTGCCCGAGGCCGACGACAAACTGGACGTGGAACCGGGCGACCCGAACTACCTGATCAAAAACCGGCCGGTCTTCCGGGCCAACGAACCCGGCGCACCGATCAGCCCCAACCTCGCCGGCCGCATGGCCGCGGTCTTCGCACTCGCCGCGCAGAACAACGCCCAGAGCGACCCAGCCGCCGCCAAGTCCTGGCTGGGCAAAGCCGCCGCCGTCTACACGAAGGCGAACACCAAGCCCGGCGACGAACTGGTCACCGCGTTCCCGCACAACTTCTACCCCGAGGACTCCTGGCAGGACGACATGGAGTTCGGCGCCACCGAAATGAGCCTGGCAGCCGAGGCACTCGGCGACGACCGGGCCGCCGACTGGCAGCAGCAGGCGAGGCACTGGGCGAAGCTGTACATCGCCTCCGACACCAAGGGCACCCTCGGCGTCGCCGACGTCAGCGCCCTCGCCCACGCCGACCTCCTCACCACCCTGAAGGCGGACAGCGACAACGACACGGACAGCCTGACCCCCGACGACCTGAAGAGCGACCTGCGCCGACAGCTGGACGACGGCGTGAACCGAGCCGCCAAGGACCCCTTCAGGGCAGGCGCCGTGTACACCGACTTCGACTCCGTACCGCACACCTTCGGCCTGGTCGCCACCGCACAGCTGTACGGCAACGCCACCGGCGACCATCACTACGACGCCTTCGGCGCACAACAGCGCGGCTGGGCACTGGGCGCCAACTCCTGGGGCAGCACCTTCATGATCGGCGCAGGCGAAATCTACCCCCACTGCCCCGAACACCAACTGGCCAACCTCGGCGGCAGCCTCGACGGCACCGGCGACATCCTGCGCGGCGCCGTCGTCAACGGGCCGAACGCAGCAGACAAGCTCGCCGAACTCAACACCTTCCCCACCATGAAGCGCTGCTCCTCCAACCCCGGTACTCCCTGGACCGACTTCGACGGGGCCAAGGCCCGCTTCCTCGACGACGCGGGCGCCTGGCAGACCGTGGAACCCTCCGTCGACTTCACCTCCACCGCATTGCTGGCCTTCGCCCTGTCACAGAACTGAACGATTGACCAGCCCCGGGCGGGCCTAGACGTGCAGCCAGATCCGCAGGGGACCGACCGGCTCGAAGCCATGGCGGACGGCGACCGCCAGGTCATCGCCGTGCTCGTAGCCGACCACTGGCAGGGTGGGGAACAGCCGGTGCACCGCGTCAAGTACGACCGGCCAGGCCGCGTCAGGACCTCCGTCCAGAGCGAAGACATTGGAGATTCCGACCACCTGGCTGCTGCGGCTCGCCACCGCTCCGGCAGTCACCCGGCCACCAGGGGAATGTCCGGCGAGCACGAAGGTGGCCGGGTCGTCTAGCAGTTCGGGGCGGAAGAGGTCCGCGTTGCCGTCCCCGTCGTCCCAGGCGAGCGCCCAGGCGCGCAGCGTCTCCGGGTCGCCCGCCACGTCCCAGGCAAGGTCCGATGTGGTGGCGGGCGCACTCGCCGGGCGGTGGATCCACTGTGCCTCGAACAGCACCTGGAAGCCGGCCTCCGTCAGGTCGAGGTCAGCGAAACTGTCCTTGACGGAGGCGCCGGGCGCGATGGTGTCGATCCGGGCTGCCAGCATGGCCGAGTCGGCACCCGGCACCAGCGTCACCGCGTCGGGGTAGTACAACGGCGTTCGGGTTGGGGCGGTCCAGGCCTGTGCCCTGAACTCGCTCGCCAAACCATGCGATCGACTCATCGCCGCGCACCACTCGGCGTTGTTGCGGGCGGCGGCCTGAATCAGGAGCTGGTTCGGCGTCGTCACGAGCGCGGATCATGCTCCGTCCCGGCCAGGCCTGTCGAACGGTTTTCCGCCGCCCGCAGGACGGACACTCCGAACATCGGCCAGCTCCTGGGGAATTACGGGCTCTGTCACCAATCACAAGATCAGCGAAAGAGCCGAATTACGTGACCGTCGACAGGAGGGCGAGAAGCGGTCCGTAGAGCAGGGCGTACTGCTCAGCGGTGATCTTCAGGCCGGACGGTTCGAGGAGCTCGATGAGGGCGGCGTGGCGGTCCGCGACGATGCGCTGCAGGGCCTGGGCGCTGGAACTGCCGGGTTCCGCCTGGTAGATGACGAGCTGCCGGCCTGGAGCGGCGCGTACGTCGAAGGCCTGGTAGGTGAGCGCCAGGGGCCGACGTCCGGGTGGAGCAGGTGCTTGGCATTCTGGGTCTTGCCACGCACGGCGTGGGTGTTCCACAGGAGGGTGAAGTCCGCGCTGTGCTCGGTGAAAGTGCGGGCGAGTTCCCGCAGCCGCGGGTTGTCCGGGTCAACGCCGGCCGCCTGGCGCAGGTGGGCCACGGTGGCCTGCGCCGTGCAGCTCCAGCGGGTGTGGAACTGCCGGCCCGCCGGGTCGAGGAAGGCCATGCAGGCCAGATTGTCCGTCCGTTCGAAGGGTGAGTACAGGGCCTCCGCCAGGGCGTTGGTCGCCAGGACGTCCAAGGTCCGGTTGATGACGAACGCCGGGCCGCCCGGGTAGCCGTCCATCAGCTGTCGAAGGGCGGGACTGCCCCGGTCCGTGGTGTGGGTGAACTGGCTGCCCGCCACCGTCCCGGCCAGCTGGTGCAGGTGTGCGTGGGCGTCGGGGCCCAGTCGCAGGGCGCGGCCGAGCGCGTCGAGTACCTGGGCCGACGGGTGGCGTTCGCGTCCCTGTTCCAGGCGGGTGCAGTAGTCCGCGTTCACCCCGGCCAGGACGGCGACCTCCTCGCAGCGCAGCCCGGCGACTCTGCGCACACCGTGGCTCGTCATGCCGATGTCCTGCGGCCGCAGCGCCGCCCTGCGCGCGCGTAGGAACTCCCCCAGGTGGTTGTCGTCGGTCACGTCCTCAGGTTGGGCCGCAGCGACGGCGTGTTGCCTGGGTGCGGTGCACCCAGGCAACAGGCGTCCTGGTCGGCGGTCGCCGATCTGGCCAGACTCGGTCAGGCAGGACCGATCCGCATACCGAGAGGAACAGCAGGCATGACAGACGCAGTCAAGGTCGTGGCGGTCACCGGAGCGAGCAGCGGGATCGGCGAGGCGACCGCCCGCCGGCTTGCCGCCGACGGCCACCGCCTGTTCCTCGGAGCGCGGCGCACCGATCGTCTCGATGCGCTGACCGGGGAGATCACCGCCGCAGGCGGCACTGCGGCGTTCCAGCGGCTGGATGTCACGGATGCCGCCGACGTCGAGGCCTTCATGTCCGTCGCCCGCGAGCGCTACGGCCGCTTGGACGTGGTGGTCAACAACGCCGGAGTGATGCCGCTCTCGCCGCTTGCGGCGCTGAGGACCGACGAGTGGGACCGGATGATCGACGTGAACGTGCGGGGGGTTCTGCACGCAATCGCCGCCGCGCTGCCCGTGATGCGCGCTCAGGGCGGCGGGCACTTCGTGAACATCGCCTCCGTCGGCGCGTACGAGGTCTCCCCCACTGCCGCCGTCTACTGCGCCACCAAGTTCGCCGTCCGCGCGATCTCCGAAGGACTGCGTCAGGAGTCCACCGGGAACATCCGGGTCACTCTCGTCTCCCCGGGCGTGACCGAGTCCGAACTCGCCGACGGCATCTGCGACCCTGCCGCCCGGGAAGCCATGAAGGCCTACCGCGCCGTGGCGTTGCCGGCTTGCGCCATTGCGCAGGCCATTGCCTACGCCGTCTCCCAGCCTTCCGAGGTCGACGTCAACGAGATCGTCGTCCGCCCCGCCGCAAGCGCCCAATGACCCCTCCGGGAAGGAACCGACATGCCGCACAAGGCCGCCGACTACGACAGCCTGGCCCGCAGACTGCGGGCCCTGGAGGACAAGGAAGCTCTGCGCGCCCTCATGATCCGCGGGTGGCGTGCGCTGGACCACAAGGACTGGCAGACCTGGATCGAATGCTGGGCCGGGGACGCGGTGCTGGAGTTCGGACGGTGGGAGAAGATCCACGGAAGGGAGGAGATCCGGGCGAAGGTGGAAGAGGCGGAATCGCCCTACGCGAGCATGCAGCATCACATCCTCAACCTGCACTTCGACGTCGAGGGTGATCGGGCGACCGACATCGGCTACATGTGGTTCGTCGCCGTCACCACACCCGGGAGTACCCGCGCTCCCTACTCCATGGGAGGCCCTTACGACTGGGAGTTCCGCCGCGGCCCGGACAGCTGGCTCCTGGTCCGCCAAAGGCTCGGCGTCTGGTGGACCGATGGCGAGGACACCCTGAAAGCCTTTGAGTAGGGACCCCGGCACGCCTACGCCACCATCGCCTACGAGGTGGCCGGCCTCCACCAGGAGAACGACGAGGACGGCTTCGACGACGAGGACCAGGACGACGAGGTGCCCGGCGAACTGGACGCCGCGCTGGAGTGGGCCCGCGCCGGGGTGTGCGTCCTCCAGCAGTCCCTGCCTCGGCCGTTCCGCGACGTCCTGCTCTACAGCGAGCTGGACAACCGCCCCGCCCACCGCATCCTCTACTGCTGCGCCACCGCGGCCCGAAGGCGGCCGCGGCCTGGTTCACCGCGCTGGTCTACCTCAACCCGAACGACAACGTCGGCGCCCGCTTCCGCGCCCCCGACGGTCCCCAGTACCCCGGTTTCTGAGCAGCACGGAAGGCCGTCACCCTGCACGCGGGGTGACGGCCTTCGGCATGTGCGGGGCTGCGGGTTGGGGCGGCCGGTGTGTACGGCCAGCCGCCCCGGGCGGCGATGCCGTGCCAGCGTCCGGGTGCCGTGGGTGATGGTCTGCACGTAGCTGACCTAAAAATTCTTCACACGTGCCCCCATCGATCGGCGGTACGTGTCAGTAGTTGTGGACACGCGGCCCACACCACCCGGAACGAGGTCACGGCCACCACCCGGAGGCGGGGTGTTCCTCGTAGGCTGACCGGGCTGCCCGCCCCCACCCCATTGCCCGGGGGCGGGCAGCAACGACCGGGCCCGGTAGCGGCCGGAACAGCGGGCTGTGTCCCGCCGGCCAGGCACACACCCGCCTGGCCGACGCCGTTCACCACTGCCGCCGGAACACCGGGGCCCTGTTACCGGGGTCAAGGACTGGTCGGCAGGCGAGGTGGGTGGGGAGGGCCGGGACTGTGCCGGGTTTTCGCGTCGTGCGGTGAACCGCCGCCCCGATGCCGGCTCTCCAGGTGTGTGAGAACGGAGCGCATGGCTCGGTGCACGGCTTCGCGGGACTCGTCGGTGGGGTCGGCGGTCTCGAAGCCGTGGTGGCCATGTGGGACGTCGAGTACCTCGACGGCGGCCTTGCAGTCCTCGGCGGCGGCGAGGAACTCCTCGACGGTGGCGGCGAATTCGGGGCTTTCCAGCCCCGCACGGGTCAGGATGATCGGCAGCCGGCCCGCACCGCTCACGGTGGCGGCCGGACGGAAGCGCGGGTCCACAACACCCCAGCCGGGCGGCGTAGCCAGCACCGGGTAGTTCGCCGCCACGCAGCGCAGCCACGACGGCGGCGCAGCCAGCCAGTCGGCCGTGAGCAGGCCTGCGGCGGAGAAGAACCACAGGGCGACGCGATCCGGGTCCACCCGCGGGTCGGCACGCACCAGTTCGACCGCCTCGGCCAGGTCCGCGGCCGCTTGGGCGTAGTCGGCGAGCCCGTGCAGTCGGTGGTCCACGGTCGCCCCGACCACTCCCAGGCTCGCCGCGTAGCGGGCGTAGCCGAGGTAGAACGGCCAGTCGCGCGGTGGCCGCCAGGTCCCTGGGGACCGGGCCGCCGTGCACGAAGAGCACTGCCGGACGCGGGCCTGCGGCCTGCGGCAGGTGCAGGTCGACGCGACCGGCGCGTACCCGGGGCAGCTGCGGGAGGTCCAGCGGGAACGGGCGCAGGTAGGGGTCCAGGTATGGGCTGCCGCCCTCGGGTGCGGTCAGCCGCCGCCCCTGTCCGGCGGCGGCGCGCAGCAACACCTTCGCCAGCTCGTCGGGGCAGGAAAGCATCGGCCAGTGTCCGGTGGCCAGCTCGAAGAAGCCGACCCGGGGATCGGCCAGCGCCCGCAGCTGCGGCGGACCGACGGCCAGCATCCGCTGCACTGCAGCAATGGTCACGCCGCCCTCGGTGCACAGGATGCCGCTCGTCGGCACTGCGGCGAGCGCGCCGGTCAGCCGCAGCGGCCGGGTGAGTGTGCGGCGGGGCTGCGGGAGCGCGAGAGCGGTGAGCCGGTCCAGGTCCACTTCGGTCAGTCCGGCGGTGCTGCCCCAGCGCTGCCACTCCCCTGGTACCGGCGGCGGCACGGGCTCATCGCCCGCGGACCGCAGCTGCTCGTGCACCGTGTGGTCCGGCACCAGAGCGAGGGCCGCGTCACCGTCCTGGGGCAGGCCCGCGTCAAGATAGACGACCCGGGCCACTCGCTCCGGACGCCGGTCTGCCGCACCGAGCACCGGGTGGATGCCGTAGTCGTGGCCGACGAGCACCAACTCGGGCTCCTGGGCCGCATCGATCAGCCTCACCACGTCCTCGATGTGCGTCTCGAGGTCCGTACCTGGCCCCGCGAGGTGGCGGCTCTCCCCCAGGCCGGTGAGCGTCGCCGGGTGAACCTCGCAGCCCGTCTCCCGTAGCCGGGTGGACACCCCGTCCCACAACCGGCCGTCCGTGAACGGGCCGGACACCAGGATGAATGCGGTCATGCGCGTCTCCTCCAACGCCTCAGTGCGCGTGGGCGGCTTATCCCGTCCACGCCATGACGGGTACGGTAGGAACTCCCCCGGAGGGAGGTTCAAGCCTTGGCGCCGGACTGCCTGCTGAGCATCGGTGAGCTCGATCAGTCTGGCTGGGCGGCGGAGGATTCTTCCTGGTGATCGGCGGTGTGCCGGTCGAGTCTGGCCAGCAGATCGTCCAGGTCAGAGGTGGTGAATCTCCACTGGAACGGCTGTGCCGTGGCGCTGTAGCGGTCTTCGAAGTCTCGGAGCCGGTCCCTGTCCTGGGTCAGGTTGGTGAAGTCGTTGGGCGATACGACCTTGCGCTGCACCACGGAGAAGTAGATCAGGGCAGCCACAGCCTGCCGCAGGCGCTGACGTCTGATGGCCACCCGTCCATCAGACGATGGACGAGCTGCCCAACCCGCTGATCCGGCCGATCTCCTCCATCGGATACGGGGTCTGCCTGCTCTCCAGTTGGAACTTGCGGTAGAAGTCCGTCATCACCGCGGCGAGCGGGGCGTGGTGGGTGAGGATCGCCGCGACCTGCGGCGGAATCCCCTTCGGGTGCTCCCCTTGGGCGCATGCGCGCACGAACGCGCTGCGCTCCTCCCCCCTATACCCGTACAGGGCCGTGACCAGCCAGATCACCAGATGTGTGACGGAGTAGCAACGGTCATAGGTCCGGTGTTCGGCGAAAAAGTCGGCCTCTTCCTTGGACAGGTCGAACCGGGAGGAGATCGCGAGGCCGTAGTCCGCAAAGAACAGACGCTCACCGTCGGTCAGGATGTTCTGGAAGTGGGCATCGAAGTGCAGGAGACCGCGGGCGTTCATGAACGAGGTCCCAGCCTGCAGTTGCCTTTCGACCATGGCGCAGGCCCTCTCGGCCGCCTCGTCCCCGGCTTTGACCTGAGTACCCAGCCAGTCGTGCAGGTTCTGCGGGATGTACTCCAGGAACAGTGCGATGCTCGCCGAGGACTCTCGCACAGCCTCGATCCGGCGGCGCACCTGCGATCCGCCTCCCCAGTAGGTGACAGCCTTCTCCACGTCGGCCAGTTCCTCGGGAAGCGACTGCCCGGGGTGCGGCAGGACCCGCCAGTGGTACATCAACGGGAAGCCCTCATAGTCCCGTGCGAGCACCCAGTTCGTCGTCATGGTGTGCACGGCCAGCTCCCTCCAGGCCCCAAAGCCCGGGCCCCCGATGACCCCGACGCCGAAATGGGAGAAGGCAGGTAGCCCGAAGAGGTTCGCCGTGGACCGGACGTTCTCCGGCTGCCTTTCCAGATCGCTCAGCGGCACCCGCTTGACGAAGACCGGGGTCCCGCCGATGTCCAACAGCGCCGATGTCCCGCCGATACCGGATCCCATCGGCTCAGCCGCAGCCACGAGGTCGCGCAATTCAAGATCACTGCACAGGGCCAGCGCCGTGGAGACGGCACTGTAAGCCGCCAGCCGCGCACCGCGCGACATGTCAACGCTCTCGACGACTGCCTCCACGCGGGCAACAACCTCTCTGAGACACCTGGGTGCCTCCGCCGAGCACGTGCGCGCGACGCACAGCCCTGCGGTTCGACACTTGGCACGTGCAGCGGACATCCAGGATCCGCTTTGCGAACACAGTTCCGAACCCCCTTTCGGCTGCACTGTACGTGAAGACGACAACGAGATCGGGCGAACGCGATACCTCGGCAAACCACCACTGCTCAGTGGCTCGGAACCGGGCTGGCTCGCTGTGGTCGAGCTTCATCGCGCTGTCCTTCGACGCCGACCGGTGAACACATCCGTCAGGCCCAGCGGGGCCAACCTCCGAAGGACTTCCGGAGCCGACCACTAACGACCTGGTGCGTGATTGCGGCGGCGATGTGACGGCCTGAGCGACGGCTGTTGTCAGGTGGTGGCGGTGCGGTCGGAGACGAGGCCTGCGACGGCGAGGTAGGTGGCCGGGAGGGTGTCGCGGCGGTGGGTCCAGCGCGCCAGACCCTTCCAGCGTTTGTGGTCGGCGAGGGCGTGCTCCACGGGGATGCGCTGGGACGAGTGCTCGTGGCGGGCCTGCTCCCGGGCCTCGTGAACCTCCGGTGCGGCGATCTTGTTCGGCTTCCTCGGTGGTGTGACCGCCTTGCCGGGATGGTCCCTCCGCAGACCCAAGTAGCCGTCATCGAGAAGCACTTGGACTTCGGGGAACTGTCGGAAGAGGTCGTCGATGCCCTCTCCGCGTATCGCGGTGGTGTCGTGCATGCGTCCGGGGCGAAGGTTGCCGGCCCAAAGGGTGCGGCCCTTCGCGTCGGCTATGACGGTGGCCTTCATCGTGTTCTGCTTCTTCTTGCCGGAGACGAAGGCCCGCCGCCCGCCCCGGCGCGAGGCCGGGCGGCGGACCTGGACCTCGGTGGCGTCCAGTCGCAGCACGACGCCCTCGGCCTGGGCGTAAGCGAAGACGTCTGCCAGGGTCCGCAGCCGGACCCCGGGACGGTCGGGCACCGCGAAGCCACGGGCGGCGAGCAGGCCCCTGACCTCGCCGATTGCCCGGGTCACGGTGGAGCGGTCGACTCCGAAGAGCAGGGCCAGGACGGCATGGGGCAGGTCGTGGCGCAGGTGGATGACTGTGACGGTCACCCGGTCGACGAACACCAGCCGATGCCTGGCACCCGCGCCGGCCGCCCGTTGCCGTGCTCCACCACGGGAAGCGTCGCGTCGGCCCTCGACCACGGCCTGCCACGGAGTGGCCAGTTCGACGACCACATTCGCCAGATACCGCCGCGAGACGCCGGTCAGCACCCGATGGCCGAGGACCGCGCGGTTCACCTTGATCGTCACACCGTCAGATCATGCCGCCCACAACAACGCTGGTCACATCGCTGCCGCAATCACGCACCAGGTCGTTAGAGGCTGGCCTGCCCCGGCACGGTCGCTCGCGCCTCGGATCCGGGTAGGACCGAAGACAGGCGGACAGCACCTGCGGTTCAGCAGCCACCAGTGGATTCCGGGAACTGGCGACCCGGCGCCTGCTAGGCCGTATCTGACAAATGCTCACCTGGCTGGCTCGCGGAGCCAGAGGATCAGGGCGGCCAGGACGATTCCGGTCCGATGAGCATTGCGCGCCCCGAGGAGTGGACGGCCCACCCATCCCGGGCAGTTGAAGCCCCTCCTGCGGACGGCGGACTGCTGGGTCGCGTCACGGTGGTCTTCGTCCTCATCAGGCCTGCGAGCGCAAACTGATGCAGCGCCGCGCTGACCTGCTGATCGTTCAAGCGCCCGAAACCGACTGGACCTGACCACCCGGTGATGGCGATTGCTTTGGCCGGGTGCGCGCAGCAAGCTCCTGAGAGCTTGGCCGGTGCCCGGTCCGTCGCATCGGCGGGAGCACCGCGCGGAGCGATCAAGTCACGTGCTGATAAGGCCACTTGGGCGAGGCCTGCTGGCGAAGCAGTCGACCAACCAAGATGAATGAGAATCCGGCCATTAGTTGACTTCATTTGTCTTGGCTGATGACAGGAGGGCTCGGAACTGCCTGAATGGAGGGAGCCACCGACGCATTGGAAGGCCGACGAAGGGACACCACGATGAGGTCGATCCGTTGTCTGCTCGCCACCACTGTCGTCGCCGGGACCGTCCTGCTCACTGCCGCTGTGCCCGCTTCGGCGGCCGGCATCTCGACGACCCGCGCCACGGCGGCGCCCGCCACCCAGGCCGTCTTCTCCGCCGGGAGCTTTGCCACGAGCCTGGACGCGGCAGTCCAGCAGGCGTACGCCAAGGCGCGCCAGGAGGCCGCCAACGCCGGCTACAGCACGAGCCAGTGCGTGCCGCTGGGTGCACCGAACATCGAAGGGGTCAGCGCTGACTGGCTGGCGGAGGTCACCATCCAGTGCACCCGCTGACCGGTTGGTCCTTCACGGACGACCCCGGACGCGGCAGGTGACCGACGGCTCGTCAGCAGGCCGTGCAAGGGCCGCCATCGTGGTCGGTCCAGACGGCACGTACCGGGATGACTGTGTCTCCACCACGCGCGCCTCAGGGGGAATCGTGGACGATGAGAAGAGAGCCGACGGGGCGGAGGCCGGGCCCTGGTGGCGGCGGTTCGCCAGGCGTCATCCAGCGGGTCTGGCCTTCCTGCTCATCCTCCTGGTGTTCTTCGCCTTCTGCGCAGTGATCGCCCTGCTGGATCCTGCTGAGCCTTGCGAGCTGCCCCCAAGTTGCTCCTTCAGCTACTGGCACTAAGCTTGTTCTTTTTCTTCCAGCCTCGAACGGTGTCGCTCACATGGGGATTCGCCGGACATGAGGGCGGCCTTCGTATGATCCTGTGCTCCGACCAAGGTGCACGTGACCACGACGAAGGCCGTGAGGGTGAGTCTGCTGCCTGATGCTGTCCGGCGGGAAGCGTTCGCGGAAGCGTCACGCTTCCGGGGAGAGTTCTACGGGTGTCTGACCGCCCGGCGTGACGGGTTGTTCGAACTCACCGACGCGGTGCTGTGTGCGGACGGTGCGGTGAAGTCCCCGGTGGACCTGACGCTGTCGCCCGGAGCACCGTCGTGGGCACGGAGCGATGTACGGCGGCCTGAACCACGGCCGGATCGACGTCGTCCGGCTGCGGACGGTGCTGGCCGGGCTGCCACTGCCGCGATTCGAGGGCGGGCGCCTGGTCCTTGCCGTCGATGTGTCGCCGTGGTTGCGCTCGGACGCGCCGTGCTCGGCGGAGCGGCTGTTCTGCCACGTCTACGGCCGGGCGAAGACAGCCTCGCAGTTCATTCCGGGCTGGCCCTACTCCTTCGTGGCCGTGCTGGAGCCGGGTGCCACGTCCTGGACCGCGATCCTGGACGCGGTCCGGCTCGGTCCGGCGGACGACGCGACCGCGGTCACCGCCGCCCAACTGCGGGGTGTCGTGGAGCGGCTCATCACCGCGGCCAGTGGCAGGCCGGGGACCCGCACGTCGTGATCGTCAGCGACGCCGGCTACGACGTCACCCGACTGGCCTGGGTCCTGCGCGATCTGCCGGTCGAACTGGTCGGCCGGGTCCGCTCCGATCGCGTGATGCGCCTGCCGAAACCACCGAGGATGCACGGCGTCACCGGCCGGCCGCCCAGGCACGGCCCGGAATTCCGCTTCGCCAAGCCGGAGACCTGGCCCGAGCCCGCGATCACCACGGTCACCGACACCGCCAACCACGGCAAGGCCGTGACCCAGGCATGGGACCGGGTCCACCCACGGCTCACCCACCGCTCCTCCTGGCTCGACCACGAAGGTGAACTGCCCCTGGTGGAGGGAACGTCGATCCGGCTGAAGGTCGAGCACCTGTCGAAGGAACGAGACGCCCCACCGGTATGGCTGTGGTCCTCCAAAACCGGCGCCATCCCACAGGACGTGGACCGCTTCTGGCAGGCATTTCTCCGCCGCTTCGACCTGGAGCACACCTTCCGCTTCGCGAAACAGACCCTCGGCTGGACCACCCCGAAACCCCGCACCCCCGAGGCCGCGGACCGCTGGACCTGGATCCTCATCGTCGCCCACACCCAGCTCAGGCTCGCCCGACCACTCGCCGCGGACCTCCGCCGCCCCTGGGAGAAACCCACCACCGCCGACCGCCCCACCCCGGCCCGGGTCCGCCGGGGATTCAGGAACATCCGCCCCCACCTCACCTGCCCGACCCGTGTTCCCAAACCCAGAGGCACAGGCCCCGGACGGCCACCCGGTGCCAGGAACAAACACCGCGCACCCCGCTACGACGTCGGCAAGACCGTCAAACGCCCCGAGAACCTCAAGGCCATCGGCAAGCCCGGACGATCTTGGTAGATAAAGAACTAGCTGAGCAGCCCACCAGAAGGGCGTCACCGCTGATGCGGTGACGCCCTTCGTCCTTTCAGCGGACCGTCACGCTGATGGTCTTGGTGGTCAGGGCGACGCACGGCTGTGGGCCGGCGTGGCCACAGCTCTCGAACCGCCAGGTCACCGTTGCCGTCCCACGGGCCAGTGCGGTGTACGTCGTGCGGGTGGCGTCGGCGCAGCCGGCCGCGTCGGCCGTGCAGTCCCCGCTGTCCGAGTCCGTGGCCTTCAGGACGTGATCCCTGCGATCGTCCGGGAACCACTGGTGTGAGTAGTCCGTCCGGGTCCAGTCGACGGCGAAGGTCTCGCCGACGGCGAGGCTCACGCTGTCGCTCCTGGATACCTGATCGGCGCCCTGGTCGTCGCGGGGAAGAGTGATGACCGCCCTCGGCGACTGCGCGGAGTCGGAACAGGCGGCTGCCACGCCGCAGACGAGGGCGGCGGAGACTGCCAGAGCGGCAAGGCGACGAGTAGCCATCAGGCGTACGCCCGTCGGCGGACCGACATCAGGGTGGCGACCTGACCGAGCCAACGGGCGAAGAGCCGCTCCTCCTCAACCTCGGCTGCGCTCATCGCGGCCGCGCGCAGCCACCTGCGGACGAGGTCGGCGCCCTCCTGACCGATGACGGGTTCCGGCAGCTCGAGCGCGGCGGCGATCCCGCCGACCCGGACGTGCTGCGCCAGGAAGCCGAGCGGGTACGGGCCGATTCCCGCCTGCTCGGCCTGACGGCAGGCTGCGATCGCCGCCTCGGTGAACAGCGCCCGGCGCGGTCCGCCGTCGAGCATCAGCCCGCGGGTGATGGCGGCGGGGACATCGAGGCCGGCCAGTTCGGAATCCTGACGGACGTTCATCACTTGGGAAGCTCCAATCCGACGGCGGTGTCCAGATTGTCCTTGTCAGTGAGGTTGCCGAGCTGACTGTTGACGAACTGGTCGGCCGTGACCCACTCGGTGAAGCCCCACGGGTTGTAGACCTCGAGCCGGTCGCCGTCGCGCCCGATGATCACCATCTGGTGACCCTCCTTGGACCCCTTCCGGTTCACGTTGATGGGCACGGGCAGGCCCTGGTCCAAGGCGTTGTCGATGCGCGAGAGAGCGTTGCGGCGGTCGTCGGCGCTGCTGAGCCCGACGTGCTCGTACGGGACCCCGGTGGCCGTGCTGATGTCCTGGTTGGCCAGGGCGTTCTCGCCCTTGGGGCCGATTCCGTTGTCCTTCTTCGGGTACGTCTGCTTCTGCCCGTCGGCCGTCTGGCCCTGGATGTACTGTCCTACGTAGTAGTCCTCCAGCCGATGCTGGAAGTTGTCGGGAGAGTCCGCACCGGGAACATCCGGCGTGTTGCCGGTAGTGAGGTTGAGCATCAGCGTCGGGTCCAGCCGCGCCTGCGCGATCACCGTCGAGGCCGCCACGCAGTCGCCCGTGCCGCCCTGGGAGTAGAAGTTGTAGTACCCCTTTCCGCCCTTGGCCGGGTGGGAGTTCTGCCCGTCGTAGGCGGCGATGTGCCGCCCGTCCGTGCTGTCGCTGTCCGTTGCCGGCACGAGGTGCTGGGCGAGCCAGGCCGGGTCGTCGCCGTGCGGGTGGATGAGTCCGTCGAACTGCTCGACCTCGTCCATGGAGTGCCCGGCTGCCAGGGCCTTCCTCAGGAAGGCGGCCTCCTCCGGCGACTTGGCGTTGGCCAGCAGGGTCTTGAACCTGGCCTGGTCAGACGGGCTCATGCCGGCCAGGACCTGGTTCGCCCGGGTCAGCTGGTTGTCCGTCAGGATGTACGAGGTGCCGGAGCCCTTGCCGGCGTCGGTCTGCGCATTGGCCAGCACGACGGCCGAGAGCGGGTCGGACGAACCACCGCCCATCCGTTCCGCGCGGGCCTGTGACGCGAGCTGGTTCAGGGTGCTCGCGGTCTCCGTCCCGCCCGCCTCGACGTACTGGGCGACCCGGAGCCGGGTGGCTATCCCGTTGTCGGCGGCGTCGCGCGGGGTCTGGCTCACATCGAACCAGGAGTCGTCCTTGTTGGCGCCCTTCTCGGCGGCGTGCAGCTGGTCGCACCCCGGCGGGTCCTCGCGCTGGCCCCTCTCCAGGTCGTCCGCCCAGGTGTTGAGGGCGGCCGCGGCCTTGGTCAGGGTCTGCTGGGAGAGCGCGAACTCCGATGCCAGGGCGGATATCGCCTGTCCCGCGTTCTCGGCCACGGCTCCCTTCCACGCCTGCGGGAGCTGGTCGCCGGCCACCTTGTTGAGATCGTCGGACGCCTTCTGCAAGCCGGCGGCCGCATCGGCGTACGCCTTCGCCCGCTCGCGGACGGAAGCCGGCGATCCCGCCGGACCACCGACCCCGAGTGCATGGTGGACGATGTCCAGCAGATCACTGTCGTTGTCGAACCAGCCCAGGTCCTTGAGGTCGCTCTGGGCGTTCTGAAGATCCTTCACCTTGCTCATGCCGTCACCGCACCGCCCCGGTGACGGAGGAAGCGACGTTGGCCTCGGCCGTACGGTAGTTGGCGGTGGTCTGGGTGACCTGCTGCACCAGCTCGTCCACGGCCTTCTGGGCCAGCGCGATCTCCTGCGCCCAGGCGGAGTCGAAGGCCTGCCACGCGTCGTCGACGCCGAACTCCCCGAAGTCCGACTTCGCGTAGCAGACCGGCGCGGTGTACGCAGAGGTGGCCCCCGCCAGGTCGGTCGACACCTGGTGCAGTTGGCCGGCCATCTGATCCATCATGTCGAGGTGGACGCCGTAGCCGGCCTGCCCTGACCCCAAACTTATCGTCATCCCCCGTAATGCTCTCTGGACGTGGCTCGTGATCATATCGATCTTGGTCCGGTGGCAGTGACCCGGCGACAGTCCTGGTGATGAACTGTTGAGCGCTCATGGCTTCGGCCGAGGCATTGTCAAATCCTGTGGACTGACCAGACAGCCCGATGACCGGTGATCAAGCAAGCGGCTTGCGGTAACGGACGTACTCGTTCTGCCGCCGGAACCCCACACTCTCGTAAAGGTCGTAGGACCGGTGCGGGTTTGCCGTGCCCGTGAACAGCCGGGCGGTCGTTGCACCCTGCTCGCGCAGGCTCCGCAGCCCGTCCAGCAGTAGGACCCGGCCGATTCCGAGGCGTCGCTGGTCCGTCCGGACACTCAGCTCTTCCACCTCGCCCACGGTGTGGTCGTGACGGCGGATGGAGCAGAGGGCGACGCCGACCATGTCCTGCCCGTTCCAGGCAGCCCTCCAGCATGCCGGGTCGGCGGTGTCGACGAAGTCCTGGAAAGGCCATCTCTGAGCGAAGCCTGTGTCCGCGTACGAATCGACGACCGTCCTCCAGGCTGCGCGGTAGTGGCTCGTCCCGATCGGCCCTGTCCGTATCCCGGCTGGCAGTTCGCTGCCCGGCTCGGGCACCTGCTGCAGATCGCCCAGCTCCAGCTCGACCAGGCTGAAGACACGTCGGTAGCCGGCTGCGCGCAGCAGCGCCGTGGCGTCCTGCTCGGAGGCCATGGCGTTCGCGCCGATCACTGCCGTCCGCGCCGTTCCATGCTGTTTGACGAGCTGGCGGATCCGCTCTTCGGCCCAGCTCAGCATGGCTGAGCCGATGCCCTGGCCGCGATGTTCGGGCAAGAGGTAGCCGCGGTGCAGGTACAGCCACGTATCGTCCCGCTCTTGCCACCACCGGATCGTCGAGTAGCCGACGACGCTCCCGTCGAGCACCACCAGGATCTGGTTCTTGGACGGCTCCTCCAACTTGGCGGAAGCTTCGGCGATCTCGGCCGCTGTCGGGAGCCCTTCCACAACCGAACGGACATCGACCCGGTCCCGTTCAACACATCCCAGCCGCACCGCGGCCATGGCGCCGTGGTCTTCGTCGCCGCGATACGGCCGGAACCCGAAGCCGACCGGAAGGTCCTGTCCTGCCGTGCCATCCAACATGACCGGATGTTCTCGAACTTCGAGGCAGGTCCGCCACCCTATTCACGCCGCGGTCGTCTGCGGCCGGTCGGCAACCCGAGGATCATCTTCCTCGACGAGCCCACCATCGGCCTCGACCCCCGCAGCCGTCACAACATGTGGCAGATCATCCGCCAACTCGTCACCGGCGGCGTCACCGTCTTCCTCACCACCCAGTACCTGGACGAAGCCGACGAACTCGCCGACCACATCGCCGTGCTCAACGGCGGCAAGATCGCCGCCGAAGGGAGCGCCGAGGAGCTGAAGCGGCTCATCCCCGGCGGGTACGTCCGGCTCCGCTTCACCGACCCGTCCGCGTACCAGTCGGCTGCCTCCGCACTGCGCGAGGCGGCCCGGAACGACGAAGCGCTGGCACTGCAGATCCCCAGCGACGGCAGCCAGCGCGAACTGCGCGCCATCCTCGACCGGCTGGACTCCGCCACCATCGAGGCGGACGAGCTGACCGTGCACACCCCCGACCTCGACGACGTGTTCTTCGCCCTCACCGGCCCGGCCAGCGCCCCCAACCAGCCCAAGGAGAGCGTCCGATGAGCGCCTTCTCCCTCGCCGTCCACGACTCGAACACGATGCTGCGCCGCAATCTGCTGCACGCGCGGCGCTACCCGTCCGCAACCCTGAACCTGCTGCTCGCGCCGATCATGATGCTGCTGCTCTTCGTCTACATCTTCGGCGACGTGATGAGCTCGGGCATCGGCGGCCACGGCGCCGGCCGCTCCGAGTACATCGCCTACATCGTCCCGGGCATCCTGATGATGACCATCGGCAGCACCGTGATCGGGGCCGCGGTGCACATCTCCATGGACATGAGCGAGGGCCTCGTCGCCCGCTTCCGTACGCTGGCGATCCACCGCGGCTCCGTGATCATCGGGCACGTCGTCGGTAGCGTGCTGCAGTGCATCGCCAGCGTGGTCCTCGTCGGTGCCGTCGCCCTGGCCATCGGCTTCCGCCCCCACGATGCCACCGTCCTGGACTGGCTCGCGGCGTTCAGCGTGCGTCCGCGACGTCGACGCCCTCCTCGCGGCCCGGGGCGTGCAGCGGGCGCTGGTGGTGGGCTGGTCCTACGGGGCGTTCGTCGCCGCACACTGGGCCAGCCACAACCCGCAGCGCGCCCTGGGCGCGGTCATGGTCGAGGGCACGCAACCGTACGACTGGCTCGACGAGGCGATGGAGCAGCGGATCCGGAAGCAGTTCCGGCGGTTCTCCTTGCCGATGGCGCTGCTGCGCCCGACGGGCCTGACTCCGCGGATGACTGCTGAACAGATGGCGAACTGCAACATCGAACTCGGCAGGATCGCCCGCGAGCACGAGCTGGCTCCCGTCCTGGACGACATCGCCGTCCCGGCGCGGTACGTGGTCGCTTCGGGGACGTCCCCCGGAAGCCGCGGTGACGAGCAGGAGCGGATCCGCGCCGGCCTCAACGCGGTGACCGTCCGCAACACGAACATCAAGATCAGTGCGAAGGTCGCGAGCAACCACGATGCGATCCTCAAGACGGAGTTCCCCGCCGTCGCCGAAACCGTACGCGAGGTCGCCACCCCCGGCCGTGCGAACCACTGAGGGCTGGACCAGCCGCTTGGCGACGACTACGCGTCCTCGCCACCGTCGCCCACCTCGATCGCCCCGGGACTTCTGTCCGGCGGCCCTCGCGGTACACGGGGGCGTCCACCATCGAGCGCTCCACCGAGAGGCGCACGGACTCGCTCCCGGCTCGAACCCGGGGCCCATCGAGCACTCCGGCGCATCGGCGCAGTCCGCCGGCCGTACAGGTCGGGAAAGCGGGCGCTTGCTCGCGCGCACCGGGCGCACACGCCAGTCGGACACTGCAAGAGCCTCCACGGATCCGGCAAGGCGCCGGCTTTCGACCAACTCGACGACGCGGCGCGCCTACCCCGGTGGTCGCGCGTGCGATCATCGTCCGCACTGATGCACCCGGGCTGCGTCACAGCAGCTCGCACGGAGGAGGTCACCCTTGGCCGATCACGGTGCTGCACCGCAGCCGACGGAGGTTCAGCATCCAGGCGTGCAGAACACGGCGCGCCTCGCGCTGGTCGTGGGCGCCCTGGGTGTGGTCTTCGGCGACATCGGGACCAGTCCGATCTACACGCTCCAGACCGTGTTCAACCCGGACGACCCTCACCCCGTCCCGGTCACCACGGAGAACGTGTACGGGGTGGTGTCGCTCGTTTTCTGGTCGGTGGTGGTCATCGTGCTGGTCACCTACGTGCTGCTGGCGATGCGCGCCGACAACGAGGGCGAGGGCGGCATCATGGCGCTGATCACCCTGCTCCAGCGGTGGAGTTCACCGCGGGGCCGCAAGACCACCGCGGTGCTGGCCGCACTGGGCATCTTCGGCGCCTCGCTGTTCTTCGGCGACAGCATGATCACCCCGGCGATCTCGGTGCTGTCCGCGGTCGAGGGGCTGAAGGTCGTGGAGCCGTCGCTGGCGGGCGCGGTGGTGCCGCTCACCGCGGCGATCATCGTGCTGCTGTTCCTGGTCCAGCGCCGCGGCACCGCAGCGGTGGGCCGGGTGTTCGGGCCCGTGATGATCGCCTGGTTCGTGGCCATCGGTGCGTGCGGAGTGTCCGGCATCGCCAACCACCCACAGATCCTCAAGGCACTGTCGCCGAGCTGCGCCCTGGGCTTCCTGTTCGGCCACTTCGGGACCGCCTTCTTCGCCCTGGCCGCGGTCGTGCTCGCGGTCACCGGCGCCGAGGCGCTCTACGCCGACATGGGGCACTTCGGCCGCCGGCC
Organism: Kitasatospora sp. NPDC056138; assembly: GCF_042264695.1. Taxonomy (NCBI): domain Bacteria; kingdom Bacillati; phylum Actinomycetota; class Actinomycetes; order Kitasatosporales; family Streptomycetaceae; genus Kitasatospora; species Kitasatospora sp. NPDC056138. The sequence continues at coordinate 75,317 of NZ_JBHJVK010000020.1, read as the reverse complement.
GATCACCCGCGGCTGGCTGTTCCTCGTGTTCCCCGCGTGCGTACTGAGCTACCTCGGCCAGGGCGCACTGATCCTCGGGGACCCGCACAACATCACCAGCCCGTTCTTCCTGCTGGCGCCCGGCTGGGGACGGCTGCCGTTGGTCGTGCTGGCCACGGCGGCGACCGTGATCGCCTCCCAGGCGGTCGTCACGGGCGCGTACTCGGTCGCCTCCCAGGCCGCCCAGCTCGGCTACCTGCCGAGGCTGCGGATCGCGTACACCTCCGAGTCGACCATGGGTCAGATCTACGTCCCCTGGATCAACTGGCTGCTGATGGTCTCGGTCCTCACCCTGGTCTTCGCCTTCCGCAGCTCCACGGCACTCGCGTTCGCCTTCGGCATGGCGGTCACCGGCACCATCACCATCACCACCCTGCTGTTCTTCTGCGTCGCCCGCGCCCGCTGGGGCACACCGGTGTGGCTCGTCGCGGTCGGCGCGACGCTGCTGCTCGCCGTGGACCTGCTGTTCGTGGCGGCCAACGCGACCAAGCTCCTCCACGGCGCGTGGCTGCCGCTGCTGATTGGCATCACCGCGTTCACCGTCATGACGACCTGGCAGCGCGGCCGCGCGATCGTCACCGCCGAGCGAGCACGGCATGAAGGCCCGCTGCGCGAGTTCGTCGAGGACCTCCACAGCGGGGAGGTGCCGGCGCTCCAGGTCCCCGGCACGGCCGTCTTCCTCAACCGGGGCAAACAGACCGCGCCGCTGGCCCTGCGGGCCAACGTCGAACACAACCACGTACGACACGACCACGTCGTGATCCTCTCCATCGAGACCGAGACCGTGCCACGCGTACCGGCCGATCAGCGGATCGCCGTCGACGACCTCGGCTACGCCGACGACGGGATCATCCACGTCACCGCCCGGTTCGGCTACATGGAGACACCGGACGTGCCCACCACGTTGGTGATGCTCGATCCGACCGAAGCGGAGGGCCGGCTGCAGCTCGACCAGACGTCCTACTTCCTGTCGAAGATCGAGCTGCGGCGTGGAAAGGAGCCGACGATGGCGCCCTGGCGCAAGCGCCTGTTCATCGCCACCTCCTACATCACCGCCGACGCCGCCGAGTACTTCGGCCTCCCCCGCGAGCGCACCGTCATCATGGGCTCGCACATCGAGGTGTAGGCGCACCGGCTACGGACGGCCACATCAGACCCGCACCGCTCGGCGGCCAAGTCGAGGCCCGGCCGAGGATCGGGCCGCGCGGTCGGCCGGGGCATGTCATTGGCGCCGTTTGAACAGACACCTCGTTCGGTGAGGCACCTTCACGGACGCAGGCCACTGATCCCACCCGTCGAGAGACGTGCGGGTCCTCGTGCATGCCGCGGCCCACGCCGTGGCCGCCGAAGTCGGCGGGGATCCCGTAGCCGGCCGAGCGGCCAGCCACCGACCCCCACCGTCCGGCGTCAGCTCATCTGCTGCTCCAGGTCGAGCAGTTGGGCCTCACCGCGGCCTGCGGACCAATCCGCCGAACCGTTCTCGGTCAGCACCACCAGGACGTCCTCGGACCGGACCCCGACCTTGCCCGCCTCCTCGGCGATCCGCCGGTACAGGGCGCGCTTGGTCTCCTCCGGGCGCCCCCGGCGCAGCGTGATCTCCACGCAGACGACGTCGCGCCGGTCGACGCCGAGGTACTCGGGGTCGAAGAACATCTGCTCGGCGGGCAGGGCCTGGACGATCTGGAAGCGGTCCTTCTCCGGGATGCCGACGGCGTCGACCAGCGCGCGGTGCACCGCAGCCGCGATCTCCGGCCGCTGCTCGGCGGGGCGGTCGGAGCTGAGCGTGATGCGGACGAGCGGCATGGCACGTACCTCCTGATGGCGGCCGGCGGCGGGCCGGACCGATGACCGGCCGCCACGGGCAGTGCGATCCGGTCCCGAATTCCTGATGGACGGTCAGCAGTCTACGCAGCTGGCTTTCAAATCGAAAGCCAACATCTCTGAACGGCTACAGTGGGTCCGTGGAGTGGGGTGAACAGGACGTCAGCAACTGCGGCATCGGCCGCGCGCTGGAAGTGGTGGGACGGCCGTGGGCGCTCCTGGTCGTCCGGGAGATCGCACGCGGCCTGGAGCGTTTCGACGAGATCCAGCGCCATCTGGCGGTCTCGGCCGCGGTGTTGAGCCGGCGACTGGACGAGCTGGTGGAGTCGCGACTGCTGGAGCGGTTCCCGTACCAGGAGGCCGGCCGGCGCACCCGGTTCGGATACCGGCTGACCCCGCGCGGCTGCGAGCTGTACCCGATCCTGCTCTCGCTCAAGGAGTGGGGCGACCGGCACCGGGGCGACCCGGCCGGTCCGGCCACCAGGCACCGGCACGCGGACTGCGGCGCGGACGTCCGTCTGGCCCTGGTCTGCGAACGGGGACACCCGGTGACGGGCCTGGCCGAGGTGGAGCTGGTCCAGGGCCCCGGCGCCCGCCCGGTGCCCCGGCCGTAGCACCGGGGCGGTCACCGAACCCCTGTGACCAGCTCGTATATGAGACGTAGATCGCGAGCGGTGAGGATAAGGGCCTGAGTACACCGTTTGAACCGACCGGGAGTCTCCTCATGAAGCGATCTGCAGTGTTCCGCCGATTCCGTGCGGCGGTACTCGTCCCGGCCGCCGTAGCAGCCGTGCTGGCCGCCGCCGGTACGGTCGCTTCCGCTGTCACCCACGAGGTGCCCACCGGTCACGCCGTCGCCGTCGGCGGCTCGGGGCCGCAGCCGCCGAGCGACGTGACCGAGTGGAACACCAAGGTCTGATCGGGCCGTTCCCGCTCAGGCCGGCGGGATCGGTCCGTCCGTGGCCTGCGCGAGCGTGAGGGAGCGGGCCCGGCCCGGCAGCGCCGCGGCCTCGGCGGCCTCGGGGAGCCCGATGCCGCCGAGCACCAGGTGCGCCTCGGCCGCGTGGGCCAGCCCTTCCTCGACACGGCCGAGGTCCAGCGAGACCTGGGCGAGGATCAGCAGTGCGTGGCCCCGGTCGCGCTCGCTGCCGACCGCGGTGCGGTAGTGGGCCAGGGCCCGCTCCGCCTCCCGGTACGCCTCCGGCAGCCGGCCGAGCGCCCGCAGCGTGGCCGCACCGCGGTAGCGGGCCTGGGCCGCCTGGCCGGGGATGTCCGAGCTCGCGCAGATCTCGAGGCACTCCCGGTACCCGGCGAGCGCCTCCGGGTACCGCCGCAGCTCGTGCAGGGCCAGACTCCGCACGCACAGCGCGTGGGCGGTGCCGTGGTGGTCGGCCACCTCGCGCAGCAACGGCAGTGCGCCGTCACAGGCCGCCACGGCCTCGTCGGCCCGGCCACTGCGCAGCCTGGCCATGGCCGCGTTCAGCACGGTGACGAGTTCGCCCGAGCGGTGGCCCATCTGCCGGGCCAGGGCCAGCGCCTGGTCGAAGTAGTGAACGGCTTCGTCGTAGCGCTGCTCGAACTGCGCTATCGCACCGAGGTCGTTGAAGGTCTGACGCAGGATGACCGTGTCACCGGCACGGCGGCAGGCCTCGGTCGCCAGCCGGATGTGGGCGCTCGCCGCTGCCAGCCGGGTGGTCTGCAGCGCGGCGTTGCCGCACACGAAGAGAGCCCGGCCCGCGGCACGGTCGTTGCCGGTGCGGACGGCCTTCTCGGCCACCGCCGCGGCGGCGGAGGCCAGTTGGCTGTAGGGGATGTCCCGGCCGAACGGACTCAGCGCGATGAGCAGGTCGGCCGCGGTGTCCAGCAGCTCCGGTGTCGCGGTGCCACCCTGCACCGCGAGCTGGATGATGTGGACGGCCCCGTCGAACTCCTCGGCCACCCAGGCGCGGGCGTCCGCCAGGCCGGTGAAGCGCGGTCCGCGCGGGTCTCCCGGGGTGAGCGTGGTGTGCACGGGGTCGCCCGGGACCATCTGCTGGAAGGCCGATCCGGCGGCTCCCAGCAGGAAGTTGAGCAGCCGGTGGGCCACCTCGGTGCGCCCGCCGTCCTGTTCCCGGCCCGCCGGCGCGGGCAGCTGCCGGGCGAAGGCCTGGACCAGCTGGTGGTACCGGTAGCGGCCCGACGACGGCGACTCCAGCAGCGCGGTGTCGACCAGCGACTCCAGCAGCGGCTCCGCCTCGTCCTCGGTGAGGCCCAGGGCGGCCGCCGCCGCGCCGAGGCCGATGCTCCCCCCGGTGACGGGCGCGAGCGTCCGGAAGGCGTGGGACTGGGACTCGGTCAGCTGGTGGTAGCCGAGCTCGAACACGGCGGCCACGGCCAGCTCGCCGGCCTGGAGTTCGGTCAGCCTCCGGCGTTCGTCACCGAGCCTGCGCACCAGGTTCGCCACCGTCCAGCCCGGCCGGGCGGCCAGCCGGGCCGCCACGATCCGCACGGCGAGCGGCAGGTTCGCGCAGGAGGTGACCAGCTCGACGGCGTCGGCCCGTTCCGCCGCGACGCGTTCGGTGCCGATGACCCGCTGGAGCAGTGCCAGCGCCTCCTCGGTCTCGAACACGCACAGCCGGACGTGGGCGGTGGCGGGCAGCCCGGCGAGGCGGGCCCGGCTGGTGAGCACGACCGCGCAGTCGGCCGAGCCCGGCAGCAGCGGCCTGACCTGGGCGGCGTCCCTGGCGTCGTCGAGCAGCAGCAGGACGCTCCGGCCGTCCAGCACGGTACGGAAGAGCCGGGTCCGGTCCTCCAGGGAACGGGGGATCTCCTGGCCCGGCACTCCCAGCGCCGACAGGAAGCTTCCCAGCACCACACCGGGTTCGGCCGCATCCGTCCCGGTACCCCGCAGGTCGGCGTAGAGCTGGCCGTCGGGGTAGCGCCCCTTGACCTGGTGCGCCCCCCGCAGCGCCAGGGTGCTCTTGCCGATGCCGCCCATCCCGCTGACCGAGGCGACCGTCAGGGCGGTCCGGTCCGCGCCGAGCAGGGCCTCGCGCAGTTCCGCCACCGCTTCCTCGCGGCCGCTGAAGTCCGCCGTGTCCGGCGGGAGTTGAGCGGGACGGGCAAGGGCGGGCGAGGTCGCGGGCACGGCGGCCGGGGGCGCGGCGGACCCCGCGCCGATCCGTACCGGCGCGGGCGCCCCGGTGCGTGGCGCCAGGTCGTTGGCCAGGATCCGCCGGTGCAGCTCGCGCAGTTCCGGCCCCGGGTCCACACCGAGTTCGTCGGCCAGCAGCTGCCGCGCCCTGGCGAAGACGGCGAGCGCCTCGCCCTGCCGTCCGCAGCGGTACAGGGCCTCCATCAGGAAGCCGTACGGCCGCTCCCGCAGCGGGTGTTCGCCGGTGAAGGCGGTCAGGTCCGGGATGGTGGACGGGTACCGGCCCAGCAGTAGGTCGTGATCGAAGCGCTCCTCCAGCAGCATCAGCCGCAGTTCGGCGAGCCTGGAGCGCTGCTGCTCGGCGAAGGGTCCGGGCACCCCGGCCAGCGGCTCGCCCCGCCACAGTGACACCGCCTCGGTGAGCAGCCGGGCGCACTCCTCGTGCCACCTCGCCGCGCGGGCGCGTGCCGCCTCGGCCGCCAGTTCCTCGGCGCGGTGGGCGTCCACGCCGGCCGGCGCCACCGCCAGCCGGTAGCCGGACCCGGCGGAGAGCAGTAACTGCGGGGTGGCGCGCCCCTGTTCCAGTCGCTGCCGCAACCGCCAGACGTAGGTGCGCAGACTCGTCACGGCGGAGTCCGGGGCCTCCTCGCCCCAGACCATGCCGACCAGTTCGTGCAGCGAGGCAGCTCGCCCCGAGCGGAGCAGCAAGGCGGCGAGCATGGCCTGCTGCTGTGGTGGCCCGACCGGGACGTCGGCCCCGTCGAGACAGATCTGCATGGCGCCGAGCACGTTGAACCGCACCGCCCCCTCCAAGCCACATTCCCTTCCCCGGCGCGACCGGGCCGGCCTCCGGCCGATCGCGCGACACTTCCGCACGGAAACAGTTCGGTCATATTAATGACGGATGAGCAGAATGGAACGGTTAGGGCGCATGCGATTTGAGTGCCGGCGCCCGTCTTCCGGCGCGCCGGGACCGCGCCCATCGGCGCGGGCCCGCGCGGACCGGGGCGAGCGGTCCGGCTGGACGGCCGGCTGGTAGGGGTGGACGCAATGTCCGCCGCGCTTCCCGGCCACGTGACGGGTCCATCGCTTCACCGCGTACCGACCGCCGTGCGCCCGGGCCACCCAAGTCCGGCCGCTGGAACCGCTCATGAGAACATCAGCCGGTGCGCAGGCTGACGGTACTGGGGACGTGCGGGGCCTGGCCCGAGGCCGGCCGGGGCGCCAGCGGCTACCTGCTGGAGTACGACGGGTTCCGACTGGTGCCGGACCTGGGCTACGCGGCCTTCCCGCGCTTGCCGGAGCACTGCGCAAACACGCAGTTTAACGCCGTGGTGATCACCCTTGAGCACCCCGACCACTGCGCCGACCTCAGCACCCTGTGCCGCGCGCGCTGCTTCGCGACGGAGCGGGGCGCCCGGCTGCCGCTGTACTGCCCTCCCGGGGTGATCGGACGCGTCAGACGATGGAACCGACGGAGGATCTGCTCGACGTCTTCGACGTGCACCCACTCCCGTCGAACCACCGGGTGGGACCGCTCCGGCTCGACTCCGCGCTGCTGCCGCACCATGTCCCGCACACGCGGGCGTACGGTTGACCGCCCCCGGCCTGACCCTCGCCTACAGCGGCGATGCCGGGCCGGACCCAGCCCTGTCCCAACTGGCTGCAGACGCCGACCTTTTCATCGCCGGAGCCACGTTCCGGAGCACAACAGCGGAGAGCGGCGACCCCTATCCGATGAGCGCCGTCGATGCCGGAACCTGGGCCACCCGCGCCGGGGCCAAGCGCCTGATGCTCACCCACTTCTGGCCCGGCAGTGACCGCGCTCGTTCGACCGCCGACGCCCGCAGCAGCTTCTCCGGCGAGGTGATCGCGGCGGCGGAGCACATGGCGTTCACCTTCTGGTACTCCGGAGTGACTTCGCGATCCGTCCGGTCGCGGCTCCGCACCGATAGCAGCGGCTCGATCGGCGACATGCCAGACCTGTTCGCAGGCATCCAGAAGTTCACTGAAAATCACGGATTCTGACCCTGCGTCACTCGGCGTGGGGCCGGACTGCTGGTGTGCAGGGACAGTGGGATGGGGAACCGGTCGGGCTGGATGTGTGGGAGACCTGCCGGGAGCTGATCCCGGTGGGGAGCGTGTTCGCGTTCCTGGCCGAGCACCGGGAGACGCTGTTCCCGGGGGCGATGTCCGCGGACATGCACCCGTCGACGAACGGGCGGCCGGCGGCCGCAGGCGCAACAGCAGCGGGTGCGGCAACCGGTTCGGGTGCAGCAGCAGCAACGGGTGCAACGGCCTCGGCCGCCGTTGCTTCGCGGGCCCTGGCCTTGGCGCGCTCGACCTTGCTGCGGCACGAGCGGGAGCAGTACTGCTTCGGCCGCCGGGGGTTACTGCTCGTCCTGGTCGTCGTCCACCGCGGCCGGGTCGCGCAGCGGACGCAGGGCCCCCTCGGGCTGGGAGGGGGTGAAGGCGTACCGGCCCAGGCCAGCGCGGGCACGGCCGCCAGCCCGGCCGAGGCCAACGCCTCGACCGCCTCGCCCGCCCGCGGGCTCTCCGCCACGTCGCCCGGCTGATGCCGAGGTCGGCGGCGAGGTCGTGGACCTCTGCCTCGCCGCCGCTCTCGTCACGCTCCGCATGCTGATCCGACGCTCAAGGTCATCGCGCACCTCCCTGACGAACTCGCCGTCCCGTTCAGAGAGTTGCGCGATGGCTGCCCGATGACCAGGGGCTACTCCAGGATCCCTGCTGCACCACTCCACCGGACGCCGTCCAGACCTACCGTCCGGGCCGACACCCAGCAGCAGCGCTCGGGCCCTCGTCAGTCGGCCGCCGCGGCGCCGTCCACCCGGATCAGGCCGAGATCGGCCATGGCCTCCGCAAAAGCCGGGCCGTCCGTCTTGCTCCAGTCGGGGTCGTAGTAGGGGAACCGCTCGGCATCGTACTCGTGGCCGGCCCGCAGGAAGAGGTCGATGTAGTCATGGGCGGCCCGCCGCTCGGCTTCGGTCTCCGGGACGGCGACGTACGAGACGCTCCACTGGGCCCGGAGCCTTCCGAACAGGGACGCGTGCCAGAGTCGCACGTCGAACACGATGAGGTCGCCCGGACGGCAGTCCAGGCTCGTCCCCGGCCACCAGTCGGCCTCACCGGCTTCGTCCAGGGGGCTGTCCAACGGCCAGGCCGCCCGGTAGTCGGTGAGCCGGTCGCTGAACTCGCCGCGGTGGGAGCCCGGAATCACCCGGAGCGCGCCGGAGTCCGCGGTCAGCGCACTGAAGTAGGTGACCATCTTCACCGCGCGCAGCGCGGGAGCAGCGGCGTCCCGATGCCACGGGGAGGCGTCGTTGTAGAGCATCCCCTTGGCCGGCTTGGGCATGACCGGGCCGTCGAGCAGGGCCTCGCCGAGCCCGACCAGACGCGGGCCGGCGACGAGGCGCCGGCTCGTGGCGCTGCCCTCCCCCATCAGCGGCAGGTAGTAGCCCATGGAGCCGGTGACCACGTCGGGGATCTCGGTGGGCAGGTCGTAGGCACTGGCGAGCTGCGCCCTCACCTCCGCTTCGAGGGAGGCGACGGTTCCGGCGTCGAAGAAGCCTTCCAGCTTGAGGAAGCCGAACTGCCGGAAGGAGGAGAGCTGGCGGGGGGAGAGGACGTACTGGGTCACGATGCCACCTCTGCTGTCACGACCGATGCGGCCGACGTGGACGGTGCGGCCGACGTCGCGCCCGGCACGGGCGATTCCGGCGTTCGGTACTCCGGGGTGGACATGCCGCCCAGCCGGTACCTCAGGGTCGGCATCCCGGTGCATCCGACGGGGATGTCCAGCCGGTGGATCTGCTCCAGCAGGATGTCGTCCTCACCGACCCGGGCCTGTATCTCCGCTTCGCTCCGGGTGCGCCGGAAGGTCAGCAGGCGCAGCAGATCGCGGCGCAACAGCCACGCCCCCATGTCGACCATGCCGTTCAGGCCCGCCCCGGGGATCACGGCGCGGTCCCGGACGACCGGGCTGCCGGGTTCCAGCACCCGGACCGCGGACAGCTGCTCGAACAGCTCGGCGGCGGCCTCCGAGGGCGGCAGCCAGGGGAAGCGGTCCACGGTGGCGGGCGAGCCGGAACGGTCGATCAAGGTCCGCCAGGAATGCGCCGCCGGATAGCCCGCGTCGGCGACGGCCAGCAGGGTGGACAGGTGGTCGGGCTCCCATTCGTTGTCGTCGTCGAGGAAGGCGACGAAGTCCCCGGTGCACCCGGCGGCCGCCAGTTCCCGGAGCGCCGCGATCCGCGCGAAGGGCTCGTCCGGCAGCACGCCGTCGGCGCCCAGGGTGACCACGGCACAGCCCGTGTCCGCGACGGCCGCCGGGACCTGGTCCGCGTCCACCCACACCGTCAGCCTGACGTCGGCTTCGACGTCCTGCTTCGCCACGCCGGCCAGGGCGGCTTCCAGGGTGTCCCGCTCTCCCCTGGTGACCATGACGACCTCGATGGTCGGACGGTCCTGCGGCAGTGCGGGCCCACCAGCGGCCGGTTCCCGGTCGAGTGCCCGGAGCGTGGCCGCCAGATCGACCAGCCGGGACTCGTCGGCGAGGAAGGCGTGGTGCGGCACCACCACGTATTCACGGTGCCAGGTCCGGGAGTGGGGCAGCGCTGCGTCGGGGGCCCGCAGGGCGGCGTACTGCTTGATGGTCTCCGGCAGGTACAGCGGCCCTTCGACGACCGGCGGGTACACCGAGTCGAGGATCAGGCCGGTCTGCGCCTCCACGGCCGCGATCACCTCGGCCGGACTGCCGACACCGGCCGGGACGCGCACCGCGACGCCGTAGAACGATCCGCCGGCGACGGCGCTCCGGTCAGCGGCCATCGACCACCGGCTCCCGTCGAGGGCCCCGGCCAGGATCGCGGCTCCCTCCGCACGGCGCCGCGCCTGCCGGTCGAACCTGGCCAGCTGGTCGACGAGCAGCGCCGCGGCGAACTCGGGCGGCGAGTGGTTGGCCCCGTGGAGCAGGTGCGCCGGTTCCAGCTCGTTGGCAGCGGTGCGCGACACCACGTCGGTGCGCCGGCGCGAGTCCATGACCAGCGACTCCAGCCGGGCCGCAGTCTCCGGGTCGTCGGTGAGGACCGCGCCGCCCTCGCCGCTGGTGATGATCTTCGTGGCCTGGAGGCTCAGGATGGAGACGTCGCCCAGCGAGCCGATCCTGCGTCCGTCGGCGGTCGTCCCGAACTGGGTGTGGGAGGCGTCCTCGACCACCGGCACCCCGGGGAACCGGGCCCGGGCCGCATCCACGTCGAAGTGCTGCGCGTACAGATGGATGCCGAGGATCGCCGACGGCGCCTCGGTCAGGGTCGCGAGGTCGCCGCACGGCGATTCGGGGGTGGCGTCGAAGAACACCGGCGTGGCTCCGACCCGCAACACCGAGGTGGCGCAGCTGACCCAGGTGGTCGCGGTCATGGCCACGGTGTCACCGGGACCGATGCCCAGGGCGTGCAGCGCGGTCACGATCGCGCTCGATCCGCTGGTGACCAGGACGCAGTGCCGACGGCCGGACATCCGCGCCACGGTGGCCGCGGCGGCGACGTTCTGCGACTTCCAGATGCTCTTGCTGCCGCTGACGGCCAGCCGTCCGCTCTGCAGCGCCCTGATCACCGCCCGCTCGGTGTCCTCGTCCATTTCGGGCCAGCGCGGCCAGCCGGAAACCGTCCGCCCGGGCGACGGAGATGGTGCATTGTTCATCGGCGTCAGGTCCTATCCGTCCGGTGGTGAGCGGAGCCAGTAGACCGGCCACGGATCAACGCCAGATCTACACCGTGTACGCAGGCTGTCGATCCGGCATAGAGATCGCATCCATCGGCGGCTGATTGGCTACGGGAAAAGCCGATTCAGTTTTGGAGTCCTCACGATGAGCACCCGGACCGGCCGACCCCGCATCGCCGTCGTCGGCGGCGGAAGGATCGGCAGCACCCACGCCCGCAATCTCGTCGAACTCGGAGCCGACGTCACCGTGGTCGAACCCGACCCGGCGCGCGCCGCGGCGCTCTCGGCCGGACTCGGCTGCCGCGTCGTCCCGGACGCGGCCGGGCTGCCCGGTGCGGACGGGGCCGTGGTGTGCACGCCGACCGACACCCATGCGGCCGTGGTCACCGGCCTGCTGCCCCTCGGGATCCCGGTGCTGCTGGAGAAGCCGTGCACGGCGCAGCCGGAGGCCAGCGCACGCCTCGGCGCGCTCGCCGACGCGGCCGGGGTGCCCCTGCGGATCGGCTTCCAACGCCGGTTCTCCCCGGAGTACGCCGCGCTGCGACGGGAGTGCCGCGCCCGGCCCGGCCAGTTCGAATTCGCCGTGTTCACCAGCTTGGACGGGGCCGCGCCGCCCCAGGGGTACCAGGTCGCCGGCAGCAGCCTCGCCTTCGACCTGCAGATCCACGACATCGACCTGGTCCTGTGGCTCTTCGGGTCCGAGGTCGTCGAGGTCTCGGCATCGCAGAGTGCCGCCGGCGCGGCGGCCGACCTCCTGGTGACCACGTTGACGCTGGCCTGCGGGACGGTGTGCTCCGTGGTGAGCAAGCGGGCCAGTCCGGGCGGCTGCCAGGCCTATGCCGAGCTCATCGGCTCCCGCACGCTGCTGGACACCCGGCCGCTCACCGCTCCGGGCCCGCACCCCGACTTCCGGTCCCGGTTCGCCGCGGCGTACCGCGCCGAGATGGCGGCGTTCCTCGCGTTCGCCCAGGGCGGGCCGGACGAACTGCCGCACTGGCGGGACGCGGTGGCCGCGGAGACGGTCTGCGCCCGGATCGACGAGGCGCTCAGTCCGGCGGGCGCCTACGCCGGGGCGTCCGTTGGCTGAGCGCGGTTCGGGCCGCCGCGCGGGCCCCTGCGGCCGCGCGGCCCGGCTCGCGCCGACCGATCAGCCGCACACCCGCTCGCAGGCCGGCGCGGGTGCCGGATGACAGCACCGGGTAGCGCCGCGGAATCCCGCGGCTTGGACGCACGACCGGGACGGGACATGTCCGAGGGCCCCTTCACGTTCGACATCATGGGACCGATCCGCGCCGGTCTGGACGGCGCCCCGCTCCCCCTGGGCGGCCCGCAGCAGTGCGCCGTGCTCACGCTGCTGCTGATCCGGGCCGGCGAGTCGGTCCCGCTCCACGAGATCAGCGACCTGCTCTGGCAGGACGACCCGCCGGCCACCGCGGCGAACGTCGTCCACCACCACATCAGCGCGCTGCGGCGCGTGCTCGAACCGGAGCTGGGCCGGCGCGACTCCGGACGCTGGCTGCTGCGCAGCAGCGTCGGCTACCGGCTGGACGTCGATCCGGGCTCCGTCGACCTGCACGTGTTCCGCCGGCTCGTCGAACGCGGCCGCGACCGCGCCGCCCGGTCCGACTGGGAGCAGGCGGCGAGCCTGTACGGCGAGGCGCTCGCGCTGCGGCGGGGCGCCGTGGGCACCGGCTGCCCGCAGAGCGTCGTCGACACCCCGTTGTTCCAGGCCGCCGAGAACGAGTACGCCAAGGCGGTGGTGGAGGCCGCGCGGATCCACCACCGGATCGGCCGCGGGCACTGGATGCTCCCCCTGCTCCGGCTCACCGCGGAGCGCTATCCGCTGGACGAACGGCTCCAGGCCGCCCTGGTCCGCGCGCTCGGCGCGGCCGGCCGCCAGGTCGAGGCGCTCGACACCTACCGGCGGATCCGGACCACGCTCTCGGAGGAGCTGGGCATCGAGCCCGGCGACGCGCTGCGCGCCGCCCAGACCGCGGTGCTGCGGCAGAGCGCTCACCCGGACACCACCGCGGATCCGGAGGACACCGCGCCCGCGCCGACCAGCACGGACCCGCACCCGGCCCAGCTTCCGCCCGGCCTGCCGGTGTTCGTCGGCCGGGACGAGGGGCTGGCCCGGATCCTGGCCCTCGCGGCCGGCGCCTCCGGCCCGGTCGTCGCGACGATGAACGGCATGGCCGGCATCGGGAAGACCGCACTGGCCGTGCGCGCGGCCCACCTGCTGGCCGAGCGCTTCCCCGACGGGCAGCTCTTCGTGAACCTGCACGGCTTCGACGACTCGGCCGCGCCCCTCGCGCCCGCCGACGCGCTGCGCTGCCTGCTCGAATGCCTCGGCCAGCCGGCCGGGGACCTGCCCTCGACCCTTCCGGGTCTGACCGGCAGGTACCGCAGCCTGCTGGCCGACCGCAGGGTCCTGATCGTGCTCGACAACGCCAGGGACGCGCAGCAGGTCCAGCCGTTGCTGCCGTCGGCGCCCGGCTGCATGGCCCTCGTCACGAGCCGCAACGTGCTCGAACAGCTGCTGGTCACCCACCACGCCCATCCGGTGTCCGTGCCGCCGTTCAGCGTGGCAGAGGGCCGTGCCGTCCTCGAGCGGCACCTCGGGCCGTCCCGGACGGCCGGTCGGGCGCGGGCCCTGGAGGCGATCGTCAAGTCCTGCGGCGGGGTGCCGATCGCCCTGGCGGTCGCGGCCGCGCGCGCGTCGTTGAACCCGGGCCGGCCGCTGGAGTCGATCGCGGGAGAGCTGCGGACGGCGGCGAACAGCCTCGACGCCTTCTTCTCCCCCGACCCCGACCTCGACCTGCGCCGCGCCCTGACCTGCTCGTACCGGGTGCTCGACGACGCGACGGCCCGGCTCTTCCGGCGCCTGGGCGAGGGCGCGGTCCGCCGCATCCGGGTCGAGGCCGCGGCCGCGCTCGCCGGGTTGCCGCTGGGCCGCTGCCGGCAGCTGCTGGCCGGCCTGGTCGCCGAGTCCCTGGTCTTCGAGCCGTCGCCGGGCTGCTTCGAGCTGCACCGGTTCGTCGCCGACTACGCGCTCGAAGCCGAGCACCGCGTCGATCCGCCCGCGGCACGGGCAGCGCCGGCGGACTGCGCGGGCGGCCGCGCCTGGCACCGCGCCGCGCCCGCCCGCCGCCCGGCCCACCGGCTGGCGGCCCCGTCGGCCGGTTGACGCCCTGCGGCAACCGCCTCTCCCGCGCCCGGCGCCGGCTCCTCCCGGCGCCGGGCGCGGCCGCACGTCGCGCCGGTCCCCTACACGAGCGCCGGCACCGCGCGCTGGTACGCCGCCACGTCGGCGATGATCGTGGCCAGATCGTGGCGCGGCCGGTAGCCGATCTGCGCGAAGGCCTTGGCGCAGTCGGGCGCGCGGCTGGGCACCTCCTCGAAGCCGGGACCGTAGGTCTCGTAGGCCTCCTGGTACTCGACATGCACGATCTCGCTCGACGACCGCGTGACGGCGACCACCCGCCGGGCCAGCTCGGCGATGTCCACCTGTTCGAGGCCGCCCAGGTTGAACGTCCCGCCGTGGGCGGTCTCGTCCTCCAGCAGCGCGACGAGCGCCGGGACGATGTCGAGCACGTGGCAGAAGGAGCGCCGCTGCCCCCCGCCGCCGTAGACCGTCAGCGGCTCGCCCGCCAGCGCCTGGCCGACGAACCGCGGTACGACCATGCCGTAGCGCCCGGTCTGCCGCGGCCCGACCGTGTTGAACAGCCGCACCGTGACCGCCCGCAGCGCGTGCTTGGCCACGTAGCCGTGGGTCAGCGACTCCGCGACCGCCTTGGCCTCCGCATACGTCCAGCGGCTCAGCTGGGGCGGGCCCAGGATCTGGTCGTCCTGCTCGGTCAGCCGCGGCTTGCTGTTCTTGCCGTACACCTCGCTGCTCGACGCCATCAGGATCGGCACGTCGTGTTCGTGCGCGGCGGCGAGGACGTTCTCGGCTCCGCGGATGTTGGTCCGCAGTCCGCCGAGCGGGTCCTCCAGGATGTTGAACACCCCGACCAGGGCGCCGAGGTGGAACACCCGGTCGACCGTGGCGACCTCGCGTCGCACCAGTGCCTCGTCGCAGACGGAGCCGGTGACGGTGCGCAGGCGCGGGTGCCTGCGCACCGACGCCAGATTGTCCAGGCTCCCGGTGGTCAGGTTGTCGAGGACGACGACTTCGTCCCCGGCCGCCAGCAGGTGTTCGGTCAGGTGGGAGCCGATGAATCCGGCTCCTCCGGTCACGAGGCTTCTCATCGCGGTACGCCTTCCTCACCCGCGGGCATGCCCACATCGGTCAGTTCGGTCATCGGCCAGGGAACCGGTGTGCAGCGGAACGCCGCCGGCCCGGGAGTGCCGGCCTCGTCCTCGGTCAGGTCGAACTGGTGCAGTTCCCGGCGCAGCGGTGTGGTGAACTCCCAGTACGGGCGGTCGTACGCCGCCAGCGCCTCGCTCAGTTCGGGGTCCGGCGCGGCCACCGGCGCGGTGCTCACGCCGGACAGCACGAACACCTCCCGGCAGACCCGGTCCAGCTCGGCCAGCACCCGGCTGAAGGTGCCGTCCGGGAAGTGGCGCCAGTAGTCGGTGATCACGCCGAGCGCGTAGTGCTTCCCGGCGCCCGGGAGCCTGGTCCCGAGCAGCCGCAGCTGGTGGCCCGGGCCGCCGGGCGGCAGGTCGGCCGGGTAGCACACGGTGTCCGGGGCGGGCAGTCCCGCCGGCCAGCCCTGCGGCGCGCCGACCAGCAGGACGGGGCCGTCCGCGTCCGTGATCCGGCGGGTCAGCCCGTCCAGGGCGGCCAGGCGGCCGCAGTCCGCGGTCGCGGCGTCCAGGTGGTCGGAGAACCGTTCCAGCGCGGGGATCAGGTCGCGGGAGTGGGCGATGTCGTAGCTGCACACCGCCTCCACGTCCAGGCTCGGGTATGCGCGCACCAGGATGTGTTCGTTGCGCCGGTCGCGCACCACCTCGCGGTTGCGGTCGCGCTCGTGCGGCTGGTGCAGGGTGATCGCCGCGGGGGCGAAGACCGTGGGCAGGCCGGCCCGGGCGAGCCTGCAGCCGAGTTCGATGTCCTCGATGCCCTTGACCTCGAACCGGGTGTCGAATCCGCCGACGAGGTCGAAGAACGACTTGGGCACGGAGGTGTTGAGCGTCCAGAAGAACGCCCAGTCGGCCGGGCGGGGCCGGGCCAGCAGCTCGGTGAGGGGATCGTGCAGCGAAGGGGTCCGGGCCAGCCGGGCGAAGACGGCGTCCGGATCGGCGAAGTCCCAGTCCGCTCCGTGCTTCAGCCGCCACTGAGCCGGGGTCAGTTCGCGCCCGGCGCCGTATCCGCAGACCGCGACCGGGCCGTCGGCCTGGGCGTCGAGGTGGGCGCGCAGCAGGTCCGGGTGGCACAGGCAGTCGGCATCGAGCAGGACCAGCAGCCCGCCGCGCGCCGCCGCCGCGCCCGTGTTGCGGGCCGCGCCCGCGCCCCGGGCGCGCTCGTGCCGCAGCAGCCTGATCCGGTCGCCGTCGGCGAACTGCGCGACGGTCTCGCCGACCGGCTCGGTGGAGCCGTCGTCCACCACGATGATCTCGAACGCGCCCGGGTCCAGGGTCTGCCGCTGCAGGCTGGCGAGGCAGTGCTGCAGGGCTCGCGTCCGGTTGTGGGCGGGGATGACGACGGTGATTTCGGGTTCTGCCATGCCTGGGGTTCCTTCCGGTCGGGGCCGTCGGCTCCTCTCGGAGCCGGTCGGCGGCGTGGGCCGGGCCGTGCGTGCTGGGCACGGCACCGGCCGGGCGCGGATGGGGACAGCCCCTAGAGGACGGTCCGGTGGACTTCGAACGCCTCCGCGTGCCGCACGCCGATCGCGGCGCCGCGCAGGGTGGCGAGCGCTGCGATCGACTCCTCGCTGCGGATGTGCGGGGCGGGCCGGTGCTGGGACCGGTAGGCCCGCATCGCCGCCAGTTTGGCGTCGAGACGGCCGGTGATGTCGGCGTACGCGGTGGAGAGCGGCAGCGGCTCGGACGACCACTGGATCTTGGACGACTCGTAGCTCATCACGTGCGGGACGAGCCACTTGCCGAACTGGGAGCCGATCGGCCGGGCCGCGGCGAAGCCGGCGGCGAAGGTGGCCACGTGGTCCTGGTCGTAGTCCCGGCCGCTGGGCAGCAGCAGCAGGTCCGGGCGGCGCCGGTCCAGCTGCTCCTGGAACTCGTCGACCAGCTCCCGCCGGGGGAGCGTGTCGAGCCGCTCGTTGAGCTGCCGGTCGCCGTGGACGACGGTGTAGCTGAAGCCGAGCAGCGCACTGACCTGTTCGATCTCGGCCAGCCGCGCCTGGTAGGTGACCGGCTCGTCCAGCCCGTAGTGCGCCATCCCGTCCACCGACAGGTACACCACGTGCACCTCGCCGCCCGCCGCGGACACCGAGGACAGCAGCCCTCCGCAGCCGAGCACCTCGTCGTCCGCGTGCGGCGAGAGCACCAGCACGCTATCGAAGTTCCTCAAAGTTCCGGCTCCTTTCCTTGTCGCTGTCAGGGCCCCCGCTGCCGTCGGCGGCGTCGGCGAGCAGCGTTCTGATCGATGTGGTCGACACGAACGGGAGGCCGGCCAGCGCGGCGAGGGGCTCGGGCCCCACGGCGGCGAGCGCGGCCAGGTCCTCGGAGGTGGGCGGCGTGTCCGGCTCGTCGGTCAGCGCGTCCCAGGCGCGCAGCCGGCGCCCGAGCTCGACCACCGGCTCCGGGCCGGGGCCGACCGCCGCGACGGCGTGGGCCCGCAGGGCCGCGGGCGTCTCGGGCGCCCCGACGCAGAGCGCCCCGACGGCGTGCAGGTGGTCGAGCACGGCAACCAGCTGCCGCCGTGACTCCTCGTCGACCCGCGCGCCGGGGGGCCAGCCGAGCAGCGCGGCCACGTCGTACGGCTCCGGCAGCGCGGCCGGAGCCGCTGCCGGCCGGCGCCGCCAGTACGGCGGGGTGAGGTGGTAGAGCTCCGCGAGGTGCCGGCGCAGGCGCGGCCAGGGGTACTCGTCGAGCGCGCTCCGGACCTCGACGGTGTCACCGGGCGGCTCGGGCCGGTGCACCTGGACCTCGTCGCGGGCGGCCAGCACCGTCTGGCCGCTCACCGTGCGGCCGTCGCCGGCCGGCGCCCACGCCCGGGGCGGCGGGTGCCGGTCGGCGGTGACGGTGAGCACGACGTCGGCGGCGAACGCCGCGGCGCGGGTCCACCACTCCGCCGCGTCCAGGCTCGCGTCACCGTGCCGGTACTCGATCGAGTCGCCGGCCCGGCCGACCGACCTGGCGATCTTGAGCGCCGGGTGCGCCAGGCGGCGCTTGAGGTCGTCCCGCAGCTGTCTGATCCGCGTCGCGCCCACGGGCGGCGGCCCGGGCAGCGGCTGGCAGAACCGCGTGCCCCGGTGCGCCTCGGCCCGGATCGAGGTGCCCAGGCGGAAGTGCAGCCACTGCCGGGCCTGGAAGCGGGCCAGGTGGGCGGCGTGCAGGGCGGTGTCGGTGCCGAAGGGCACCCCGACGTGGACGTGGCCACCGGCGCGGGTGCTGGTCCAGCCGCCGCAGCCGCGGATGATCGCGCACACCGCGACGAGGTCCTCGTACGCCTGCGGGGTGTCCCGCAGGATCGGCGAGACGACTTCGCCGTCTCCCTCGGCCTCCTCCAGCTCGACCCGCCAGGTACGGCGGTCCTCGCTGTAGGGCTCGGCGCCGTCGGGCCCGCGCTCGGCGCCGTGCTGCCGGACCCGGGCGTCGCGGGCGAGCCCGCGCTCCCGCAGCAGTGCGGCGATCGCGTCGATCTCCGGGGTGCTGAGCAGCGTTCCGTCCGCCGCCCGGGCGCCCTGGCCGGCGTGGAACTCGATCTCGACGCCGCGGGTGACCAGCCTCCCGACGCCGCCGAGCAGCCGCCGGTACTCGGTCTCCAGCGGCGGCAGCCCGGCCCGCAGCCGGCGGGCCACCCGGTGCGCCGCCTCGTCGAACAGCCGGTGGTCGCCCAGGTAGGAGCAGGCCGGCCGGGCGGGAAGCAGCCGGCGCAGCTGATCGCGCACCTCCGCCGTCGTCATGACGGCCGGCCGGCCCTCGGCCGGCTCCAGATGCGGCGGCAGACCGCGGGGCAGCAGCCGGTCCTGGTGGTCGGCGAACCTGGGGACGGCGCCGGCGTGCGGCGGGTGGGACCGCCACGCGTCGGCCCGTTCGTCGGCGCCGTCCGCCCACTTGAGCCGGACGCCGCCGCGCAGGTCGGCGACGACGTAGCCGGGCGCTGGCACGTGCACGGCTTCACCCAGCCGCGCCGCCAGTTCGGAGGCCCACCCCGGCTCCACACCGGGGGCGACCAGGCACACCTCCAGGCCCGCACAGCCGTGCTCGCGGAGCAGCGCGGCCACCTCGTCCGGGGCCGGCAGCGGTGCGCCGTCCCGCAGGGCGGCCGTGCACAGGCCTTCGGGCCCGGTCACGCCGTGCACCTCGACACCGGACACCGGGCGCGCCACCGTCACTCCGATCCGCGCAGCACGCCCCAGGTGTGGTGGACACACCTGACTCCGCCGTGGATCCGGACGGTGAACCCGCGCTCCCGGGCCCCCGTGCACAGCAGCCCGTCCCAGCCCATCGTCTCCTCCCAGTCGAACAGCACCGGTGCCTGAGAGACGACGGCGTTGGCCCACACGGTGCAGGCGCCGCCGACGCAGCCCACGTCGAGCGGCTCGTGCGGCAGTTCCTCCCACGGGATCGGCGCGCCCCAGCCGCCCTCGGGCACGGCCTTGCCCCCGCAGACGTAGCGCCCCTCGACCCGGTCCCAGGCCGCGGAGACCGCCGCGAGCGGCGTGCCGCCCGGGCGCGAGTACTCCTCGACGAGCCGGCGCACGGCGTCGGCCGGCGGGTCGATGTCGTCCTCGAGCGTCAGGATCAGGTCCTCCTTGATCCTCGGCAGGACCGAGGCGTAGAGGCGGGCCACGTGCAGGTTCCGCTCCCGCTTCAGGTACCACTCGTCCGGCGACGGCTGGTAGACGGTGCCGTCGACGGTGAAGTCGAGGTGTTCGAGCCCGCGGGCGGCCTGGATCCCGACGCTCGCGGCCCGCAGCCGCTCGGTGAACTCCGGGTCGCGGCTGTTGTCCACCACGTAGAGCGAGGTCCGGGCGGGCAGCTCGGCCTTCAGCAGCACCTCCTCCCACTTGGAAAAGGTGCTCTCACGCCCGGCGTGCAGCGAGACGACGGCCAGCGACCGCTTCTGCCAGGCGTCGGCCGTGGCGTCGGCCTCCGGCCGCGGCGGCTGCGGTGCCGCGAAGCTGACGGCGCGCCAGCCGGCGGCGGTCAGATCCAGGCAGAGCGCGTGGTCGAGCGAGGCGGGCCCGTCGCACCGCTCCGGCCACCAGCCCACCAGCTCGGCGGCGGCACGCCGCCAGACCGAGGCCGGCTCGATGCCGTCGGCCACCCGCAGCGCCCAGTAGTCCCGCTCAGCGTCCTCGCCGCCGGGCGACAGCACCGCGACGTCGGACAGCGCGGAGCGCACGGCCTGCTGAGCGGCCGCGAGCAGACCCGCCGGGACGACCGCGTCGACGAACACCGCCCAGCGGGCTTCGGTCGCGGCCCAGCCCGCGGTGCGGGCCTGCGCCCGGCCCGGCCAGTCGCCGGCCAGCACCGTCCAGCCTTCGGGCGCCTCGCGGGGGGCGGCCGCGCCGAAGCCGAGCAGGACCCGCTCGGCGGGCGCCGGAACCTGGGCGTCGACCGAGGCCAGCACCGCGCCGAGCCCGCCGGGACCACCGGCGTCCGCCGTGACGATGACGGCGATCTCGGGGGCCGTGGTCACGCCGCGCTCACCCCGTGGTCGGAGAGCACCTTGGCCAGGGCGTCGATGCAGTCCTGGATGTCCTCGGGCTCGGCCGCCGGGTGGACGGGCAGGCAGAACGCCGTGCTCGCGCACAGGTCGGAGTTCGGGCAGGTCTCGTTGGAGGGGTTGCCCGCGAATATGGGCTGGCGGGTGAGCGGGATCGGGTAGCGGCGCTGCGCGGGGATCCCCGCCTGCTGCAGCTCGGAGACCAGCGTGACGACGTCGAGGACGGACGGGTCGGTGGTGAGCCGCAGGGTGTACTTCCACGGCGCGGCCACCCCGCCGGGCACGACCTTCGGCAGCGAGAGGCCGGGCAGCTGCGCGAGGCCTTCGTCGAGCAGGGCGCCGTTGCGGCGGCGCGCGGCGACGAAGCCGTCGAGCCGGCCCAGCTGCACGAGACCGACGGCCGCCTGCGGCGAGGTCAGCCGGTAGTTGTAGCCGACCACGGCGTGGTGGAACAGCCCGGGGCCGGCCGGCACCAGGCCGTGGTCCCGCAGCGTGCGCAGCGCGGCGGCCAGCTCCGCGTCCGCCGTCAGCAGGGCTCCGCCCTCGCCTCCGGTCGTCATCGTCTTGTCCTGCCAGAAGCTGAAGCAGCCGACGTCGCCGACCGAGCCGACCCGGCGGCCGTCGATCTCGGCGCCGTGGCCCTGGGCGGTGTCCTCGATGAGCTTGATCCCGTGTCGGCGCGCCATCTCCGCCAGCTGCCCGACCGGCGCCGGGTAGCCGTTGAGGTGCACGGCGATGACGGCCTTGGTGCGCTCACTGATCTTGGCCTCGGCGTCGGCCGGGTCGATGCAGTAGGTGTCCGGGTCGATGTCCACGAAGACGGGGGTGGCGCCGAGGTAGGCCAGGGGCGAGGCGGACCCCACGAAGGTGTAGGCCGGCACCAGGACCTCGTCGCCCGGGCCGATGCCCAGGGCCGCGAGCGCGAGGTGGATGGCGCTGGTGCCGTTGTTCACGGCGATCGCGTGCGGCACCGAATGCCACTGCGCGTAAGCCTCTTCGAACTCGGCGACGTGACGGCCGGAGTTCTGCGAGAGCTCGTTGGTCAGCAGGACGGCGGCGGCGGCGTCGACCTCCTGCGGGCCCAGCTGAGGCCAGGACGGGAAGTTCTTCGTACGTACGGCGGACACGTCTCTCCCAGCGGGTTCGAAGGTGAGGAGGGCCCGGTTCGCAGCCGGCTCCGTCCCGGCCGCTGAGCTTAGGCACGGGCACTGGTGACGGAGTGAATGCCGTCTGTCGGCGGCATTCAGAACACGGTCAGAGCTTGATCACTGGACTTCCCTAGCGTTCTCGCCAGACATCCGAGAGATTGGCGGCTTCGTGGAGCAGGGACTTGCGCCGGTGCCGGAGGGCCCGCGGCGGCCTTACCGGGACCAGTGGGAAGCGGCGGTCGCCGAGGCCTACGCGGACGAGCTCGGCCTCGCCGACGTCACGATCGACACCGCGTTCAGCACATCCGGCGACGACGGGGCGGCCGACCGCATCGCCGACCGGCTGTTCGAGACGACCCGGACCCGGCTGCCCCGGGCCGAACTCACCGCCCGCGACACCGTCGAACGGGTCGCCGCGTACCTGCGCGAGCGCGCGCCGTCCGACCGCTGCCTCCAACTGCCGGCCGACTTCGATCCGCACGCTCCCTCGCTGTTCTACTTCCACTCCGCCTCCGGCACGGCGATGGCCGTCAGGACGCTGCGCTCGGTCCTGCCGGTGCAGTCGGTCGGCGTGCGCGCCGCCGGTCTGGAGGGCGAACGCGAGGTGCCCCGCAGCATCGAGGAGTTCGCCTCGATCTACCTGGAGGAGCTGCTGCGGCTGCCGGCGGAGCAGCCGTACCTGCTGTGCGGCTTCTCGACCGGTGGCGCGATCGCGTTCGAGGTCGCCTGCCGACTGCTGGCGGCGGGCCGGCGCGTCGCGATGCTCGCCCTCATCGACAGCCAGCCGCCGGACCCCTCGCTCGCCGCAGGGGTGTCCTCGGAGGAGGTGCTGATCGGCGGCAGGCTGCAGGAGCTGCTCCGCCGGATCGGCGTCGACGTGCCCTACACCATCACGGTCGGGGACGCGGGCGTCGTCAGCAGCCTCAAGGAGGCCCGCGTGCTCGCGGAGACGGTCGGACCGGAGGTCCTGCGGCGCCAGCTGGAGGTCTTCGCCCGCACCCTGCGCGCCGACCGGTTCTACCACCCCGGCTACTACGCCGGAGACCTGCACTACTTCAACGCCCACATCGCCGACGACCTGGTCGGCAACTGGGAGCCCCACGCCCGGCGCGTCATCCGCCACCGCGTCGAGGCCGACCACCACGAGTACTCGATCTTCCCCGACCCGGGATTCCGCACCGCGTTCGTGGACGCGGTCCGCGGCGCCTTGACAGAAAGGCCGTGACAGGCATGAGCGAGAGCACTCTGCCCGCGCAGCAGCGGCTGAGCAGCCACGTCGAGTGGACCGAGGCCCGCGTGGAGAACCGCGAGCTGAACCTCCGTGAGTTCGAGCAGCGGGCGACCCTCCTGCGCAGCCTGCCCCGGGTGCTGTTCGTCGAGCTGACCGAGAACTGCAACCTCTCCTGCCCGATGTGCCGCTCGGCCGGCAAGTTCGACCGCTCCCGCAACATGAGCCAGGAGCTGTTCGACCGGATCGCGGGCGAGCTGTTCCCCACCGCCGAGATCGTGGACCTGCGCGGCTGGGGCGAGAGCACGATTCTCAAGAACTTCCCCCGGTTCGTCGACCAGACCCTCGACTACGGCTGCCGGGTCCGCATGGTGACCAACCTGACGGCGTTCCACGAGGCGACCTGGCGCAAGCTCGTGCGTTCCGGCGCCCTGATCTCGGTGTCCTTCGACGCCGGCGAGCGCGAGACCTTCGGGCAGGTCCGCCGCGGCGCCGACATGGACGTGGTGCTGCGCAACCTGGAGGTGCTGGTCGACGAGGCACACGCCAGCGGGGTGGGCACCGGCAACATCCACCTCAACGTGACCGTGCAGCCCGCGGCGCTCGACGAGCTGACCACCATCGCCAAGCACGCGGCCCGGCTCGGCATCGGCATGCACCTCAGCCCGATCACCCTCCCGGACGGGCATCCGGACCAGCTGGTGCACCACCGTCCCGAGGTGGTCCGCGCGCTCGCCGAACTGGCGGAGGTGGCCGAGGCGACCGCGGTGGACGTGCAGCTCAACACGGCGCTGGACGAGCTGTGGGCCGACGACGGCGCGGCAAACAAGACCTGCACGCACCCGTGGATGTACCTGTACGTCAACTACCGCGGCGGCGTGGGCTTCTGCGACCACCTGATCGGCTCGCCCGCGGAGCACCACCTGGTCGGCGATCTGAACACCGCAGGCCCGCGCGAGATCTGGAACAACGAGCAGTACCTGTCGTTGCGCGCCCAGCACGCCGCCGGCCGCGAGCACATCGACCCGAAGTTCGAGGACTGCCGGTGGTGCTACCGCAACCGCTACCTGGACTTCGACCACGAGTCGTACCAACCGTACGAGCAGCACCGGACGCGGCTGACCCGCTCCCTGTGCGCGTCCTTCGTGCCCGGTCCGGCGATCGCGCCGCCGACGAGCCGGCTGCTGCCGTTGTCCGTCCGCCCGGCGCCCGCCGCCGAGGGGGACCGGTGACGGCGCCTCGGGACACGGACGAGCGCTCCCACCTGCTTCCGCTGGAGGGCTCCGACTGGGCCGTGTGGCGGGACGTCGTGCTGCGCGGCGCCGGCTTCCCGGTGACCGAGGCGGGCCGGCTCTCGGCGCCCGGCCTGGCGCAGGCCGCCGGTCTGCCGGACCAGGAGTTCGACGAGCTGTGGAAGGCGGAGCTCGAACGGCTGGCGGACTCGCTGCGCGAGGTGGCGGCCGACCCGCGCTTCCGCGAGGCCGTCGCCTGGCAGAACCCCGCCGCGGTGCGCAGCGCCGTGGACAAGGTCGGCCGCCCGGCCGAGCCGGGCCGCACCACGGAGCTCAAGCACCTGCAGCTCGTCGCCAACTACCTGCAGCGGTACACGGTCAAGAACGACACCATCGGCTTCTTCGGCCCGGCAGCCTGGGGCCGGCTGACCGAGTCCGACCGGCCGATGGACTGTGCCGGCGGGCCCGGCCTGCTCGCCGACCGCACGGTCTACTTCGAGAACTGGGCGATCGACACGCTCGCCCGGCGGCTGTCCGACCGGCCCGGCATGCGTCCGTGGCTGCGGCCGGTGCTCTCCGGCGGGGTGTTCGTGGACGACGACCGGCTGCTGCGCCCCTACCGGGACCCCGTCGAGCCGCCGCCCGGCGTCCTCGCCCTGCTCCGGCTGTGCGACGGATCGCGGACCCTCGTCGAGCTGGCCGCGCAGCGCGGCACCTCGACGGTCGACTCGGTCGTCGAGGAGCTGCGGCCGTGGCTGGACGACGGCGTGGTGCGGATGGACCTGAGCGGTCCGGTCGAGGCGCGTCCCGAACGGGCGCTGCGGGAGCGGCTCGCCCTGGTAGGCGACCGGGAGCCGCGCGAGAGCGCGCTCGCCGCGCTCGACGAGCTGGAGCGCGGCCGGGACGCGGTCGCCGCGGCGGCCGGCCGGCCGGACCGGCTGATGGCCGCCACCGCGGCGCTGGACGAGGCGTTCCGGCGGATCACCGGCAGCGACGCCGTACGCCGGCACGGCGAGATGTACGCCGGGCGGACCCTGGTCTACGAGGACACCCGGCGCGACGTGGAGCTGGAGATCGGACGGCCGGTGCAGGCGGCGATCGGCGGGCCGCTCGGCCTGATGGCCGACAGCGCCCGGTGGTTCGCCGCCCGCGCCGGCCACAACTACCTGGACCTGTTCGGCTCCCTGCTCGACCGGCACAGCCGCGCCACCGGCCGCGACCGCCTTCCGCTGTCCCAGTTGCTGGGGATGGCCACCCGGCAGCTGACCACCCGCAGCGGGCCGCCGGAGCCGGTGGCGGACGCGGTGTCCCGGTTGCAGGCCAAGTGGGCGCGGATCCTCGACGTACCGGACGGCGCGCGGCGCCACGAACCGACCGTCGAGTCGATCCGGGACGCCGTCCGCCGGGAGTTCCCCGCGACCGCCCCGCTGTGGTCCGCGGCGCGGCACCACTCCCCCGACCTGATGATCGCCGCGGCCGGGCTGGACGCGGTGCGCCGTGGGGAGTTCACGGCGGTGATGGGCGAGCTGCACCTGGCCACGAACACGCTGGAGGCCCGCCCCTTCGTGGAGCGGCACGCGGACGTCGGCCGGCTGCTCGAAGCCGCGGAGCGCGACCACGCCGGCCGCCGCTGGTACTCGGTGCCCAGCAAGGACTCGCCGCTGGTCAACTCCCGCAGCTACCCGGCCGCGCTGCTCTCGCCGCACTTCCGGTACTGGTGCCTGCACGACAGCGACACCGGCGCGCCCGGCCCGGTGCTCCCGTCCGCCGCCCTGGAGGTGTGCCGCGAGGACGGGCGCCTGGTGGTGGTCTCGAAGACCGGCGAGGGCCCGTGGGACCTGCTGGAGGTGCTCGCCGAACAGGTGTCCGCCGCGATCGTGGGCGCGTTCCGCCCGATGGCGCCGGCCCGGCACCTGCCGCGGATCTCGATCGGCCGGCTGGTGGTCCAACGGGAGACCTGGAGCTTCGAGCCGGCCGAGCTGGAGTGGGCGTTCGCCAGGACCGCGGCCCGGCGGTTCCGGGCGGCGCAGGAGTTCCGGGCGGCGCACGACATGCCCGTGCGGACGTTCTCCCGCGTGCACACCGAGCGCAAGCCGACCCTGACCGACTTCAGCAGCGTCCTGATGCTCGAACAGACCGCGCGCGCGGTGCGCCGGGCGGCGGCGGACACCGCCGGACGCCGGAGCGTGACGATCTCGGAGATGCTGCCGGACCTCGGGCAGACCTGGCTGACCGACGCCGCCGGCGCGCCGTACACGGCCGAGCTCCGGATGGTGCTCGTCGACCCGCTCGCCGCCGAGGGGGCCCGGCTGTGACCCCGGCGGCCATCGAGGCGTCCGGGCTCGGCCGGTCGTTCACCGTGGCGGAACGGGACGCCGGGCTGCGCTCGGCGGTCGGCGTCCTGGTCCGCCGGCGCAAGCAGCAGGTGCACGCCCTCCAGGGCGTGGACATCCGCGTCGAGCCGGGAGAGATCGTCGGCGTCCTCGGCGCGAACGGAGCGGGCAAGACCACCCTGCTCAAACTGCTCTCCGGCCTGCTCCACCCCTCGGCGGGGTCGGTGCGCGTGCTCGGCCACGACCCGGCCCGGCGCGAGCCGGCCTACCTGCGCCGCATGGCGCTGGTCATGGGTAACCGGTACCAGCTGCAGTGGGATCTGCCCGCCGTCGACTCCTTCGAGCTCAACCGGGCGATCTACCGGATCCCGCGCGAGCGGTTCCGGCGGACCAGGGACGAACTGGTCGACCTGCTGGACCTCGGCGACCTGGTGCGCAAGCCGGTACGCAACCTCTCACTAGGCGAGCGGATGAAGATGGAGCTGGTCGGCTCGCTGCTGCACCGGCCGGAGATGCTGTTCCTGGACGAGCCGACCCTCGGCCTGGACGTCGCCATGCAGCGGCGGATCCGGTCATTCGTCGCCGAGTACAACCGGACCGGGTCCGCGACCGTGCTGCTGACCAGCCACTACATGGCCGACATCGAGGCGCTCTGCCGACGGGTCGTGGTGGTGCACTGCGGCCGGGTGCTCTACGACGGAGACCTGTCGCGGCTCGGCGAGCGCTTCGCCGCGCACCGCGACATCGAGGTGACGCCGACCGGTCCCGACGTGGACCTGAGCGGGTTCGGCGAGTGCCGGCCCGCCTCCGCCGGGCGGCTGCGGGTGCGGGTCGAGGCGGCGCGGGTGCCGGAGGTGACGACCCGACTGCTGGCCGGAGGCGAGGTCACCGACCTCACGGTGACGCGGCCCGCGATCGAGGACGTCATCGAGCACATCTTCACCTCCGACGCGGTCGACCTGCGGGCCGACGGCGCCCCGGCCCCGGCGGCAACGCCGTGACGGCCTGGGAGGTGGCGGGCCGCGTGCGGGCGCTGGGCGCCTTCTACGCGGCCGCAGGCCGGCAGTCGATGACCCAGCAGCTGACCTACCGCGCCAGCAGCCTGCTGCTGATGACCGGCATGCTCGTCGAGCCGGTGATCTACCTGGTCGTGTGGTCGGCGATCGCCCGCTCCCAGGGCGGATCCGTCGACGGGTACACGCCCGGCACCCTGGCGGCCTACTACATCACCTGGACCCTGGTGCGGAACATGAACGTCGGCTACGCACCGGCCGGGTTCGAGCACCGGATCACCACCGGCCGGATGTCGGGCCGGATGCTGCTGCCGATCCATCCGATCCACTACGACCTGGCCGGCTTCGGCGGGGCCAAGATCGTCTGGATCGCCCAGTGGCTCCCCGTCGCCGCCGTGCTCGTGCTGCTGTTCCACCCGACGGCGCATCCGACCCCGGCCGGCGTGCTGGTATTCCTGGTGTCGATCTGGGCGGCGTTCGTGATCCGCTCGCTGTTCCTGTGGCTGATCGGGCTGATCACGTTCTGGACCACCAGGGCGAGCGCGCTGTTCGAGCTCTACCTCCTGTTCGAGCTGCTGCTGTCCGGGCGGCTGGTGCCGCTCGCACTGCTGCCGGGGTGGATGCGGAGCGCGGCCGGGTGGTTCCCGTTCGAGTGGACGTTCAGCTTCCCGATCGACGCGCTGATCGCCCCCGGCCCGGCCCCGCGGCTGCTGGCAGGGCTGGGCGTCCAGGCGCTGTGGATCGGCGTCGGAGCGCTGCTCGTGGCGGTGGTCTGGCGGCGCGCCGTGCGCCGGTTCACGGGGGTGGGCGCGTGAACCTGCGACTGGCCGCGCTCCACCTGCGCCTGCTGCTGCTCAACGAGCTGCAGTACCGGGCGAACTTCCTGCTGCGCATCGTCACCTCCGTGCTGTCCCTGGGCACCACGGTGATCACCCTGGCCCTGGTCTTCCGCCAGGTCCAGCGGCTGGACGGCTGGGACCTGGACCAGCTGGTGGTCCTGGCCGGCGTCTACACCACGCTCAGCGGCTTCACCCAGATGCTGGTGATGCCCAACGCACTGGCCCTGCTGACGGACATTCAGGAGGGCACCCTCGACGCGGTGCTGCTCAAGCCCGCCGGCGCCCTGCTGACCGTCAGCGTCCGCTCGTCGAAGGTGTGGCAGGGGCTGGACGTGGCGATCGGCCTGGCCACGACGGCGACCGGTGCGGCGCTCTCCGGCGGTGTGAGCCTGTCGGCGGTCCCGGTCTTCGCCGTCACGCTGCTGTGCGGGGCCGCGCTGATCTACAGCTTCCTGATGTCGATCGCCATCAGCGCGTTCTGGTTCGTGAAGCTGGACAACGTCGCCGAGCTGTTCTCGGGCCTGTTCCAGGCGGCCCGCTGGCCGGTCGGCCTCTACCCCGGGTGGATGCGGATCGGACTCACCGTCCTGATCCCGATCGGCCTGGCCGTCACCCTGCCCGCCGAAGTCCTCACCTCTCGGGCCACCGGGGCGGGCCCGGCCGCGCTGGCCGCCTTCGCCGCCGCCGGCCTCGCCTTCACCCGGTTCCTGTGGCGGCGCGGTCTGCGGCGCTACTCGGGTGCCTCAGCCTAAAACCTCGTACGGAGATCCTGTGGACATCAGCCTCTTCTATTTCGCCGACGACGCGTCGCGCACCGACAAGGGACGCTACGACCTGCTGCTCGACGGGGCCCGGCTGGCCGACGACGCGGGTCTGCACGCGGTGTGGACACCGGAGCGGCACTTCCATCCCTTCGGGGGTCTCTACGCCAACCCGGCGGTCACCGGCGCGGCGGTCGCAGCCGTCACCCGCCGGGTCGGGGTGCGGGCCGGGAGCGTCGTGCTGCCGCTGCACGATCCGATCCGCGTCGCGGAGGAGTGGGCCATGGTGGACAACCTCTCGAACGGGCGCGCCGCGATCGCCTTCGCGTCCGGCTGGCACGCGGTGGACTTCGCCCTGACCCCCGAACCCGAGACCGCCTACCGGGAGCGCAAGACCACGCTGGCGCAGCACATCGAGGTGGTGCGCAGGCTGTGGGCCGGCGAGGAGGTCAGCCGACTGGACGGCGGCGGCGAGCGGGTCGGCGTCCGGATCTACCCCGCACCCGTGCAGCCGGAGCTGCCGTTCTGGATCACCAGCTCCGGCCGCCCGGACACCTTCCGACTGGCCGGCGAACTGGGCGGCAACCTGCTGACCCACCTGCTCGGCCAGCGCCCGGACGTGCTGCGGCGGAACATCGCGCTCTACCGGGAGACGCTGGCCGCCCGGCACGGAAGCTCGGCGCGCGGCCGGGTCACGCTGATGCTGCACACCCTGCTCGGCCGCTCCGACGCCGAGGTGCTGGAGCTGATCCGGGAGCCGTTCAGCGGCTACCTGGCCAGCTCCCTGGACCTGACCGGCACGTCCGGGCCGACCGTCGAAGGCATCGACGAGTTGACCGAGGCGGACCGCCGAGCCCTGCTGCGCCGGGCCTTCGACCGCTACTCGCGCGACAGCGGCCTGTTCGGGTCCCCCGACACCGCGCGCCGCACCCTGCGGTCCTTCGAGGACATGGGGGTCGACGAGGTGGCCTGCCTGATCGACTTCGGCGTCGAGCCCGAGGCCGTGCTGAGCGGCCTGCACCGGATCGCCGACCTGGCCCGTGAGAACGCCTGAGTTCCCGACCGAGAAACGAGAAGACCGATGACACTGCACGAACTCGTCGCCGCCGCGGCTCGGCGCGACCCGCAGGCGCCGGCGGTGATCACCTCGCACCGCACGCTCAGCTACGCCGAGCTGGACGGCCTGGCCGAGGCCGTGGCCGGACGGCTGCGCGGATCGGTGCGCCCCGAAGAACTGGTCGCCGTGGCCCTGGACAAGGGCTGGGAGCAGATCGTCGCGGTCCTGGGCGTCTTGAAGGCCGGGGCGGCCTACCTGCCGCTCTCCACCGACCTGCCCGAAGCCCGGCTCCGGCAGCTGGTGGAGCTCGGCCGCTGCTCCCACGTGCTCACGCAGGCCTCGCTGCTGACCTCCGCGGCCTGGCCGGCGGACGCCGCCGTCTCCACCCTGGAGGGCCTCGTCCCCGCGCCGGCCGGACCGGCCGCGGGCACCCGGGACAGCCTGGCCTACGTCATGTTCACCTCGGGCTCGACCGGCACGCCCAAGGGCGTGATGGTGGAGCACGGCGGCGTCGCGGACACCGTGCTGGAGATAAACCGGCGCTTCGGCGTCGGGCCACGGGACAGGTCCCTCGCGCTGACCTCGCTCAGCTTCGACCTGTCGGTCTACGAGATCTTCGGCCCGCTGGCCGCCGGCGGCGCGGTCGTCGTACCGGACCCGGAGCGTGCGGGCGACCCGGCGCACTGGGCCGAGCTGATGGAGCAGCACGGGGTCAGCCTCTGGCACACGGTGCCGGCGCTGCTGGAGATGCTCGTGTCCTGGCTGGGCGAATCCGGCACGCCGGCGCCCGGGCCGCTGCGCCTCGCGGTGCTCAGCGGCGACTGGATCCCGGTGGGCCTGCCGGACCGGGTGCGCGACCGGTACCCCGCGGCCCGCGTGGTGAGCATGGGCGGCGCGACCGAGACGTCGATCAACTCCCTCGTCTACGAGATCGGCGACGTCGACCCGTCCTGGACCAGCATCCCCTACGGCGACCCGCTGCCGGGCGAGGGCTTCCTCCTGCTCGACGACGCGCTCGCGCCGGTCCCGGCCGGGACGGCCGGCGAGCTCTGCATCACCGGCACCGGCCTCGCCCGGGGCTACTGGGACGACCCGCGGCAGACCGAGGCCGCGTTCGTCCGGCACCCCGGGCTCGGCGTGCGCATGTACCGCACCGGTGACCGGGCCCGGGTCCGCCCCGACGGCACGCTGGAGTTCCTCGGGCGGAGCGACCTGCAGGTCAAGATCCACGGATTCCGGGTCGAGCTCGGCGAGATCGAGGCCGCGCTGCGCGGCGCCGCCGGCGTCGACCAGGCGGTCGCCGTCGCGCTCGGCCCGAGGACGGCGCTCGACCGCGTCGTCGCCTTCGTCACCCCCGGCCCGCACGCCGCGCCCGACGAGGCGGCGGTCACCGCCGAGCTCGCCGCACGGCTGCCCGGCCACCTCGTCCCGCAGCGGATCCACGTGGTCGCGGACCTCCCGCTGACCACGAACGGGAAGGTCGACCGGGCCGCGCTCGCCGCGACGGCCGCCGCGACGGGCGGCCCGGACGCCGAGCCGCCACGGCCCGGTACCGAGCAGCAGCTCGCCGACATCCTCACCGAACTGCTCGGCCGCCCCGTCGCGGACCGCTCGGCCGACTTCTTCGCGCTCGGCGGCAACTCGCTGCTGTCCGTCCAGTTCGTCACGCGGCTGCGCCGGCGGCTCGGGCTCGACGTCCCGCTGGGCCTGCCGCTGCGGCGGCGCACGATCGCCGGGATGGCCGAGGCGCTCGCGGACCTGCCCGCCGTGCGCGAGGCCGCGGAGCCGAGGCTGGCGCCGCGCGCCGGCGCCGGGGCGGCACCGGTCTCCTTCGGCCAGGAACAGGTGATCTTCCTCGATCAGCTGGCCGGGGGCGACCGCGCCTACCACTTCCAGTGCGTCATCCGCTTCCGCGGCGAGCTCCGGCCGGACCTCGTCCAGCGGGCCCTCACCGAGGTCACCCGGCGGCACGAGATCCTGCGCACCACCTTCCACCTCACCGAGAGCGGCCCGATCCAGGTGGTGCACGATCCGGCCGAGGTGCCGCTGCACGAGCTCGATCTGCGCGGCGTCCCGGACGCCGACCGCGAAGCGGCGCTGACCGCCGCGCTCCGCGCCGAGTTCGACCGCGACTTCGACCTCGCCACCGGCCCGCTGGCCGTGTGGACCCTGATCCGGCTGGCGCAGGACGACTGGGCCCTGGTCGAGACCGAGCACCACCTGGTGCACGACGGCTGGTCGGTCTCGGTGTTCTGGCGGGAGATCGGCGAGCTCTACTCGGCGTGGGCGGACGGGCGCGAACCCGAACTCGCCGACCTGCCGGTCCAGTTCTCCGACTACGCCGCCTGGCAGCGGGAGCGCTACGCCGTCCGGCGCGGGCAGGTGCTTCCGTACTGGACGAGCCGGCTGGCCGGCTCGGGCACCTTCGACCTGGCCGTGAGCCGGCCGCGCCCGCCCAAGCAGACCTTCCGCGGCGCGGCGATCCGGGTCGCGGTGCCCGACGACCTCTACGCCCGGCTGCGCGCGTGCGGGCGGGCGGAGGGCGTGTCGCTGTTCGTCGTCATGTTCGCCGGGTTCGCCGTGCTGATGAACCGTTACAGCGGGGCCCGCGACCTGACCATCGGCTCCTGGCTGGCGAACCGCGACACCCCGGAGACCGAGAACCTGCTCGGCATGCTGGTCAACATGGTCGGCATGCGGCTGAAGCTGGACGAGGAGCTGTCCTTCCAGGAGCTGCTCGGCCGGACCCGCGACGCCGTGCTGGAGGCGCTGGCGCACGGCGAGGCCCCCTTCGAGGACGTCGTCCGCTCGTTGGACCTGCCGCGCGACCCGAGCCGGAACGCGCTGGTGCAGACCTGCTTCAGCTTCCACGACTCGCCGGTGCCGTCGTTCGACTGGCCGGGGGCGCGGGGCGCGCTGGTCGAGCACAACAACGGCAGCGCCAAGTTCGACCTCAACATCGTCGTCATCCCCCGGGCCGAGCAGCTGCGCCGGGCGGGCGACCCGGGCGAGCGGGAGAAGCTCGCCCTGATGTGGGAGTTCAACACCGACCTGATCGACCAGGACGCGGCGCAGCGCATGGTCGACCACTACCTGCGGCTGCTGAGCTCGGCGGTGGACGATCCGGGCGCGGCGGTCGACGCCCTGGACATGCTCGTGCCCGAGGACCGCACGGCCATCGCCGCCTCGGGCGGTGCCGCGCGGGACTTCCCGGCCGAGGACGACGCCGTCGCGCTCATCGCGCGCCAGGCCGCCGCGCGCCCCGATGCCCCGGCGGTCACGGCGGGCGGCCGGACGCTGACCTACGCCGAACTCCGGGCCCGGGCCGACGGGCTGGCCGGCCGGCTGGCCGCGCTCGGCATCGGCCCCGGCCACCGGGTCGGCCTGTGCGTCGACCGCTCCGTCGCCGCCGTGGTCGGACTGCTGGGCGTGCTGCAGACCGGCGCCGCCTTCGTGCCGCTGGACCACCGGCACCCCGCGGCCCGAAACGAATACGTGCTGGACGACGCGGACGTCAAGGTCATCGTGACCACTCCGGAGCTCGGCGGCCTGTTCCCCGGCCGTCACCGGGAGTTCGTCAACGGCACACCCGGACCGACACCCGAGTACGCCGCCGACCCCGGGAGCGAGGCGTACGTGCTCTACACCTCGGGCTCGACCGGCCGGCCCAAGGGCGTTCGAGTCCCGCGGCGCGCGCTGGCCGGGCTGCTGGCCTCGATGCGGGACCGGATCGGCTTCACCGAGGCCGACACGCTGCTGGCCGTGACCACGCTGGCCTTCGACATCTCGCTGCTGGAGCTGCTGCTCCCGCTCGTGTCCGGCGGCCAGGTGGTCATCGCCGACGAGAGGTCGACCTCGGACGGGGAGGCGCTGGTCGGCCTGCTGGCCCGGCACTCGGCGACGGTCATGCAGGCGACCCCACTGACCTGGCGCATGCTGGTGGCCGCGAAGTGGTGGCCGGCCAACCGGTTCACCGCGCTGTGCGGCGGCGAGGCGATGCCCGCGGACCTGGCGGCGGAGCTGGTCGAACGGGCCGCCGTGTGCTGGAACCTGTACGGCCCCACCGAGACCACCATCTGGTCGACGGCGTACCGGCTCGACGGCGGCGAGTCGCCGGTGCCGATCGGCACGCCGCTGGCCAACACCCTGGCCCGCGTCCTCGACGACCGGCTGCGGCCGGTGCCGCCGGGCCTGCCGGGCCAGCTCTACCTGGGCGGTACCGGCGTCGCCGACGGCTACACCGCCGCCGGACTCACCGAGGAGCGCTTCACCGCCCTGCCCGGCGAGGACGGCCGGTTCTACCGGACCGGCGACGTGGTGCGGCTGCGGACCGACGGCGGGCTCGAGTTCCTGCACCGCGCGGACCGGCAGCTGAAGCTGCGGGGCTACCGGATCGAGCCGACCGAGATCGAGCAGGTGCTGCTCGCCCACCCGGCCGTGGCGGACTGTGCCGTCGAGCCGAAGGGCGACCCGGCCAGGCTGATCGGCTACGTCGTCAAGGCCGACGCCTCCGTGACGTCCGCCGAGCTGACCGAGCACCTCGCGGCCGCGCTGCCCGCCTACATGGTGCCGCAGGCACTCGTCGACCTGGACCGGCTGCCGCTGTCGCCGAGCGGCAAGCTGGACCGGGCGGCGCTGCCGGAGCCCGGCCCGTCGGCCGGGACCGCGGACCCGGCCGACCGCGCCCCGCTGACCGGGCCCGAGCAGGAGGTGGCCGCGCTCTGGTCGGAGGTGCTCGGCGGTCTCGCCGTGGGGCCCGACGACGACTTCTTCGAGATCGGCGGGCACTCCCTGCTGGCGCTGCGCCTGGTGTCCAGGGTCCGGGCGAAGCTGGGCAGCGCGATCACCGTGGACACGGTGTTCGACTTCCCGACGGTGCGGTCGATGACGGCCGAGCTGGGCCGGACGGGCCGGTGAGCACCCCGCAGGCATTCGCCCCCACGCCGGCCGCCGCGGCCTACGTGGGCGAAAGGTTCGGGCTGGCCGGCTCCGCGCTCGCCGCGGAGCCGGCGGCCCGCGGGCTGTGCGGCCGGATCTGGGAGCTGACGGCCGCCGGCACCCGGTACGCGCTCAAGGAGCTGTTCTGGGACGACGACCAGGACGAGCAGCAGATCCGTGGCCGGGTCCGGTTCGAGACGGCGGCGCGGGCCGCCGGGGTCGGGTGCCCGCAGAGCCTGCCCACCGTGGACGGCGACTACCTCTGCCGGCTTCCCCCGGCACTCGGCGACGTCTACGTCCGGCTCTACAGCTGGATCGACGGCAGGCCCCTGACTCCCGCGGACCATGCCACCGAGCACGCCGCCGACTGGCTCGGCGACCGCCTGGCCCGGCTGCACCGGCTGGGTCTGCGGGACCCGGACGCCGGTGCGCCGGACAGCAGGTTCGAGCGCGTGCCGACCGCGGATCAGTGGCAGGAGCTGCTCGACGCGCTGCGCGCACAGCGCGTCGAGTGGGCCGACGGGCTCGAACGGCTGATGCCCGCGGTCGGGGAGCTGTCCGAGCTCGTCGTCCCCTTGGACCGGGACGCCCTGGTCATGTGCCACCTCGATCTCACGCCCGCGAACGTGATGCGTGAGCGCACCGGCGGGTTCGTGCTCGTCGACTGGGACAACGCCGGACCGGGCTCGGCCGACCACGAGCTCGCCGCGGCCCTGATGGCCTGGCACGCGCCCGACGGCCGGGCGCGGACGGACCGCGTCGCCGCCACGGCGGCCGCGTACGCACGGGCTGGCGGCCCCGGCCGCGTCGGGGACCTGTCGTGCTTCTCCGGGTACCTGGGCACGGTCCTCAACAACCTGTACACGCAGGCGTCGGTCGCGATCGCGGCGGACGCGCACGAAGAACACCGAGAGCTCGCGAGGACCAAGGTCCGGCAGGTGATGGCGAACCTGCCCAGCCGGTCCGCACTCGAACAAGTCGGCCTGAACGCCGAGAACCGATGAGAGGGACACAGCGATGACGATGAAGTACGGGAAGATCGCCGGCGTGGACCGTGAGGTCTCGCGCATCACGCTCGGCACGTCCGGCATGCGGACGTACGAGAAGGCCGCACCCCTGCTGGAGCACTTCTTCGGGCAGGGCGGCAATCTCCTGGACACGGCCTTCGCCTACGGCGGCGGCGTGTGCGAGGAGGTCCTCGGCACGTGGCTGGCCCGCAACACGCCGGACGAGCCGCCGGTGATCATCGCCAAGGGGGCGCACCCGCCGAAGTGCGCGCCCGAGACGATCACCGAAGAGCTCTCGATCTCCTTGGAGCGCCTGGGCGTCCAGTGTGTGGACGTGTACCTGCTGCACCGCGACGACGAGCAGGTCCCGGTCGGCGAATGGGTGGACGCGCTGGAGGCCGAGGTCCGCGCCGGCCGGATCGGCGCCTACGGCGGTTCCAACTGGCGACGGGCCCGCGTCGAGGAGGCCACCGCGTACGCGCGTTCCACGGGCGGGCAGGGCTTCGCCGCGGTGAGCAACCACTTCGCGCTGGCGAAGATGGCCGAGCCGCTGTACCCGGGGTGCATCGCCGCCGATGAGGACGACCTCGCCTGGTTCGCCCGGAATGACGTGGCACTGATCCCCTGGTCCAGTCAGGCGCGCGGGTTCTTCTCCAGCGTCGACCCCGGCCTGCTCGACCCGAACATGGTGCGCTGCTGGGACACGCCGGCCAACCGCGGCCGCCGCGAGCGCGCCGAGCGGCTGGCCGCGCGGCGCGGCGTCGAGACGATCAACGTCGCCCTCGCCTACGTGCTGGCGCACCCGGCGGCCTTCCCCATCATCGGGCCCCGCGACCCGGCCGAGGCCGCGATCGCGCTCGGCGCCCTGAACATCGAGCTCGACGCCGCCGCGCTCGCCGAGCTGAACGGCGACGGGCGGCTGGGCTGAGCCCACCGGCCGGACAGGGAGGAATACGATGACGAGTCGGGAAGTACTGCCGAGCCTGGTCGGCGACGTCTCGGACTTCTACGCGAAACACTGGCGCACCGCTCCGGCGGTGTTCAGGCCGCGGGAGCGGGAGCAGGCGCCCGACTCGACGGGCCCGATCGGATCGCCCAGCCCGATCAGCCTGCGGGAGGTCGACGACGCGATCGATTCGGGACTGCTGCGCGTGCCCTACGTGGAAATGGTGCGCAAGTCCACGCCGATCGACGCAGGCGACTACACGAAGGCCCGCACCGTCAACAACGTGCTCGCCGAGGGCTTCGCGGACGCCGAGGGCATCAGGCGCATGATGGACGACGGCGTGACCCTGCTGCTGCGCAATGTGGAGCACTGGCACATGGCCACCCGCGAGGCCGCCACGCTGCTCGAACGGCAGCTCGGGCACCGCGTCGAGGCGTTCCTGTTCGCGACCCCGCCCGGCGAGCAGGGTCTGCCCGTACACCGCGACGACGCCGACGTGCTGCTGGTGCAGATCCAGGGCGGCAAGCGCTGGAAGGTCTACGACGGACCGCGCAACACCGCCTGGTCACCGGGCCGGGCCGGCAACGTGGGCCCGGCGCTGCTGGCGGAGGTCGTGCGCGAGGGCGAGGTGCTCTACATCCCGCGCGGATACGCACACGAGGCGGTCGGAGAGCAGGACGAGCTGTCCGTGCACCTGTCGTTCACGATCCGGGAGGTCGGCCGGTCCGAGCTGTATTCGGCGTTGGAGCGCCTGTTGCTGGACGGGATGTCGCTCAACCACCGCCCCCGCACCGAGCAGGAGCTGCTGGACGACGCCGAGCACCTGCTGGACCGGTTCCGTGCCGGGGCCGACCGCCTCACCGCCGCCGATGTCCTCGCCGAGGCACGCCGGGCGGAGGCCATCGGCGGTGAACCCGCCCGATCCGCGCTGGCCAGGCGCACAGGTGGGACGCCTTCGTGACGCCGGCACGAACGCCTTGAAGCCCCTGCGGATCCGGCGGCGTGTTCAATTCGGACGGCGTCCACCCATCGAGGCGGAGCCCACCGCGGCGATCGGCGCGGCACCGTTCCAGCGCACCCCGGAGCGCACGCCGTCCGGACGGCGCGGCCGGGACTTCCCGGTCACCGCCGGGGAGACGATGTGGTGGTTGACCCAGGCCTCGAACTCGGCGATCTCGGCGTCCAGCAGTGCCTGGTTGATCCGGCGGCGCCGCTGCGGCAGGGACGGCGAGAACCTGCTTCACGATGCCCGTTGTGCTGGTTCAACTACCGGGACACGTCGAGCGACTGGAGCGCCGACTCGCCGCTCCAGGAGGCTCCGGAGCCCACCGGCCCCAACCGGTCGCGGGTCGTGCAGTTGACCGTTGGATCCGCATTCCGCTGTTGTTGACCCGCGGCGATCGCCTCGCGAGCCGGAACGCCCGGCTCGCGGGCTGCGCGCTGCCGTCACGATCCGCCGGAATGTCCGACGAGTACCGGCATTCGTACGCCGGTTCCACTGCCGGAATTTCGACGTGCTGGACGTCACTGCATTTCGTAGCATTACGCCGTCGTCACCCGAGGGCCGTGTGCGACCATATTTTCTGAATTCGCAGGCGCCTCTCGTCAGTGGGTTGACAGCACAGAGGCCCTTCCTTTCGAGTGGAGGCAGTTTCCGTAGTCGCCGCACCGGCGGTGGATCGATTCATTTATGTTGGAATTCGGCAGTCGGCGCCGTGATCAGTTCCCGCGCCGAGGTGAACCGGACAAGTCATCCGCTCTTGAATATTTTCCGAGCGTCGCTCTGGGGGGTTGTGCGCACGATGAGCTCCCGTACAAATATTGATTTGGTCGCGGTCGGCCTGGGCTATGTGGGCCTACCGCTGGCCCGTGGGGCCGCTCGGGCGGGCCTGCGGGTGGCAGGCTTGGACCTGAGCCGTCCGGTGGTGGACGGGCTCAACGCGGGGCGCTCCCACGTCGATGACATTTCCGACGCCGACGTGGCGGCGATGCTGGACCACGGGTTCAGGGCCACCACCGAGGCCTCGGTGATCGCCAGCGCGAAGGCGGTGGTGATCTGCGTGCCGACGCCGTTGACCGAGCTTGGGGCTCCCGACCTGTCCGCGGTGAACAGCGCGGTCGCCATGGTGGCCGATCACCTGCGAGCCGGGACGCTGGTGGTGCTGGAGTCGACGACTTACCCGGGCACGACCGATGACGTCGTCCGGCCGGCGCTGGAGGCCGGCGGACTGCGCGTCGGGATCGACTTCCACCTCGCTTTCTCCCCCGAGCGCATCGACCCGGGAAATCCCGACTTCGGACTCGAGAACACCCCCAAGGTGGTCGGGGGGTGCACTCCGGAATGTACGAAGTCCGCCCGCCGGCTCTACGAGCATTTCGTCGGGGAGGTGGTGGAGGCCAAGAGCCCGCGGGAAGCAGAGATGGCGAAACTCCTTGAGAACACCTACCGGCACGTCAACATCGCGCTGGTCAACGAGATGGCCATGTTCTGCCGTGAGATCGGCGTCGACCTGTGGGACGCCATACGCTGCGCCTCGACAAAGCCGTTCGGATTCGCCCCGTTCTATCCCGGGCCCGGCGTGGGCGGCCACTGCATTCCCATCGACCCGAATTACCTCTCCTACAAAGTCCGGTCGCTGGGTATTCCGTTCCGGTTCGTCGAGCTGGCGCAGGAGATCAACCAGCGGATGCCGGTGCACGTCGTCCAGCGGTCGGTCGATCTGCTGAACGGCCGGGGCAAGGCGATGAACGGCTCTCGGGTGCTGCTGCTGGGTGTCACCTACAAGCCCGACATCTCCGACCAGCGCGAGACGCCGGCCACCGCGCTCGTGCTCGAACTGCGACGACGCGGGGCCGACGTCCGGTACTACGATCCCAAGGTCGCGACCTGGGGCGTGGCCGGAACACCGGTGGAGCGGGTGACGGACTACCTGGCCGACGCCGAGACGGCCGACCTCACGATCCTGCTACAGCCCCACAGCGACATCGACGTCATCAAGCTCGCCGATCGCGCAGATCTGCTCTTCGACACGCGGGGGAAGACCCTCGGGCACCCGCGAGCGGTGCAGCTGTGACCATCCCACACGACCAGACGTGTCACACGTGCTCCTGCGGGGCAACGGTGTGGTTGACCGGTCTGCCGAGCGCCGGCACGTCCACTACTGCAGCTCCTCCTCCCCGCGCAGGCGGGTGTCCGCGCTCTTTGAAACGTGACCCCCTAACCTGCGCGTTGCATCCGGGGCCGCATCCGGATCATGATCGGAAATACGAAAGTGCCTTCTGAGCTGCAACGATGAGGCTTGTCTAAGGTCCCAGTCGTACCAGCAGGAAGGCACTTTCTGCGTGCACACTACCCGGTCACGCCCCAAGCTCGTCGTCAGTGCCGACGGGCACGGGGTGGTCAACCACGTCGGCTCGCGTCTGCTGGCGGATCTGGCCGACGCCACCTCACTGACCAGCGCCTTCAGCGACGCCCTACACCGGCTGCGACCGCGCGGGACCGGGCACGATCCCGGCCGCGTCGCGGTGGACCTGGCGGTGATCCTCGCCGACGGAGGCGAGGCGATCCGGGACTTGGCCGTGCTGCGTGACCAGCGGGACGTGTTCGGCCCGGTCGCCTCCACCCCGACCGCCTGGCGCGTCCTGGCAGGCATCGACACCAACAACCTGAACGCGCTACGGGCAGCCCGGGCCGCTGCCCGCGAGGTCGCCTGGCTGCAGGCCGCCGAGACCAGGGACGGGATACCGCCGGCCCGCGCCGCAGGACGTCAACTGCCCGGCCTGGTCCTGGACATCGACGCCACCCTGGTCACCTGCCACTCCGAGAAGGAAGAAGCGGCCGCCACCTACACGCGCGGCTTCGGCTACCACCCGATGCTCTGCTTCCTGGACAACACCGGCGAAGCCCTGGCCAGCGTCCTGCGACCCGGCAACGCCGGAGCGAACACCGCGGCTGACCACATCACGGTCGTCGATGCGGCCCTCGCGCAGATTCCCGACGCCCACCGCCACGGCACCCCGGTCCTCATCCGCGCCGACAGCGCCGGCAGCGCCAAAGCCTTCCTCGCCCATCTACGCGCCCTACGGCAGCGGGGCATCCAGACCACCTTCTCCGTCGGACACGCCGTCACCGAACAGGTCCGCAAGGCTATCCGGGTCCTACCCGACCAGGTCTGGCACCCGGCCCTGGAACAGGACGGCACCCTTCGCACCGGCGCCGAAGTCGCCGAGCTGACCGGCCAGGTCGACCTCACCGGATACCCGGACGGCACCCGCATCATCGTCCGCCGCGAGCGTCCCCACCCAGGCGCCCAGCTGTCCCTGTTCGACCAGGACGAAGGCATGCGCCACCAAGTCTTCCTCACCGACACGCCCGTCGCCGGCGGCGGCTCGACCCAGTACCTGGAGGTCCGCCACCGCGCTCACGCCCGAGTCGAGGACCACATCCGCTGCGGCAAGACCACCGGCTTCGGTCGCTTCCCCTCCCGCCACTTCGCCATCAACCAGGCCTGGCTGGAGCTGTCCCTGACCGCCATCGACCTGCTCGTCTGGGCCCGGATCCTGCTGCTGGACGGCGAGTTGGCCACCGCCGAGCCCAAGAGACTCCGCTACCGCCTCCTGCACGCTGCCGCCCGGATCACGCGCGGAGCGCGCCGCCTACACCTGCGGATCGCCGCCACCTGGCCCTGGCGCCACGAACTGACCGCGGCGTTCAGCCACCTGGTGGTACTACCCCGACCGGCCACCTGACAGACCAAGCCGCCCTTGACCACCACGACACGAGGACCCAGGAGCACCCGGCCATCGCGTCGGGCCCTCGGCATACCCAACGCCTGACGGCAGCCCCGCGACCTCCGATACGGGGATCCCCCCAGATCAGCCGACGCGAACCGAAACACGGAGGCTAGGAATTGGCTCTGGCCGCAGTTCCGTGACGGGCCGCTGCGGAGGTCGCTACCCGGCAGCCACGACCTGGCCGGCCGTGACCTGGGGAGCATTGGGGAGCAGTGGCGCGAGGTCGTCCCGCACGAAGTCCGCCGCCCTCTGGATCGATTCCTCGGCCCCGGCTCGGTCTTCAAAGACGCTGGTAGACACCATCACTCCGTCCCCGGCGTCAACCCAGTAATAGGCCACGAATCCGGGAACCTGGCGAAGGAGGGGCACGAATCCCTCGGCCACTCGGCGTCCTGCCTCCGCCGGATCGGTCACCCCTTCGTACCGCCGTACTGCTGCGTACACGCTGGCCTCCTCATGGGTCCCGGGGACATCTCGTGCGAGACGACGTACCCCTCACCGGACGTCTCTCGCTCACGAGATGTCCGGAAGACACCTGAATAGCCGCATGGGCAGCCACGGCCGGCTCCGGGCCCGGGACGAAGCGAGGCTTCACGGAATTACGGCCAGAGCCCTATTGCCCTCTATGGGAGGCCACTACAAGGACTCCTCGCCCGGTTCATAGGGCCAGCCGAACCGACGTGCAGCCCGCTCTCGATCGGGTTGCGTCCAGAATTCTCATCACCCACGGCCTGACGCTAACCCAGGATGCCAACTCGGCGAGGAAGACGAGTGGAGCGTCATTCCATCAACTGCCGCGTCCACCGGACCGGAGTGCCGGTCCCCGCCGACGCCCATGCCTATCTCTGCGGCCCGCTGCCGTTCATGCGCGCCGTCCGCAGTTCACTCCTCGACCACGGCCTGCCCGCCTCGGCCGTCGCGTACGAGGTGTTCGGCCCCGACCTCTGGCTCAGCCAGGACTGAACCGCTCCCCGAACGCCCGCCGCACCGGCACTCCCGGTCCGGCGGGCGTTCGGTCTTCCCGAACCCGGCCCGCCCTCCCGTCCGTTGGTCATGGTGAGCGCCCCGGACGGAGCCGCGGTCCGGGGCCGTCGCGTGCCGGCCGTCAGGGCGCCGGTGCGCGGCAGCGCCCCCGGCCGGGGTGAGGCGTTCGAGGTCTGCGGAGACCTCCGCGCCAGAGCCCGGTCACGGTGCCCGGCGTACAGACCGAGGGCACAGGTCGGCCGGCCCCGGGACCGGGGCGAGACCACCGTGTCGGCTGCCGGACGAGGATGAGCGGCCATCAGACGCCGGTCTGCGGTGTCCCCGGTCCGGCCCCGCGGTCAGGCCGCGGGATTACCGGTCACCAGCGGCCACAGGCGGCCCGTACCGCTCTCCACCACGTGCCGGCCGATCCGCGCGAACCAGGCCTGCTCGTTGCCGTCCTCGTCCCGCCACGACCACAGCCGGGTGGTGGCCAGGCGCAGCGGGCTGAGCTCGGTGAACCCGATCGCGCCGTGCAGTTGGTGGGCGATGCGCGTGATCTCCCCCACCGAGGCGGATGCCTGCGCGGCGGCGGCCTGGGCCGCGAAGGCGGCGCCGCCCGGGTCGCCCAGTGCGGTCGCGGCCGCCTCGACCGCCGCACCGACCAGGGCCGCCTCCTCGATCAGCTTCGCCTCCTCCTGCTTGACGGCTTGGAAGTGGCTGAGCGGACGGCCGAACTGGGACCGGGCTGCGGTGTGGGCCACCGTGAGCTCGACGCAGCGCCGCGCGGCACCCGCGATCAGCGCGGCCCGGGCCAGCCCGGCGCGCCATTCGGCCTCGGCCAGGACGGCTTCCGGGACGCGGCGGACCCGCTCGGTGGGAACCGCCGTGTCGGTCAGGACGACCCCATCCCTGGGCTCGCCCGCGAGGTTGGCCCCCTCGAGCAGCCGGTACTCGTCCGGTTCGAGTGCGAGCAGCACCGGCCCGCCGGGCCCCTCGGTCAGCACGACCACGGCCTGCGCGGCCCGGGCCCACGGCACCCGGGAGAGCGTGCCGCTGACGTGCACCGCGTCGTCGGTGCCGGCTGCTCCCGGCGGGCCGACCCGGCTGGCCGAGTCGACGTTGGCGAACCGGACGTCGAGCGGGCCGCGGGCGAAGGTGAGCGGCCCGTTCGGCACGGCCAGCCCGGCCCGGGCCAGCAGCGGGCCGGCGAGCAGCAGGGTCTCGGCGAGCGGTGCCGGGCAGCCGTGGTGGCCGGCCTCGCGGACCAGTGCGACCAGGACGTGCGGGTCCGTGTCCGGCGGGGGTAGCGCGTCGGCCGTGGTCAGGGCGTCCCACAGGGCGCGGGCGGCAGCGGCGGGTTTGTCCAGGGCGTCGCCCGGGTGCCGGGCGAGCACGGCGGCGGGCGTACGGAGGTGATCGGTGGTCATGAGGAGAGCTCCAGGCCTCGGGTGATGATTCCGCGAAGGATCTCGTTGGTGCCGCCGCGCAGCGTGTAGCCCGGGGAGTGCAGGATCGCGGTGGCGAGCAGTTCGGGGTAGCTGCCCTTGGTGGTGTCGGTCCGGGCGGTCGTCGGGAGGATCTCCCGTACCTCGTTGACGAGTTCGCCCTCGAAGCGGGTGCCGAGGTCCTTCACCAGGGCGGCCTGCACGTCCGCCGGGCGGCCGGCCTCCAGGGCGGCGGCCACACCCAGCGACAGCTGCCGGATCGAGGACAGCCGCGCGGTCAGCCGGCCGACCCGGGTGTGCTGCTCGGGGGTGCAGGCCCCTCGCCGCAGCTGCTCGACGAGTGCCGTGAGCAGCGGCACCGTGGACAGGAACCGTTCGGGCCCGCTGCGTTCCAGTGCCAGCTCACCGGTCACCTGCCGCCAACCGTCCCCGGGCCGGCCGAGCAGGGCGTCGGCGCCGAGCTCGACGCCTTCCAGGTGGAAG
Source organism: Kitasatospora sp. NPDC056138 (assembly GCF_042264695.1). Lineage (NCBI taxonomy): Bacteria > Bacillati > Actinomycetota > Actinomycetes > Kitasatosporales > Streptomycetaceae > Kitasatospora > Kitasatospora sp. NPDC056138. Next base: position 30,593 of record NZ_JBHJVK010000020.1, on the reverse strand, counting down.
TAGTTGAAGGTGTGCTCGCCGCTGAGCAGGCGGATCGGCTCGATCCGCACCCGCGGGTCGCGCAGGCCGACGATGAACTGGCTGAGCCCGGCGTGGCGGTCGCCGGACTCGTCGTCGGTACGGGCGAGCACGATGGCGTAGTCGTTCAGGTGGGCGCCGCCGGTCCACGTCTTGGTTCCGGTCAACCGCCAGCCGTTGTCGGTCCGTTCGGCCCGGGTCCGGACCGCCGCCAGGTCCGAGCCGGCGTGCTGCTCGCTCATGCCGATGGAGAAGAAGCACTGGCCGGCGGCTATCCGCGGCAGGAAGCGGCGGCGCTGCTCCTCGGTGCCGTGACGCAGGATCGACGGGCCGGCCTGCCGGTCGGCGACCCAGTGTGCCGAGACCGGGGCGCCGGCCGCGAGCAGCTCCTCGATGACGACGTAGCGTTCGAGGTTGCCACGCCCACCGCCCCCGTACTCCTTGGGCAGTGCCATGCCGACCCAGCCGCGCTCGGCGAGCCGGCGGGTGAAGCCGGGGTCCCAGCCGGTCAGCCAGGAGTCGGGGCGGCCCATGACCGTTCCGGCGGCGCGTTCCTCGGCGAGGAAGTCCCGGACTTCCCGTCGGAGCCGCTGTGTTTCGGGCCGTAGCTGGACGGCGCGGGCGCCGGTGGTGGGCAGGATCATCGCGGTGCTCCTCTGGTCGTGGGCGGGGTCAGTTGCCCGTGAAATGCGGGGTGCGGCGCTCCCGACGGGCCTGGACGCCCTCGCGGAAGTCGGCGGTGGCGGTCGTCACCGGCTGTGCCAGGGACTCCCAGGCCAGGGCCTGCTCGACGGTCATCAAAGGGCGGTTCAGACCGTCCTTGGTCAGCCGCACCGCGAGCGGCGCCGCGGCGGCGATGCCGTCGGCGACCGCGAGTGCGGCGGCGAGCACCCGGTCCGCGGGCAGTGCCTGGTGGACCAGGCCGATCGTGGCGGCCTCGGTGCCGTCGACGAGCCGTCCGGTGAGCAGCAGTTCGCGCGCGCGCGGCAGGCCGACCGCTTCGGCGAGCAGCGCGGTGGTGGCCATCCCGGGGTGCAGGCCGAGGCGGACGAAGGGTGCGCCGAGCTTCGCGTCCGCGGCGGCGTACCGCAGGTCGCAGGCCAGGGCGAGGGCGAGTCCGGCGCCGATGGCGTGGCCGCCCACGGCGGCGATGGTGGGCACGGGCAGGTCACGGACGGCCAACCAGGTCCGGTAGAAGGCCGCGAGGTGGGCCCGGGCCGCCGCGATGCCGAGGCCGTGCCCGGCGGCCAGGTCGCCGAGGTCGGCCCCGGAGCAGAACGCGGGGCCGGTGCCGGTCACCACCACGGCCCGCAGGTCGGGGGTCCCGCTCAGTGCCTGCACGGCGGCGCGCCACTGCTCGGTGAGTCGGCCGGTCATCGGGTTGCGGCGGTCCGGGTCGGTGAGGGTCAGCACTGCGACCCCGTTCGGTCGGTGTTCGACGTGCAGGGGTTCCTGCTTGGTCATGACGGCTGCTCGATTCGTGGTCGACGGCTGGTCAGGAGGCGGGGTGGAAGCCGATCTCGGCGAGCACTTCCTCGGTGTGCTGCCCTATCCGGGGACAGTGCCGGTGCAGGCCTGCCGGGGTCCGCGAGAAGCGGACGGGCTGGCCGATCAGGTGGTAGCCGCCCTCGGTGGGGTGCTCGGCCCGCTGGAGCAGACCGCCTTCCCGCGCGTACGCGCTGGTGGCGGCCTCGGTCAGGCTGAGTACCGGCGCGGCCGGGATGCTGACCGAGTCGCAGAACCGCTGCCATTCGGCGCTGGTGTGCCGGGCCGCGAACCTCCCGGCCAGTTCGTACAGTTCGTCGGCGTGGCGGGCCCGGTCGCCGAGTGAGCGGAAGCGGGGGTCGTCGGCGAGCTCGGGGCGGCCGACGAAGCCGAAGAAGTCCCGCCAGTTGCGGTCGCTGTAGGGCAGGATGCACATCCAGCCGTCCGCCGTCCGGGAGGCCCTGCGCTGGGAGCTGAGCGCGCGCGGGTAGCCGATCGGCCCCTGAGGCGGGTCGAGGGTGGCCGCCGCCAGGTGCTCGACCAGGTTGAAAGCCAGCATGGTGTCCGCCATCGGTACCTCGACGTGCTGGCCGGTGCCGGTGGCGTCCCGGTGGTGCAGCGCGGCCAGCACGGACTGTGCGATCACCAGCCCGCACACCTTGTCCACCAGCACGGTGGGCACGTAGTACGGCTCACCGCTTACCTGCTCGTTGAGCCACACCAGGCCCGAGGCGGCCTGCACGATGTCGTCGTAGGCCGCGTGGTTGCCCAGGGCCGAATCGCTGCGGAATCCCTGGGCGTTGGCGTACACCAGCCCCGGGTTGACCGCGGCGACCTCGTCGTAGCCGAGTCCGAGGCGGGCCAGCGCGTGCGGGCGGACGTTGGTGATGAACACGTCTGCGGTGGCGATCAGGGCCAGCAGTGCGTCGCGGCCGTTCGGGGCCTTGAGGTCGATCGTGACGCTGCGCTTGTTCCGGTTGAGGTTGAGCGCGCCCGCCCCCATGCCGGAGTGGCGCTGCGGGGGGAGGTGGCGGGTCATGTCCCCGGTCGGCGGCTCAACCTTGATCACGTCGGCGCCCAGGTCGCCCAGCTGCTGAGCCGCGTACGGCGCCATTATCACACTGGCAAGCTCGACCACCCGCACCCCGACGAGCGGGCCCGCCCTCCGCTCCTGTTCTGGCGACATCGCTGTCCTCCGGTGTCATTGGGAACCGGCCGGTCGCCGGTTGACATGCCGTCAGTCAACTCTGGGGGAATTCATATCGTCCAATACTTCCTGACTTGCCATTCCATATGCTGTGCCATATGGAACTGACACAGCGACTCCTCGAACAGTTCGTCGTGCTCGCCGAGGAGCAGCACTTCGGACGGGCCGCCGATCGGCTCACCATGCGCCAGCCGCCGCTCAGCCAGGCGATCCAGCGACTGGAACGCGTACTCGGCGTCAGCCTGTTCGAGCGCGGGCCGCGCGGCGTGCGGATCACCCCGGCCGGCCGGGCCTTCGCCGAGGACGCGCGGCGGCTGCTGGAGGCCCAGGCCGCCGCCGTGGACCGGGCCCGGCGCGTCGCCAGCGGACGGGAGGGCGAGGTGCGGCTCGGCTTCATCAGCAGCCTCGGCTATCACTACGTGCCCGATCTGCTGCGCCGAGCCCACACCGAACTCACCGGGCTGCGGCTGCAGTTGCGTCAGCACCCCTCGGTCGAGCTGATCGCGATGCTGCACGCCGGCGCGCTGGACCTCGCCCTGGTCCGGCTCCCGATCTCGGGCAGCGACGAACTGACGGTCCACCAGGTGGGCGTCGAGCGGCTGATCGCCGTGCTTCCGGAGCACCACCGGCTCGCCGCGCAGGACTCGCTGGCGCTGCCGGACCTCGCCGACCACGACTTCGCCGTCCTGCGCCCCGGCGCCCTGCCGGGGCTCGCCCAGCAGGTCGCGCTCGCCTGCGCCCAGGCAGGCTTCACCCCCCGGCCGCTGGGACAGGCCGACGACCTGCCCGGCCTGCTCAGCTACGTCGCCGCCGGCCTCTGCGTGGCCCTGGCGCCGGAACAGGTGCGCTCGCTCGGCCTGTCCGGTGTGGTCCACCGTCCGCTGCGCGGCAGTTCGCCCCACCTTCGGACGGCGATCGCCGCCGTGCACCGGTCGGACAGCGGTGACGCGGCGGTCCAGCGGGTGGTCGGGCTGTTCGGCTCGCCCGCCCTCACACCCGAGGCGTAGCGTCCGGTGGCCTGCGCGAGGACCGACCGGGACGAACCGCTGGGCCGCCCGGGCCCGTTCGGCCGCTCTCCGCGGACGTGCCGAGCAACGGGGCGGAACCCGGCGCGTACCGGCGTGGCGGATCCGGCCGGACGGCTCACGGTGTGAATTCCCCTGGTGAACAGCCTACTTGCGAAGGAACGGCCCGCCGCCGAGCCGGGCGAGCAGCTCGGGGTGACCAGCCAGGGCCTCGGTCAGCACCTGCTTGCCGAACGGCGCGTAGCTCGCGGTGTCGGTGGCGGCCCAGTCGATCCCGCCGAACGGCGGCTGCGGGTCGTACTCGATCAGCAGCTGCACCTGCCGGGCGGCGTCCTCTCCGGCCAGTCGACCGGCCAGGTGCAGCGCCATGTCGATGCCGGCCGCGACACCCGCGGCCGTGACGTACCGTCCGTCCTCGACCCAGCGGTCGGCCACCGGGGTCGCGCCGAAAGGGACGAGCAGGTCGCGGAACAGCCAGTGCGTGGTGGCCTTGCGCCCCTCCAGTAGCCCGGCGGCGGCCAGCAACAGCGAGCCGGTGCAGACCGAGCCGACCACCGACGCGCCTGAGGCGGCCCGGCGCAGCCGGGCGAGCAGCGTCTCGTCGGCCATCGCGGCGAGTGTCGGCACCAGACCGCCGGGCACCACCAGCACATCGGGGTCGGGGACTTCGTCGAAGGTGTGGCTGGGCAGCACGGACAGCGGGGTGTCGGTGCCCATCGGCTCGATCCGCTCTCCCAGCACGACGGTCCGGATGCCCGGCACGGTGTCCGCCAGCGCTGCGCAGACCTGGAGCGGCCCGACCAGGTCGAGCACGGTGATTCCCGGGTAGGCGACGAAGGCGACGGTCCGGGCCGGCTGCGCGGTCTCGGTGATGGTGGTCATGGCTGAACTCCTCGCTGGCTGCGGATGGCATCGGCGGCAGCGCTCCGGCTGCATCCCGGTCGCGCTCCGGCCCCTCGAAGCCACCGTCGCCGCCGGCCCGGGGATGCGGCAACCGGCACCCCGTCCGGTTGTCCGGAATCCTGCGATCCCCGGCCGCCGGACCGGCAGGCGTAGGCTGGCAGCCGTGACGACGACTGCCCGCCAGGTGGTGATCATCGGCTACGACCAGGCGGACCTGCTCGACATCGCCTGCGTCGCCGACACCCTGGACGCCGCCAACCGGCTCGGCGCCGAACCCGCCTACGACCTGCGGCTGGCGACACCTCACGGCCGGCCCGTCCGCTCCTCCACCGGGCTCGTCCTGATGAGCCAGGCCGCCGTCGAGCGGGTCCGCGGCCCCCTGGACACCCTGCTGGTCGTCGGCGGCCTCGGCCATCTGACGGCGGCCGCGGACGCCGATCTCGTCTCCCACGTCCGGCGGCTGGCGGCCCGCAGCCGCCGGGTGGCCTCGGTCTGCACCGGTGCGAGCATCCTCGCCGCGGCCGGCCTGCTGGACGGCCGGCGGGCCACCACCCACTGGGCGTACGCCCGCGAACTGGCCGTCCGGCACCCGAAGGTCACGGTCGACCCGCGCCCGCTCTACCTCGTCGACGGCGACGTCAGCACCTCGGCCGGTGTGACCAGCGCGCTCGACCTGACGCTGGCCGCCGTGGAGGCCGACCACGGGCCCGAGCTGGCCCGACTGGTCGCCCGCTGGCTGGTCACCTACATGCAACGGCCTGGAAACCAGGCGCAGTTGTCCATCTACGTCAAGGACCCGCCGCCCGAGCACCGGGTCCTGCGCCGGCTCGTCCTGCACATCACCGGCCATCTCGACGCCGACCTCGGCACCGCCGCCCTCGCCGCCCGGGCCGACATCAGCGAGCGGCACCTGTCCCGCCTCTTCCTCGACCGACTCGGCCAGCCTCCGGCCCGTTTCGTCCGCACCGCCCGCACCGAAGCGGCCGCCCGGCTGCTGGAGACCACCGCGCTCCCGCTCGCCGCCGTCGCCGGACGCTGCGGCTTCGGCTCCACAGAGACTCTGCGCCAGGCCTTCCACGCGCACTACGGAATCTCACCCTCGGCCTACCGGCTGGCGCTCCGCGCCGGCCCGCCCTCCGCCGCGCTCCCGGCACCGTCGGAAGCGGTTCCGACGGACGCCGTCGACGGCCGCGGATGAGGACGGAGGCGCCGTAGAGGGACCGCGGCCCGGTACGCGACCGCACCCGCCGGACACCGGAGGATTCCGGGGCCCCGCCGTACGCTCCGCAAGGCCACCGGGACCGGGCCCGCAGGGCCGACGGCTCTTTCGTGGACCAGGCGTTGACGTATCGTCACATCGAGTCACGGCGAGTCGCAGGTGTCACTGGCACGCCTGCAGATCCGGCACTTCCGGGAATGCCGCCGCCGGCCGTCGACAGCGCGAGAGCCGATTCCCGGCTCGGACGCGGACACCCGGCGACCGGGCACGACGCCCGGGATCCGGGGTCCATGTGCGGGCCACCGCATCCCCAAAAATTACTTATTTCAGTAACCATTGCGCTATTTACGTATCTGACATTCTGGTCCTACTCTTCAAGAGCCCTCAAGGGACCGCCCGAATCCCCGGCCGCCCTCCTGAGTCAGGCCGAGCTCCGGTCTTCTTTCAGCCGCGTGACCGTGTGAGCGCCTCCTCCCGTCACGCTTCCCGACCCTCCGTCCGGAGCTCCGCCGCCAAGCGAGCAGCGCCCCCTCCTCGACCACCAGCCGCCCGCCGAACGCGCCGCTCGCCCGGGCGGGTCCGCTCGCGCCCGAGGAGCTGCGGCAGCTGGCCGCGTGGAACGACACCGCGCACCCGCTGCCCGACGTCACGCTCCCCGAGCTGGTCGAGGCCCAGGCGGCCCGTACCCCCGAGGCCACCGCTGTGCGGTTCGAGGGCGAGCAGCTGGACTTCGCCAGCCTCGACCGCAGGGCCGACCGGCCTGCCGGGCCCAGGTTCCACTGCCACCTCCGCGTGACCACGCTCCCCATCGACCCACCGCAACCGACCAGGAGGTCCACCGTGTCCGACGGCTTCGAGCCGCTCACCCGGGAGATGATGAAGGCCACCGTCGCCGCCGTGCTGGGTGAAGAGCCCACCGACATCCCGGACGACGACGAACTCCAGCTGCTCGGCCTGGACTCGATCCGCCTCATGCACCTCGTCGAACGCTGGCACCGGGCCGGGCTCGAACTCTCCTGCGTCGAGCTGGCGCAACGCCGCACGCTCGCCAAGTGGCGGGACCTGCACTCCACCCGACTGCCGAGGGGTTCGCAACTCCGCCCGGGGCACGATCGGCTCCCCGCGCAGTAGGCCGAGATCAACGCCTCGATGGTGGCGGCTGGCCTCGACTCCGGCGTCCCCGAGGAGGCCGTCGCCGGCTTGGCGCAGGCCCCCTGGCCGCTCGTCAGCTACCGCGGCCGCTACGCGCCCATGGTCCGCCACCTCGGCAACGAGCAGGTACGGGTGCGCCACGACACCGTCATGTCCCGGGTCGACCGGCTCGTCGCGCGCGGGCGGCCGAGGAGTCCCTCCGTACGGATCGCCCCCGCCGGCGGCTGGTCACGGCGGTCCACGCGCTCGCCCACGAAGCGATCACCGAGACCGGGCAGGGCCACCTCGCCACGGAGCGGGCCTCCGACGTGCCGGCCACCGGCCCGCTCGGTCTGCTCCGCCGATTTCCTGTCAATTATGCTTCACTGTAAGCCGGTTACCCGATACCGGACGGGTCGGCCGTGGCACCATGGAAGGTCGGTGCGCCGACGAACGGAGTGTCCTGTGAGCAGTCTCAACAAGGGTCTGGGACGGATCGAAGTGGACCTGCAGTGGGATCCGAATCCCGCCGGTACGGCGCCCCACGACCTCGACCTGATCGCCGCGACCTACGCCACCGAAACCCCTGACGGCGACCCGGCCTACCTGGTGTACTTCGACAGCCGCTCCCCCGACGGCACGATCACGCTGAACCGGGACAGCCGCGACGGCCGGGGCCTCGGCGTCGACGAGCGCATGGTCCTGGAGCTCGACCGTCTCGCGAACCGCTACCGCAGGGTCGTCGTGGGCGTCGCGATCCAGCAGGGCGGCGGCCGGGTGACCTTCGCGGACATAGCCCGCCCCGATGTCCGAATCCGGGAGCGGCGCGATCAGCTCGCGGCGGTGTCCTTCGACTCCGTCGGCGAGGCGACGGCGGCGCGGGTCGCGGAGTTCGTCCGGGACGACTCGGGGGTCTGGCGGTTCCGGGACGGCGTCCGCGGCTTCGACGCCGATCCGGCCACCTTCGCCCGGATCATGGGCAGTTGAGCAAAACCCGGGTCAAGCCTCGCGATCCCCGGAGCCCGCGATGTCCGTCCTGGTGACGTGCGACTTGTTTCGGACACATGCGCGACATGCTGCTCAACGGCACAGGAGGACAGGAACAGCCCGCCCGCACGCTGGAACCGGGTGGCGCCCCACGGGCCGGGCCGCCACGAAAGGGAGTGACCACGCCATCCTCTGCGTCAACCGCACGGGAATCCCCTGGACGTGGATAATCCGCCCTTCACGACGCGGCAACGGTGCCCACCACGGCTACTCCCGGCCCCTCCTGCCCGCCGCGGAGTCTGGGGTGGATCACGCTCCGACGGCGCCTCGCCCGCGACCCCGTTCGACATCGCCGTCCCGATCCGCCAGCACCGCGAGGTCCTCGGTGGCGCTCGCCCGGATCGGGGCGCTGGTGACCGGCGGGGCCTGAGTCAGGATCAGTTCAGTCTGCTCGTCCAGGTCCATCACGGTCACCGGGGGCCGGGACAGCCACCTGACCCGAGACGGCGGCGACCGCTGCCGCCGGGTCGTCGAGACGGCCGTCGGCCGACACCTCGTCCTCGTCAGCTGATCCCGACCGCGCGCAGCGCCTGGTGCTGACTTGGTGCTGACTTGACGGGCCAGTAGACGTAGCAGATGCCGCCCGAACCCCCCGTGACCTGGCCGTTCGCGTCGTAGCGCTTGGTGCGCAGCCAGATGTTCTCGAACTGGCGCCGCCGGTAGACCCGCCTGACCTTGTCGTCACCGGCCGAGGCGGGGTCGTTGGCGATGACGTCGCCGTCGTCGGTGAAGCCGATGACGGCCATCAGGTGGCCGTCGGTGCCGTAACCCGCGCCGTCCAGTTCGGTGCTGAGGAAGGACTGGGAGGTGATGACCGGGATGCCTGCGTCGATCAGCCGCTCGAGGTCGGCGAGGGAGCCGAGGCGGGTGATGACACCCTGCAGGTCCTGGTAGGTCGCGGCGTAGGCGGCGTTGAAGGGCCAGTTGCCGCAGCCCCGGTACTGGTGGTCGTAGGTGGACCGGGCGGCGTGGCAGACCTCGGGGTCCGGGTAGGAGGCATCGACCCAGGCCAGGTCCGTGGCGCTGGGTCTGTGGCCCCAGTACTCGATGACCATCTGGGAGGAGGTGGGGCTGCACCACGCCTCTCCCCCGTTGTCGTACTCGGGGTACTGCCCCCGGTGGATCTCCTGCGAGTACCGGGGGACGGCCAGCTCGCGGCCCCGGCCGGCCCCGGGTACGGAGACGGGCACCTCGAAGCGGTCCGGGAGGTCCGACCCCACCGCGCCCAGGCGCCGGACGGTGGGCGTGAGTTCCGAACCGGGCTTGCGGTACAGGGTCAGCCGGAGCGTGTACGAGACCAGGCGCAGACCGCTCTCCGGAGCGTCGATGGCGAAGGTGTCGGTGGCGATGCTGCTCCGGCCGTCCTGCTGGCCGCCCACGGAGGTGCGGAGGATGTCCTGGTCGGACGCGGCCCAGCGGCCCATGACGTACCAGGGCGTCGATCCGCCGTCGCTGTAGGTGCCGCGCAGTTCGACGGCGAGCCAGGTGCCGACGGGAGTGTGCGCGTTCCAGGAGACGACCAGTTCGGTGGCGGGAGTCGCCGGCTCCCGCACCGGGGAGGTCCAGGTGGCGAACTCCCAGCTGGTGCTCCGGCCGCTGTGCGGGTCGAGGTAGTCGACGGTGCCGACGGGGGTCGCGATGGCCACGCCCGGGCGGTCGCCGTCCACCACCCTGGTCCCCCGGTGGTCCCCCGGGCTCCAGTCGGCGGCGGTGGTCCACGCGTGGTACTCCACCCGTGCGTTCGGATCGGCCTGCACCGGGCGCAACGCGGAACCGGCAGGAACCGTCCCGTCGGGCGGAGGTACGGGTGAGCCGTGCGCCGGTGCGGCGACGGTGTCGGCCGCTGCGGCGAGCGCGGCCGTCAGTAGGGTTCGCCGTGACGCAAAGCCGTTCACCGTGCCGGCCTCCGATTGCTCCCGGGTGGCCGCTCGCGGCTCCCGCAGCCCTGCTCGTTGCACTGTCCTGCCTGCCAGTCCTACCAGGGCCTCGGCAGCTCCGCTCGCCCGACTCGCGGCGCGGTGCCGGACATCCGGCCCCGACCGGCACGGGCCGTGCCCGCCTGCCAGCCGCCCGCCTCCCGACCGGCCGCCTGGCGGCAGACGACCGGCGCGAGTCGGCCCGAGCCGACGGGCCGCCGCTCGACCGCGCCCGGCGGCGGGTCAGTCCAGGCCGGCCCGGCGGCGGGCCACCTCGGCGACCGCCGCCCAGTCACGATCCGCGTCGCCGTGGGCGACGGCGTCCAGGAAGGCGTCGCGCAGGACTCCGCCGAAGGGCAGCGGTACGTGCTGCTCGGCGCCCGCCTCCAGGGCGAGGTTGACGTCCTTGAGGCCGAGGACCAGCCGGAACCCGGCGGGCTCGTACCGCCGTTCGGCGATCATCGCGCCGTAACCGGAGTAGACCGGGCCGGGAAAGACGGTGTTGGTGAGCATCTCGACCAAATCGGTCGCCTTGACGCCGTTGGCCTCGGCGAGGCTGCTCGCCTCGGCCATGGACTCGATGGCGCAGGCGAGCAGGAAGTTGGCGCTGATCTTGGCGGCGTTGGCCTGGTGCGGCTCGCTGCCGAGCCGCCAGGTGCGCTGCCCCAGCGCGGCGAACAGCGGCTCGGCGCGGTCCAGCAGTTCCTCGGGGCCCGCCGCCAGGATGTTGAGCCGACCGGCCTCGGCCACCTCGGCCCGTCCCAGCACGGGGGCGGCGAGGTAGCCGATCCGGTGCTCGGCGTGCAGTTCGGTGGCGCGGCGGGCCAGTGGGAGCGAGACGGTGGCCATGTTGATGTGCAGCCAGGCCCGGGCGTTCGCGAGCAGCGCCGGATCGTGCAGGTTCGACTCGACCGCGTGGTCGTCCGCGAGCATCGACACCACGATGTCGTTGTCGAAGACCTCGCTCAGGCCGGCGGCGGCCAGCGCCCCCTGCTCGACCAGCGCCTTCACCGGCTCGGGCGAGCGGTTCCACACCTGCACGGAGAAGCCGGCCCGGACCAGGTTGGCGGCCATGGCACGCCCCATCGAACCGAGCCCGACGAAGCCCACCGTGAGTGCGGTCATCGTCTCTCTCCTCGCCGTCATCGCCATCCGTACGGTCCGACTGTACGTCAGGTCCGGTACGGCATCACCTTGCGGTTCATCGCCCGACGCCATCTTCGGCCTCGCCGTCCGCGATCGGCTCCGGAAGCGGAACGCTGTCCGGAGCGGTGACACCGGTACCGCGGGTGCCGGAGGTGCCGGCGTCGGCCGGGCCCGCGTGGGCACTGGGAGCGGTCAACGAGGCGACCACCCCGACGGCGAGGGACGCGACGGCGAGCATGCTGCGCTTCTTCATGCCCTCCCCAACGAGTCGGCCGACGAGGAGTCACGCCGAGGAGTCACACCGAGAAGCTCCGCCGGACACCGCCGTCGCAGAACGCCGTCGCAGAGCACTGCCGATGACTGCCGTCGATGACTGCGCCCGACGGGTCCCGCCGGGCGGAGCACCCGAGCCGACAGTGCGCGGAAAACCGTTCGAACCGGCACCTTCCGTGCGGCTACCGTGACCAGCATGACGACCGATCAGACCCCGTCCCCGGAGCATCTCGAGCTCCCCAGGGCGTACTTCGCCTTCCCCGGGCCGCTGCGCGACCGCCTCGTCGCGGCGATCCTGGACGGTTCGAAGACCTCCACCACCGGACTGCTGGTCGAGTACGAGTTCGAGGACGAGCCCCTGCCGGTGCCGGGCACGCGCTTCGCCGTGGTCGACTCCGCAGACCGTCCGGTGGCCGTGATCGAGGTGGCGGACGTGCGCGTCGTCCCGCTGGCCGAGGTCGACCTGGCACACGCGGTGGACGAAGGCGAGGGCCACACCACGGTCGCGCAGTGGCGGGCGGACCACGAGGGGTACTGGCACGGCGCGAACTTCCGGGCGGCACTGGACGATCCGGGGTTCACCGTGGACGACACCACCGTGGCGGTCCTGGAGCGCTTCCGGCTCGTCACCGCGCTCTGACGCCCCCGTGCCGAGCCCCGACGGCACGGCACGGGCGGGATCGGCGAGACCGGCGAGACCGGCGAGACCGGCGAGTGCCACCAGCCTGAGGCGCCCCCGATCACCCCGCCACCCGTCACCCGGCGGTCCGGCTTTCCGGCCGCCCGGCGGTCCGGCCCGTCAGCCTGCGGTGGCCGAGAGGCGGCGGGTGGCCAGGTCGGCCAGCAGGGCGGCCTGGCGGGAGAGAACGGTGTCGTCGAAGGCCGCGGACGGTGCGTGGTTCATCGGCGCCGTTAGCGGGTCGCGGTCCGGGAAGGTGGCGCCGATGAAGAGGATGGCCCCGGGGACCTGCTCCAGGACGAGCGAGAAGTCCTCCGAGCCGCTGATCGGGTTGGGGGTGACCACGGCCTGCTCGGGGCCGAAGAGTTCCCGGGCGGTGTCCAGGGCGAAGGCGGTCTCGTCGGGGGTGTTGACGGTCACCGGGTACATCTGTGCGTACTCCGCCTCGACGTCCAGCCCGTGGGCCCGGGCGATCCCCTTGACCAGGGCCGGGAGTCCGGTGCGGAGCAGTTCCCGGTTCCGGGCAGAGAAGCTGCGGACGGTGGCGTCGAAGGCCGCGGTCTCGGGGATGATGTTGCTCTGCGTCCCCGCGCTCAGCCGGCCGACCGAGACGACCACCGGGTCGAAGACGTCGAAGCTGCGGGTCACGAAGGTCTGCAGGGCGGTGACCATCTCGCAGACGGCGGGCACCGGGTCCTTGGCCCGGTGCGGGGCCGAACCGTGGCCGCCCTGGCCGCTGACGGTCACCCGGAGCTCGTCGCAGGCGCTCATCATCGGACCCGGACGGCCGGTCACCACTCCACCGGGGAGCAGACCGGCGGTCACATGGAGCGAGTACGCGGCGTCGAGCGGCTTGCCCGCGGCGTCCAGTACGCCCTCGTCGATCATCGCGCCCGCGCCGTTGAACCCCTCCTCCCCCGGCTGGAACATGAAGACCACGTCGCCGCCGAGCCGTTCGCGGCGGTCGCAGAGCAGCCTGGCCGCACCCACCAGGCCGGCGGTGTGCAGGTCGTGGCCGCAGGCGTGCATCACTCCCTCGGTCCGGGAGGTGAACTCGGCGCCGGTGCGCTCCTGGACCGGCAGCGCGTCCATGTCGCCGCGCAGCAGTACCGCTCCGCCGGGGCCGCCGGCACCGCGCAGCACGGCCGTGACGGAGCTGAGCGAGCGTCCGGTGCTGATCTCCAGCGGCAGCCCGTCCAGGGCGGCCAGCACCTTCTCCTGGGTGCGCGGGAGGTGCAGTCCGAGCTCGGGTTCGCGGTGCAGCGCCCGGCGCAGTTCGGCCAGTTCGCCCTGGAGCTCCGCTGCCCGTTCGACTGTCGACATCGTTGTCCTCCGTCTCTGTTCGGTGCGTCCCTTCGGGTCGGGCGTCCGACGGCGCGTCAGGAGTGCTCGACGCCGCGGACCGCCCCAGGATGAAGCCTTGGAGCGCCGCTCGCCCTGTAAACACCGGGAACGCCGTGAACACCGGGAACGCCGTAGCACCGGGAACGCCGCAACCGCCCGGTGGAGAGGCGCACCCACCACCACTCGGCGCCGTTCCGGCAGATCCTCGCGACCTCTGGGTGCGGCCGGGCCGGGGCAGTATCGTGCGACCCACTCGACCGCCACCCAGCCACGGAGGCCCCGTGACCGCCGCCCTGCCGCCGACCGAGCGCCGCAACCCGGCCACCACCGACATCGACCTGCTGCCCACGCTGGACCTGCTGCGCGCCGTCAACGCGGCCGACGCCGAGGTGCCTGCCGCCGTCGCGCGCGCCCTGCCGGTCCTGGCCGAGGCGGTGGACGCGGCTGTGGCGGCCCTGCGCGGCGGCGGACGGGTGCACTACGTGGGGGCCGGCTCCTCGGGGCGCTACGCCGTCCTGGACGCCGCCGAGCTCGCACCCACCTACGGTCTGGAGCCCGGCCGCATCACCGCTCATCTCGCCGGAGGTCCGAGCGCGTTGGCACAGGCGGTCGAGGGCGCGGAGGACAGCGAGCCCGACGGGCGGCGGGCGGTGGCCGGGCTGCGGCCGGGCGACGTCGTCCTCGGGCTCGCGGCGAGCGGCCGGACCCCGTACGTGGCGGGCGCGCTGGCGGCCGCGCGAGAGGCCGGGGCGAAAGCCGTGCTGGTGAGCTGCAATCCGCAGGCGCCGCTCGCCGACCTGGCCGACCTGCACGTCTGCACCGACACCGGGCCCGAGGTGGTGACCGGCTCGACCCGGATGAAGGCGGGCAGCGCGCAGAAGCTGGTGCTGCACGGTTTCTCCACCGCGGTCATGGTCCGGCTGGGCCGGACCTGGTCGAACCTGATGACGGAGGTCGCCGCGACCAACGCCAAGCTGGTCGGCCGGAAACTGACCATCCTGACCCAGGCCACCGGCGCGGACCCGGACACCTGCCGTGCCGCCCTGCGCTCCACCGAGGGCGAGTTGAAGCCCGCACTGGTCCTGCTGCTCACCGGTGCCACCCCGGCGGCCGCCCGCGCCGCGCTGCACTCCGCCGACGGCGTGGTCAGGGCCGCCCTCGAGCGGCTCCGCCCCTAGGACGGCCGCTCCCCGTCCCGCCGAGGGCCGGAACGGGCGGTCGGGAGCGAGAGCGGGCGGCGCGCGGTCGGGAGCGAGAGCGAGCGGCGAGCGGGGAGTGCGAGCGAGCGAGCGGCGAGAGCAGGGAGCGCGAACGGCGACCCCGGCGCCGGATGCCGGGATTCCGTGGCGGTGGATCAACCCGGCGTGAACATTCGGTTTCGCGGACCCGCTGCTGCCGCCGCCGATATTGACGCGACCTCGGGCCGGGACTGGGATGGGGTGCCGAGACCCGGCTGGTCACGCCGGGTCTCATGTCAGGTCCATGGCGGGCGGGCCCGAGCGGCGCCGCACCGGTGGCCTCCGGGGGAAGGACGGGCCATGCCTGAGATCACGACCGCGACCCCGCGGACCGGCCGGACGCAACAGCGACCGGCCACTTCGGCCCGCCGGACGCCCGGACACGGCCACCCTGCACCGGACGAACCCCCGGACGGCGTGCCACCGGCTCGAGGCGTCCCGTCGGGCCGCCGGCCCGGTCCGGACGGACTGCCCGGTCCGGACGGACTGCTCGGTCCGGACGGACTGCTCGGCCGGGACGACCTGGTCGCCACCGTCGGCGATCGGCTCCGGGGCCGGGGCGCGCTCCTGCTGTACGGGCCGGCCGGGATCGGGAAGAGCTCCGTGGTCACGGCCGTTGCCGCGCAGGCGGCGGGGTCCGGCGCCACCGTGCTGCGGTGCACACCGGCGGACCAGGAGGCCCGGCTGCCGTTCGTGGGCCTGATCGACCTGTTCGGCGGTGTCCGGGACGCCTGCCTCGACGCGCTGCCCGCCGGTCCGCGCGCCGTACTGCGGGCCGCGCTGCTGCGCGGCGACGGGCCGGCCGACGACCGCAGCCGGCTGGCCCTGCGGGTCGCGGTGGCCGAGGTGCTGCGGTCACTGGGCGAACGGGCTCCGGTGCTGCTCGTACTCGACGGGCTGCAGTGGCTGGACGGGCCGAGTGCCGAGGTGGTCGCCTTCCTCGCGCGACGGACCCGGTCGCTGGGAGTGTCCGTACTGGCCACCGAGCGGGCCCCGGAGGGCGAGCCGCCGCGCCTGCGCGACCTCTGCCCGCCCGGCGCCCTCGAACTGTCCCTCCCGCCGCTCCCGCCGGTCGCCATAGGCGAGTTGCTCGCCCGTGAGGTCGCGGCGCCGCTGACTGCCGCCCGGGTGCGGGAGGTTCAGCGGGCCGCTGCGGGCAACCCGCTCTACGCCCTCGAACTGGCCAGAGCGGATCCCGGCGACCCGTCCGGTCCGCCGTGGCCGTCGGGCGGACCTTTCGCGACCGGCGCGCCTCCGGCGGTGCCGGAACGGCTGCGGACGCTGCTGCTCGAACGGGTGCGGGGGCTGTCGCCCGGGACCGCCCGCACCCTGCTGCTGGCCGCCGCGGCCTCCCGTCCGACGGTCCGCCGGCTGCGCGACGCGGGCGCCCTCGACCCGGTGACGGCGCTGGCCGAGGCCCGGACCGCCGCAGTCCTGGACACCGGCCCCGACGGCAGTGTCCGCTTCCGGCACCCGCTGCTGCGCGCCGCACTGCTGGCCGAGGCCACGGCCGACGACCGGTTGGCGGCGCACCGGGCGCTGGCCGCCACGGCCGGCGAACCGGTCGAACGGGCCCGCCAGCTCGCCCTGGCCGGCCCGGAGGCGGACGAGGGCCTCGCCCGGACCCTGCTCGACGCCGCCTTCACCGCCCACCGCCGGGCGGCGCCCGGGGCGGCGTACGAGCTGGCGGCCCTCGCGGTCGCCCGGACACCTGCCGCAGAGGTCCGGAAGCAGCGTGAACGACGGCTCGCCGCTGGGGAGTTCGCCTGCGACGCGGGGCTCTGGGAGGAGGCCGGACGGGCCGTGCTGCCGCTGCTCGCCGGGCCCGTACCTGCGCCCCGGGACGATCCTTCGGCAGCGGCTCTCCGGGTCCGGGCCCGACTGGTCCTGCTCCGGGCCGGCGGTACCGGGTCCGACGGCGCACCGGAGTCGATCACTGCGGGCCTGGCCGAGGCTGCGGGCGATCCGGCTCTGGCGGCCCCGCTGCGTCACTGGTCCGCGGCTCTCGCACTGGCGAACGGCCGGACCGCCGAGGCCACCCGCCAGGCCGGTCGGGCGGTGGAGCTGGCGGCCCTCGCGGGCGACACCGCCACCGGCGCCGCCGCCCTGGGCCTGCTGGCCGAACTCCACACGCTGCGCGGGGACTTCGCCCTCGCCGAACACCACCTCGCCCGCGCCCGGGCGCTGCCCGACCCGACCGGAGCGCAGCACCGGGCCCTGCTGCGCCACAGAGCCCTGCTCGACCTCGAGGGCGATCGGCCCGAGCAGGCCCGCCGAGGGATCGCGCCGCTGCTCGCGCTGATCGGCGCGGGCCCCGGGCGGGCGGCGGACGGAGTACGGGCCGACGGCTCCGGAGCGCCGCGCCCGTTCGACGTCGACGGCTCCTCGGCGGCACTGCTGGCGCTGGTACGGCTCTGCGCCCGCCTCGGCGACTGCGAACCGGCCCTGACGGCGGTGCGGGAGGCGGCCGCCGCCCGAAGCGCCTCCGCGCCGCCGACCGGCACGGCTCTGACCAGCACGGCTCTGACCGGCACAACGTCGACGCCCTCGGTGCGGATGTCCCCGGTGCCGGCGGCCACGGCACCGTCCGCCGCAGCGCTGACCGCCGCAGCGCTGGCGGAACTCGCGGGCGGCGATCGGTCACGGGCCGTCGGGCAGGCCACAGCCGCGGTGCGCGCCGCGACCCGGTCGCACGACCGGCTGTCCCTGGTCCTCGCTCTGGAGGTGCTCGGCCGGGCGCACCTGCTGGCCGGGGAGCCCCGCGCGGCTGCCGAGGCCGTGGCGGCGCTGCAACAGGCCCGCGCCCTCGGCCGGGAACTGGAGCTCACCGGCCCCGCGACGGCGTGCCGCCTCGGCGCCTTGGCGGAAGGGCTGGTGGCACTCGGGGAGTGGGCCGAGGCCGAGGCCGTGATCGCCGAAGGCCGGGCCCTGGTCACCGGTCTTCGGGGCGTGCCGGGACCGGTGGGCGACGGCAGCGCCACCGCCGTACTGGACCGCGCGGACGGGCTGTTGCTCGCCGCGCGCGGGCACGGCACCCAGGCCGCCGGGCTGCTGCGGGCGGCCGCCGTCCGCCTGGCCGGGCTCCGGCTGCCGCTGGAAGCGGCCGCGACCCTGGTCGCGCTCGGTGGCGTCGAGCGCCGGGCGCGCCGACGGGCGGCGGCCCGGACCGCGCTGGGCGAGGCGCGGGAGCTCTGCCGGACGCATCTGGCCCGGCCGCTGCTGGAGCGGGCCGAACGGGATCTCGACCGGCTCGTCGCGGGGGATCGGGCCAGTTCGGAGCACCCCGGACCGCTGGCGGGTGGGCAGCGGGTCGCCGAACTGACGGCAGGTGAGCACCGGGTCGCCGAGCTGGTCGTCGGCGGGGCCACCAACCGCGAGGTCGCCGCGGCGCTGTTCGTCAGCGTGAAGACGGTGGAGGGCACCCTCTCCCGGGTCTACCGCAAGCTCGGGGTGCGCTCCCGGACCTCGCTGGTCCGGACCCTGACATGACGGGGACACCCGGGGACACCGGCGGTTCACGGAACTGGCAAGGGCTATCCCCCTTTTGAGGGGACGTCCGCACTCCTACCGTTGAGGTCCATCCACTGCGCAGCACCGTTCCCGCCGTCCCGGCGGGGGCGGTCCGGCGTACCCGTCGCCCCAGGAGGACCTCAGTGAAGTCCCGCCTCAAGCCCCTCATCGGGCTGCTCGCCGCACCGCTGCCGATCATCGCGCTCGCCGCCGCGCCGGCCTTCGCGGCGTCGGCCGCAGCACAGCCGGTCGCACTGAACGGGAACGTGCTTCCGGCCGTGAGCCACTCGACCCGGACCGGAGAGGTCGCGGCGGACCGGACGATAACCGTCGCCGTCAGCCTCGGCCAGCGGGACACGGCGGGCCTGGACGCCTTCCTGGCCCAGGTGACCGACCCGAAGTCGCCGAACTACAAGCACTACCTGACGGTCGACCAGTTCGCGCAGCGGTACGGCGCGACCGAGGCGACGGTGGCCAAGGTGACCGCGTACCTGAGGGCCCAGGGCCTGAAGGTGGGCGCGGTGACGGCCAACCGCCTCACCCTGGAGGCCAGCGGAACCGCCGCCCAGGTGCAGAAGGCCTTCGGCACCAGACTGTCGACCTTCCACGACAGCACGACCGGCCGCGACTTCTACGCCAACAGCACGGCGCCGGTGCTGCCCGCCGAGGTCGCCGCCGCGGTGACCGACGTCTCCGGGCTCAACGACTACGCGAAGTACCGGCACTTCAGCACCGGCAGGCTGTCGCCCGAGGTCGGCACCCGCGCCCCGTCCGGCCTGAGCCCGGCCAAGGCCAGGACCGCGTACAACCTCAACTCCGCCCTCAGCGCCGGCTACACGGGCAAGGGGCAGAGCGTCGCGGTCGCCGAGTTCTCCGCGTTCCAGCAGTCGAACATCGCGGCGTACGACAAGTACTACGGCCTCACCCCGCCCACTCCGACGGTCGTCAACGCCGGTGGCGGCACCACCGACCTGTCGGGCCAGGGCGAGGTCGAGCTGGACATCGAGGTGATCCACGCGCTGGCGCCCGGAGCCAACGTGAAGGTCTACGAGGCGCCGAACAGCGATGCCGGGGAGGTCGCCCTCTACAGCAAGCTGGTCAGCGACAACGTGCCCGTCATCTCGATCAGTTGGGGCATCTACGAGGCGGGTGAGACCGCGTCCAACCGGGTCGCGGTCGACGCCGACTTCAAGGAGGCCGCCGCCCAGGGCCAGTCGGTCTACGCCGCCTCGGGCGACAGCGGCTCCGACGACGCCGGCAACGGCGGCACCTCGGTGGACTTCCCGGCGGCCGACCCGTACGTCACCGGGACCGGCGGCACCACGCTGTCCACCACCTCGTCGGGCGGCTGGAGCAAGGAGACCGCCTGGAGCGGCAGCGGCGGCGGCGTGTCGTCGGTCTTCGCCACCCCGAGCTACCAGACAAAGGTGAACACGGGCGCCAAGCGCACGGTGCCGGACGTCGCGGCGGTCGCCGACCCCGCCACCGGCTGGGCCGTCTACACCGCGGGCGCCTGGTACACCTACGGCGGCACCAGCGCGGCGGCACCCAACTGGGCCGCGTTCACCGCCGTGTACAACAGCGAGGCCGCGGCCAAGTCGAAGCCCGCCTTCGGCTTCGCGAACAGCACCATCTACTCGCTGGCCTCCTCGGCCAACTACGGTGCCGCCTTCCACGACGTGACCAGCGGCTCCAACGGCGCCTACAAGGCGGCCAAGGGCTACGACAAGGTGACCGGCTGGGGCTCCTACAACGGGGCGGGCTTCCTCAAGGCCGAACTCGGCTGACGGACGACCGCCGACACGGCGAAGGGGCCGGGCCCGCGCCCGGCCCCTCCGCCGCGCCCGCCCTTTCCCTTCGCCCGCCCTTTCCCTTCGCCCGCCCTTTCCCTTCGCCCGTCCCCTTCCCGGTCACTCGTTCCCCTTCGCCGCGCCGGCTCCTCGCCCGCGCCCGGCCCCTTCGCCGGCGCCCGGCGCCTTCGCCCGGCCACCGCTCCGCCCGTACGGCCCAGCAGCGGCAGCGCCGCAGCCGCCGCGCTGCGCATGGTGCTGTGAGAGCAGCCCCGCGAGCGGGGAGCGAGCGAGAGCGAGGAGCGGGCGATGGGACCTCCGGACCAGGCGCAGCCGCCGCCGAGGCGGTTCACCTTTCCGAGTGCGATCACCGTACTGGCACTGGTCACCGTCGCGGTCTGGGCACTGGCCTTCCTGATCCCGCCCGGACAGTACGACCGCACCGCGAACGGCGCCCCGGTCCAGGGGACGTACCACCGGGTGCCCTCGGGGCTGGGTTTCACCGGCCGCCTGAAGGACCTGTTCCTCTCCCCCGTCAACGGTCTCTACGGCATCCGGGACCTGAAGACCGGCGAGATCGGCCCGACGCTCACCGGCGCCCTCTACGGCAGCGCCGGCGTCTTCCTCTTCGTACTCGCCATCGGCGCCTTCATCACGGTGGTCTTCGCCACCGGCGCACTCGACCGGGGCATCGAGCGCCTGGCGCACGCCCTGCGCGACCGGGGCGCACTGCTGATCGCCGGGATCATGGTGGTCTTCTCCCTGCTCGGCACCGTGGAGGGGTTCGCCGAGGAGACGCTCGGCTTCTACGGCCTGATCGTGCCGCTGATGCTGGCGCTCGGCTACGACCGGATGGTGGCGACCGGCACGATCATCCTCGGCGCGGGCATCGGTGTGCTCTGCTCGACCGTCAACCCGTTCGCCACCGGCGTCGCCTCCTCCGCCGCCGGCATCTCGCTCGGCGACGGCATCGCCCTCCGGTTCGCGATGTGGATCGTGCTCACGGCCGTCACGGTCGGGTACGTGATCGGCTACGGCCGCCGGGTGCAGCGGGACCCGGACCGTTCCCTCGTCGGTTTCCTGCCGGGCGACCGGGAGCACGTCACCGACGAGGCGGGCGCGGCCCCGGAGCTGACCGGGCTGCACAAAGCGGTACTGGCCCTGGTCGGCCTGGTCTTCGCGTTCATGATCTTCTCGGTGGTGCCCTGGTCCAGCGCGCTCAGCGGGAGGGCGGACGCGGCCGCCTACGCCTGGGAGCTGGACTGGTCCTTCGCTGAACTCGCGGCGCTCTTCCTGGTGGCGGCCGTCCTGACCGGGCTGGTCGGCCGGATGGGCGAGCAGCGGCTCAGCTCCACCATCGTGCAGGGCGCGGCCGACTTCATCGCGCCCGCGCTGGTCATCGTGCTGGCCCGCGGGGTCACCGTGATCATGAACAACGCCAGGGTGACCGACACCGTGCTGCACTCGATCGAGGGCGTGGTCGCCGGCTCCCCCGCCGCCCTGTTCGGGATCATCGTCTTCGTGGTGAACCTGCCGCTGGCCTTCCTGATCCCGTCCAGCTCGGGGCACGCCACGCTGGCCATGCCGATCCTCGCGCCGCTCGCCGACTTCGCCGGGGTGTCGCGGGCCGTGGTCGTCACCGCGTGGCAGTCGGCGAGCGGCTGGATGAACCTCTGGGTGCCGACCACGGCCGTCACCATCGGGGGCGTCTCGCTGGCCAAGGTCCGCTACGACCAGTACCTGCGGTTCGTCTGGCCGCTGCTGGCGCTGCTGGCCGTGCTGATCTGCCTGTTCGTCGGCTTCGGCGCGGCCGTCGGCTGAACCCGCGGACCGCTGCGCGAGCGGTGGCCGCCGAAGCCTCCTCCCGGACAAGGACGTTGTGCGGGTGCCCTGGTCGCTGCTAGCGTCGATCACATGAAGCGCGCTGCGATGATGACGACGACGCCGAGGAGTGTCCCGGCGCGCTGATCCGTGTTCTTTCGCGAAGCCCCGGGGCGAGTGCCCCGGGGCTTCGTCGTGTGGGTCCCCCGGTCGCCCGCCCCACCCGACCACAGGGAGACCGCCATGCACGACCACCGCAGGCTCGGCCGCGAGCTCGACCTCTTCGACACCGACCCGCTGATCGGCTCCGGCCTGCCGTACTGGCTGCCCCCGGGTGCGGCCGTCCGGCACGGCCTGGAGGAGTACGTCCGCGAGGTGGAGCGCCGGGCGGGCTACCGCCACGTGTACTCGCCGGTGCTCGGCAAGCGCGAGCTGTACGAGATCTCGGGCCACTGGGCGCACTACAGCGAGGACATGTTCCCGCCGATGGATCTGGGCGGCGAGCAGGTGGTGCTGCGGCCCAGCCTGTGTCCGCACCACGCGCTGATCTTCCGCTCCCGCTCCCACAGCTACCGTGAACTTCCTCTGAGAATGGCAGAGTTGGGAGGCATGTACCGGTCCGAGCTGTCCGGGGTACTGGGCGGGCTGACCCGGGTGCGGGCGATCCAGCTGAACGACGCGCATGTCTTCTGCACCCTCGACCAGGTCGCCGACGAGGCGCGGGCCGCGCTGGAGCTGATCCGGCAGGCGTACCGGGCGCTGGGGATCACCCCGTCGCGGATCCGGCTTTCGCTGCCGGGCGAGGGCGGGAAGTACGTCGCCGCGCCCGAGCTGTGGGAGCGCTCGACCGCGCTGCTGGTCGAGGTGCTGGAGAGCTCCGGGCTGGAGTACGAGGCGGTGGCGGGCGAAGCCGCCTTCTACGGCCCGAAGATCGACGTGCAGATCGCGGACGGGGCCGGCCGGGAGGCGACCCTTTCCACCATCCAGGTCGACTTCCACCAGCCGGAGCAGTTCGACCTGGGCTACATCGGCCCGGACGGCTCACGGCACCGTCCGGTGATGGTCCACCGGGCGATCATCGGCAGTGTCGAGCGGGCCGTCGCCCACCTGATCGAGCTGCACGGCGGGGCCTTCCCGGCCTGGCTCGCCCCGGTGCAGGTGGTGGCGGTGCCGGTCTCGGCGGCGGAGGTCCCGGTGGCCGCCGCCTTCGTGGAGCGCTGCCTGGACCGGGGGCTGCGCGCCGAGCTGGCCGAGCCCGGACAGGGCACCCTGGGCGCCAGGATCCGCGCCGCGCGCCTCGTCCCCTACCAGGCCGTCATCGGCTCCCGCGAGGCCGCCGCCGGGCAGGTCGCCCTGCGCCTGCGGGACGGCCGCCGGATCGATCCGCTCGCCGCCGCCGAAGTCCTGCACCGGATCGGCGAGTTGACCTGCAGTCACAGCACCGACCTGTGGTGACGGAGCGTGGACGGCAGGCGTACGGTGTCGCGCATGGAGCTGAGTGAACTCGAGGCGCAGGCGCTTGCCGTCCACGACCTCTACGACCGGCTGAACGAGCGCAGGCGCAGGATCTGGACCCGGGAGGAGTTCATGTTGGGCTTCGTCGGGGACGTCGGCGACCTGGCGAAGCTGGTCATGGCCGAGGAGGGCGCCCGGGAGGTCCCGGGCGGGCGGGCGGCGCTCGAACACGAACTGGCCGACTGCCTCTGGTCGGTCCTGGTGCTCGCCCACCGCTACGGCGTCGACCTGGAGGCGGCCTTCACCAGGACGATGGCGCAGCTGACCGGGCACCTCGTCGCCGAACTGGCCTCCGACGAGCCCGCCGCCGAGGGCTGACCGTCCGGACCCCGGCGGTCGGCGGGTCGTGTCGGGGCGAGCGCGGGGGCCGGATGAGAGTCTGGGAGCGGAGGTGATCGGTGACCATGTCCGGAGCACGCGGGGGCCCGACCGGGCCGGGGGCCGGCCCGCAGGGCAGCCGACGGACGGGGGCGAGCGCACTCACCGGACCGCTGCCCGAGCACGGACGGGTCCGGATCGCGGTCCACCGGATCTGGCGCCACGGGCGCGAGGTCGAGCTGATGCACCGGGCCATGGGTTTCGCGGCCCTCGGCTTCGTCACCCTGGTCCCGTTGCTGATCGTGGTCGCCGCCGCCTCCCCCGTGCACGGCGCCGGCTTCGCCAGCTGGGTGGTGGACGGCCTCGGCCTCTCGGGCCGCTCCGCACAGGAGGTCCGGGACCTGTTCGCCTCACCGACCCAGGCGCTCAGCGCCACCACGGCGCTCAGCCTCGCGGTCGCCAGCGTCTTCGGCATCTCGTTCATGGCGGCCGTCCAGACCGGCTACGAGCGGGTCTGGCGGCTCGCCCCGGCGGCCTGGCACACCGTCTGGCGGCAGGCGATCGGACTGGCCGGGCTGGTCGGCTTCCTGCTCGCCGCCTCCTGGGCCGGGGTGCCCTGGCAGGCCAGCCCGGCCCAGCCCGCACTCAGGCTGCTGACCGCGCTCGGCGGCGGGGTGCTGTTCTTCTGGTGGACCCAGTGGCTGCTGCTGGGCGGTCGGGTGCCCTGGCGGGCGCTCTTCCCCGGCTCGGTCGCCACCGTACTGGCCCTGTTCGGACTGCGGCTCTTCTCGCAGTTGGTCTTCCGCCCGCTGATCATCTCCAACGCGCTCTCCTACGGCGTGATCGGGACGGTACTGGTGGTGCAGTCCTGGCTGGTCGGGGTCGGCTTCACGGTCTTCGCGGGCGCCCTGGCCGGCCACGCCTTCCGGGAGCACCGGCTGCGCCAGGCCGGGCGGGACGGCACCGGGCCCTGAGCGACACCCCCCTTCGGGCGGGGTGGACGCCCTTCGGCGGCGGCCCGCAGACTGCTGCGATGGGGCATTCGGTGGGGCAGCGGACGCAGGAAGCCTGGAGCAGCGGGGCGGGCGAGAGCGGGGTGCGGGATCTCGCGGTCCCGCTGCACGTGCTGGAGGTGCCGCTCCCGCACGTGCTGCCGTTCGCGATCGGGTCCTTCGACTCGATCGGGCCGATGTCGCGGGCGGCCTTCCCGCACCGCCACTCCTTCTACGAGATCGCCTACGTCACCGGCGGCTCCGGCTGCCACGTGGTGGATCTGGCCCGCCGCCCGCTGCGGCCGCCGCACCTGTGCGTGATCGCCCCCGGACAGGTGCACCACTGGGAGGACGCGGACGACGTCAGCGGCTGGGTGATGCTGTTCAACGAGGAGTTCCTGCTCGCGCACCCCGAGGACGGCGGGGCGCTGCGCGAGGTGAGCAGTCGCCCGTGGCTGAGCCTGGACGCCCGGGCGGCACGGCGGTTCGGCGGACTGGTCGAGGAGATGGCCCGGGAGTACCGGGAGGCCGAGGACGGGTACGTCGGGGTGCTGCGTTCGCAGCTGCACGTGCTGTCGGTGTGGGCGCTGCGGGCGATGGGTGGTGCGGACGGCGCCCCGGCCGCCGAGGAGCGGGTGGGCGGCCGGCCGGGCGAGCTGGTGACCGAGTTCACCCGTCTGATCGCGCTGCCAGGCCGGACCGATCGTTCGGTCCGTTCCTACGCGCGGGAGTTGGGGGTGTCGGCGGGCTACCTGAGCGAGGTGGTGAAGGCGGCTCTCGGTCTCACCCCGGGCACCCTGATCCGGCGGAGCCAGACCCTGGAGGCACAACGGCTCCTGCTGCGAACCGATCTGACGGTGCGACAGATATCGAGAGAGGCCGGCTTCGCCGATCCCGCGTACTTCTGCCGGTTCTTCCGCCGCGAGACCGGCCTCTCGCCGGGCGAGTACCGCAGCGGGGGCGGAGGAAACCACCACGATCCCCGAATCGAGTCCATCGCCTCCGCGCCCGGCGCGGCGTAGGTTTGGCCGCAGTGATCCCCGACGGCCCGTCCCCGCGCCGCACGGCGGCCGCCTGCCATGCTCGGTCACTGCCCCCACGCATCCCGTGTGATTGTCATGCAACGGCCACCGTGCGGCGCTCCCAACCCCTCCTGGAGCTGCGATGACCCCTCGCGAGAACGACCGGAGCAACCCAGACCGGAGCGGCGACGACCTGAGCGGCAACCACCGGAGCCGCCGCGAACGCGAGCCCGGCGGCCGAAACCACGGTGACCGGAAGTACGGTGACCAGCGGCACGGCGGCCCGGCCATCAGCCGGAAGAGCCTCCTCAAGGTCGCCGCCCTGGCGGGAGCCGCGCCCGCGCTGCTCGGCGGCGGCTCGGCCCTAGCCCGCGACCGCGCAGGCACCGGCGCACCACCCGCCTTCACACCCGCCTGCGACGACGGGGACCATCCCACCGTGCCGCAGATCGAGGGCCCGTACTTCAAACCGGACTCCCCGCTGCGCTCCTCCCTGGTGACCCCCGACACCGCCGGCACCCGGCTCACCGTCAGCGGCTACGTCTTCGGCCGCCACTGCCGTCCGATCGCCGGCGCCCTGCTCGACTTCTGGCAGGCGGACGACGACGGCGCCTACGACAACACCGGTTTCAACCTCCGGGGCCACCAGTTCACCGACGCCCGGGGCTCATTCGCCCTCGACACGATCGTGCCCGGCCTCTATCCCGGCCGGACCCGGCACCTCCACGTGAAGGTGCAGGCGCCGGGCGGCCCGATCCTCACCACCCAGCTGTACTTCCCAGGCGAGTCCCGCAACTCCACCGACGGCATCTTCGACCCGGAGCTGCTGATGACCGTCCGCCAGGCCGGCCCGGCGAAGGAGGGCACCTTCGACTTCGTGCTCGACATCGCCCAGCCACCCGACCCCTCGCCGACGCCGACGCCCTCACCCGGCAGCACGGCCTGGACCCCGGGCACCGCCTACCGCAGCGGGGACCGGGTCGGCTACGGCGGCCTCGGCTACCGCTGCCTCCAGGCCCACACCTCCGCCTCCGGCTGGGAACCGCCCGCCGTCCCCGCCCTGTGGCAGCGCGTCTGAGCCCAGCCCAGCCCAGCCCAGCCCGTCGGCATCCGAGCGGCCAGACATCCAGGCAGTCGGGCGCCCGGACACCCGGACACCCGGACAGCCGGACACCACCTCCCGGCGCACGCCCCGGCTCCGGCCCGGGAGGCACCGCCGCCCGGCCGGGGCCGGGGAGCCCGCCGGGGCCCACCCGGATCCACCGCGGCCGGGCCGAGGGGTGCACCGGTGCCCGTCCAGCCCCGGGGAGCGCGGCGAGCCGCCCCTAGCGGGCACAGCGGCGGGCGGTCAGTTCGGCGTGGGCCAACAGGACGGCGGCCACCAGCGCGACCCCGACGGCGCAGAGCGCCAGTGACCGGACCACCCCGTGGTGCAGCTGGAACCAGGCGCCGACGAAGGCTCCGCCCGCCATCGCGACCGCCGCTCCGGCGCGGCGCCCGGCGCGCGGGGCGGCACCGCCGGCCAGCAGCGAGTCGGCGGCCAGGCCGGTCAGCGTCATGGTCAGCACCGTGGTGGTCAGGTCGGCGACCCCCACCCGGCGGACGGAGGCGTTGCGGATGCCCATGGCGAGCGCGAGGACGGCGATCACCGCAAGGCGGCCCGCCGTGCCCTGGACCAGCGACGCCACGGCGCCGGCCAGGCCGGTCAGGGCCGCCTCCGCCACCAACGCGCCGCCGAACCAGCGGTGTGCGGGGCGCGACCTCATCGCCACCGCGAACCGGCCGGCCAGCACGGCCCCGGCGAGGAAGCCCGCGAGCGAGGTCAGCGAGGCGACGGCCGAGAAGCCGGGGGCACCCGCCGCGGCGAAGCCGACCACGACCACATTGCCGGTCATGTTGGCCGTGAAGACCCTGCCCAGCCCCAGGAAGCTCACCGCGTCGAGAAAGCCGCTGACCACGGTCAGGACCATCAGTACGGCCGGCAGGTGCTCCCGGGCGCCGATCCCCTGCTCGCCCATCCG
Organism: Kitasatospora sp. NPDC056138; assembly: GCF_042264695.1. Classification (NCBI taxonomy): domain Bacteria; kingdom Bacillati; phylum Actinomycetota; class Actinomycetes; order Kitasatosporales; family Streptomycetaceae; genus Kitasatospora; species Kitasatospora sp. NPDC056138. Next base: position 2,973 of record NZ_JBHJVK010000020.1, on the reverse strand, counting down.
GCCATCATCCCAGCGCCCCGGGCCGGCTGGGCCGCCCCGCCGCCGGGCGGGCGTGTCGAGGAGCCGCCGCTCAGAACCGCACCGGGAGCGCGAGCAGCCCGCGGGCCCGGATCGAGGGGCGCCGGCGCAGGGCGTCACGCGGGACGTCCAGGGCCAGGTCCGGGAAGCGGCGCAGCAGGGTGGCGAGGGCGATGCCGGTCTCCATCCGGGCGAGCGGCGCGCCGATGCAGTAGTGGATCCCGTGGCCGAGGGACAGGTGGGCGCCGTCCCGGCGGTGCAGGTCCAGCTGGTCGGGCCGGTCGTAGTGGTCGGGGTCGCGGTTGGCGGAGCCGAGGGCCAGCAGGACGGTCTCCCCGGCGGGGATGGTGACGTCGCCGACGGTGACGTCCACCAGCGGGAAGCGGCGGATCGCGAGCGGCGCGGGGGTGTCGTAGCGGGTGAGCTCCTCGACGGCGGCCGGCAGCAGCCGGGGGTCGCGGCGCAGTTCGGCGAGCTGTTCGGGGTGGTCGAGCAGGGCGAGGACGCTGTTGCCGATGAGTTGGACGGTGTTCTCGTAGCCCGCGAAGAGGATCAGGAAGGCGAGCGAGGTGAGTTCGTCCTCGCTGAGGCGGTCGCCCTCGTCCCGGGCGGTGATCATCGCGGCCAGCAGGTCGTCGCCGGGCTCGGCGCGCTTGCGTGCGATGAGCCGGGCGAAGAACTCCAGCATGCCCGCGACGGCCGCCTTGGCCTGCTGGGGCTGTGCGGGGTCCGGGGTGATGATGGCGTCGGTCCAGGCACGGAAGTCCCGCCGGTCCTCGGCGGCGACACCGAGCAGGTCGCAGATGAGGGCGATCGGGAAGGGGCCGGCGTAGTCGGCGACGAGGTCGGCGCGGCCGAGGGGTTCGATGCGGTCGAGCAGCTCGTCGGCGGTCCGCTGGACGGGGGCGCGCAGCTGCTCGATGCGCCGGGGAGTGAACGCCTGGGAGACCAGCCGGCGGATCCGGGTGTGGTCGGGCGGGTCCATGTTGAGCAGGTTGGCGTCGAGGGCGGGCGGGAGGGCGAGGCCGCGGTAGTTGCCGGGGACGGCGTTGCGCCTGTCGAACGAGAGCCTCGGGTCGGCGAGCAGCTCCCTGACGTCCTGGTACCTGGTGACCAGCCAGAACGGCAGCCCGTCGGGGCCGACGATCCGCTGTACGGGTGCGCTCGCGCGGAGTGCGGCGTAGCCGCCGTACAGGTCCTGGAGCAGTTCGGCCGTGCCGACCGTGACGGGAACGGGCTCGGGAAGGGTGGTCGCCATGGGGTCAGCGTAGGGCCTGCGGGGACCGAGGCTGGGCGGTCCCGGGCTCGGTGCTTGACCAGCACGAATCCTTCTTTATCTCAGATATGAGATAAGGTCTGGCCCGTGACCGACGACTACCTCATGCGTATCGGCAAGCTCATCCGTGACGCCCGCCAGCACCGGGGCCTGACGCAGGCCCAGCTCGGCGAGGCCCTGGGCACCAGTCAGAGTGCGGTGAACCGGATCGAGCAGGGCAGGCAGAACATCAGCCTGGAGATGATCGCCCGTATCGGCGAGGCCCTGGACAGCGAGATCGTCTCGCTCGGCTACGCGGGCCCGATGCACCTGCGGGTGGCCGGCGGAACCCGCCTCTCGGGCGCCATCGATGTCCGCACCAGCAAGAACGCCTGCGTCGCGCTGCTCTGCGCCTCCCTGCTGACCACCGGCCGGACCACCCTCCGACAGGTCGCCAGGATCGAGGAGGTGTATCGCATCCTTGACGTTCTGACCAGCATCGGCGTCAAGGTCCGCTGGCTGAACGACGGCCGCGACCTGGAGCTCACCCCGCCGGCCGAGCTGGACCTCGCCGCGATGGACGTCGCGGCCGCCCGCCGGACCCGCAGCGTGCTGATGTTCCTCGGCCCGCTGATGCACCGCGCCGAGCACTTCGAGATCCCGTACGCCGGTGGCTGCGAGCTCGGCACCCGTACGGTCGAGCCGCACCTGAGCGCGCTGCGCCGCTTCGGCCTGGACGTGGCGACCACCGGCGGCAGCTACCACGCCAGCGTCTCGCCCGAGGTCTCGCCGGACCGGCCGATCGTGCTGACCGAGCGCGGCGACACCGTGACCGAGAACGCACTGCTGGCCGCCGCCCGCCACGACGGGGTGAGCGTGATCCGCAACGCCAGCCCGAACTACATGGTCCAGGACCTGTGCTTCTTCCTGGAGCGGCTCGGCGTGCGGATCGAGGGCATCGGCACCACCACGCTCACCGTGCACGGCAAGCCCGAGATCACCTGTGACGTCGACTACGCGCCCGCCGAGGACCCGGTCGAGGCGATGAGCCTGCTGGCCGCAGCCGTCGTCACCTCCTCCGAGCTGACGATCCGCCGGGTGCCGGTCGAGTTCCTGGAGATCGAACTCGCCGTACTGGAGCAGATGGGCCTGGACTACGACCACAGCCCCGAGTACCCGGCGCTCAACGGCCGCACCCGGCTGGTGGACCTGACCGTGCGCCCCTCCAAGCTCACGGCGCCGATCGACAAGATCCACCCGATGCCCTTCCCCGGCATCAACATCGACAACATCCCGTTCTTCGCGGTGATCGCCGCCGCCGCGCACGGCACCACGCTGATCCACGACTGGGTCTACGACAACCGGGCCGTCTACCTCACCGAGCTGGGCCGGCTCGGCGCCGACGTGAAGCTGCTCGACCCGCACCGGGTGCTCGTCCAGGGCCCGACCCGCTGGCGGGCGGCCGAGATGATGTGCCCGCCCGCACTGCGCCCCGCGGTGGTGATCCTGCTCGCGATGCTGGCCGCCGAGGGCACCTCGGTGCTGCGCAACGTCTACGTCATCAACCGCGGTTACGAGGACCTCGCCGAGCGGCTGAACTCGATCGGCGCCAAGATCGAGACCTTCCGCGACATCTGAGCCGTCCGGCCCCGGAGGCGAGCGCGTCGGCCTTCGCCCCCTGGTGCTCATGGGGCGAAGGC
>NZ_JBHJVK010000019.1:84909-118836 GCF_042264695.1 Kitasatospora sp. NPDC056138 | reverse complement strand
TGCGGATACCGGTTGATGTACTCCGGGTTGAGACCCACCACGTCCAGCAGATCCTGAACCGCCTTACGGCGATCGCCCTTCGGCGCCACCTCCGGATGGATCTCGAACGGCTCCCCGATGATGTCACCCACCGTCATCCGCGGGTTCAACGACGTGTACGGGTCCTGGAACACCATCTGGATGTTCCGGCGCACCGCCTTGAGGGCGGCACCGGAGAGCTTGGAGATGTCCTCGCCCTTGTACAGCACCTCGCCCGCGGTGGCCCGTTCGAGGTTCATCAGCACCTTGGCCAGCGTCGACTTGCCACAGCCGGACTCACCGACGATGCCCAGGGTCTCGCCCTTGTGCAGTTCGAAGGAGATGCCGTCGACGGCCTTGACCGCGCCGACCTGCTTCTTGAAGAGGATGCCCTGGGTCAGCGGGTAGTGCTTGACCAGGTTCCTGACCTCCAGGATCGGCTCAGCCATGGAGGGTCTCCTTCCAGAGGTGGCAGGCGCTGCGGCGACCGGCCAGCTCGGCGCCTTCCTTGTCGGTGACCTGGTGCAGCACCGGGATCTCGGTACGGCAGAGGTCGGTAACCACGTCGCAGCGCGGGTTGAACGCGCAGCCGGTCGGGACCTTGAGCAGGTTCGGCGGCAGGCCCTTGATCGCGTAGAGGTCCTGGCCCTTCTGGTCCAGGCGCGGGATCGAGCGGAGCAGGCCCTTGGTGTACGGGTGCGCGGGGTTCGCGTACAGCTCGTGCACCGGTGCGGTCTCCACGATCCGGCCCGCGTACATGACCGCGATCTTGTCCGCGACGTCGGCGACCACACCGAGGTCGTGGGTGATCAGGATCAGGCCCATGTTGTACTCGGCCTGGAGCTCCGCCAGCAGGTCCATCACCTGCGCCTGGACGGTGACGTCCAGCGCCGTGGTGGGCTCGTCCGCGATGATCAGATCCGGTTCGAGCGCCAGCGCCATCGCGATCATGATGCGCTGACGCATACCGCCCGAGAACTGGTGCGGGTAGTCGTTCACCCGCTGGGCGGCGGCCGGGATCCGGACGCGCTCCATCAGCTCGATGGCCTTGGCCTTGGCCTCCTTGCGGGAGGCGCCGCGGTGCACCCGGAACATCTCGCCGAGCTGGTAGCCCACGCTCAGCACGGGGTTGAGCGCGGAGAGCGCGTCCTGGAAGATCATCGCGATCTTCTGGCCGCGGAGCTTGCGCTGCTCCTCCTTGGACATCTTGAGCATGTCCTGGCCCCGGAACAGGATCTCACCCGAGGTGACCCGGCCCGGAGGCATGTCCAGGATGCCCATGATGGTCTGCGCGGTGACGGACTTGCCGGAGCCGGACTCACCGAGCACGGCCAGCGTCTCGCCCGCCGAGACGGAGTAGTTGACGCCGTTGACGGCCTTGGCGATGCCGTCCCGGGTCACGAACTCCACGTGCAGGTCGCGGACTTCGAGCAACGGGGTGCCGGGGGCGAGGCGCTCCCCGCCGTCGGTCTTCTCAGTGACAGTGGTCATGGTGCGTTTCGCCTCTCTCAGCGCAGCTTCGGGTCGAGGGCGTCGCGGACCGCGTCACCGAGCATGATGAACGCCAGCACGGTGATGCTGAGCATGCCGGCCGGGAAGAAGAGTGCGAACGGCGCCTGCCGGATCGCCTTCTGGGCCGTGTCGATGTCGATGCCCCAGGAGATCGTCGGGTCCTGGAGACCGATGCCGAGGAAGCTCAGCGTCGCCTCGGTCGCGATGTAGCCGCCGAGTGCGATGGTGGCCACCACGATCACCGGCGCGATCGCGTTCGGCAGGACGTGCTTGAGCAGGATCCGGCCCGTACCGGCACCGAGCGCCTTGGCGGCGGTGACGTAGTCGGCCTGCTTGACGGTGATCACCGAACCGCGCATCACGCGGGCCATCTGGGTCCAACCGATCGAGGCGAGGGCGAAGACCACGCTCCACACCGTGCGGTCGGTGAAGGCGTTCAGCACGACCAGGCAACCGAGCAGCAGCGGGATGCCGAAGAACACGTCGGTCAGCCGGGAGAGCAGGGTGTCGACCCAACCGCCGAAGTAGCCCGCCAGCATGCCGACCAGGCCGCCGAGGACGGTCACGGAGGCGGTGACGCAGATGCCGACCACGATCGAGGCGCGGGCGCCGTAGACCACCCGGGCGTAGATGGAGCGGCCCTGGACGTCGTAGCCGAACCAGTCGCCCTGGAAGAAGTGGCTGTAGTTCGGCGCCCTCAGGTAGTCGTGCGTCAGGTCGCCGGCCCGCGGGTCCACCGAGGTGAACAGGCCCGGGGCGATGCTCATCACGATCAGCACCAGGATCAGTGCCGCGGAGATGAGGAAGATCGGACGGCGGCGCAGGTCCTCCCAGGCGTCCGAGCCGAGGCTGCGGGCCTTCTCCGGCTTGGCGGCCGCCGCGACGGCGGCGCCCTCGGCCTGCTCGGTGGGGGACTTCTTGTCGGTCAGGTCAGGCATACCGGATCCTCGGGTCCAGGACCGCGTACAGCAGGTCCACGATCAGGCTGGCGGCGAGGTAGACGATCACGAGGACGACCACGAACCCGGTGACCGTCGCACCTTCCTTCTGGTTGATCGCGTGGTAGAGCGCGTTCCCGACACCCTTGACGTTGAAGATGCCCTCGGTGACGATCGCTCCGCCCATCAGCGCACCGAGGTCGGTGCCCAGGAAGGTGATGACGGGGATCATCGAGTTGCGCAGCAGGTGGGTGCCGATCACCTTCCGGCGCGGCAGACCCTTGGCCACCGCGGTGCGGATGTAGTCGGCACGGATGTTCTCCACGATGGAGGTACGGGTCAGGCGGGCGACGTACGCCAGCGAGAGCGACCCCAGCACGATGGCCGGCAGCAGCAACTGCTGCAGGTCCATGGAGTCCTGGACGGTGGGCTTGACCCACTTCAGGTTGATGCCGAAGACCGTCTGGAAGACGAAGCCGAGCACCGGAACCGGGATGGAGATCAGGATCAGGGTGAGGACGAGAGTGCTCTTGTCCGCGAACTTCCCGCTCTTGAGCCCCGACAACAGGCCGAGCGCGATACCGAAGACGATCTCGATGCCGAAGGCCATCAGTGCCAGTCGAACGGTCACCGGCATGGCCTCGGAGATCACGTCCGACACCTTGCGGCCCGCCAGGGTCTCGCCGAAGTCCCCGGTGAAGAGGCCCTTCATGTACTCCACGTACTGCTGCCAGAGCGGCAGGTCCAAGTGGAACTTGTGCTTGAGTGAGGCGAGCTGAGCCGGATCCGGCTGCTTGTCTCCCCACATCGCCCGGACCTGGTCACCCGGTAGGACATGCACCATGAAGAAGATCAGTGCGGTCGTACCTATGAACACCGGGATCATCTGGAGCAGTCGCCTCGCGACAAAGCGCCCCATCATGCCTCCATTGCGTGGTCGGCGCGGAAGCGGCCGATGCCGACACCCGCCCTTCTTGGGGGAGGGGTCGGCACCGGCCCGTTACGCCTGCTTCTGGTCCCGGGCTGCGCTGAGGGCAGCCCTGGCGGGCCTGGTGGTACCGGCCTGCTTACTTCTTGATCTCGACCTCGGTGAACACCGGGTCGCCGAAGGAGTCGAACTTGACGTTCTGAACCTTGTTCGAGTAGCCGGAGTTGGTCTTGTAGAACCACAGCGGGATGGCCGGCATGTCCTTGGCCAGCACGGCCTCGGCCTGGCTGTACAGCTCGGTGGTCTTGTCGATCGAGGCGGCCGCGTCGGCCTGCTTCGACAGCTGGTCGAACTCCGGGCTGGAGTACAGCGAGTCGTTGGCGGAGGCGCCGGTGCCGTAGATGTCGCGCAGGAAGTTGGCGTTCAGCGGGTAGTCCTGCTGCCAGGCCGAGCGCATCATGCTGTCGACCTTGTGACCGTCGATCAGGTCACGGGCGGTCTTGAAGTCCGGCTTGGGGTCGCCGACGCACTCCACACCGGTGTTCTGGCGGATCGAGTTGCAGACCGCGTCGACCCAGTCCTTGTGGCCGCCGTCGGCGTTGTAGAGGATCGTCACCTTGTTGTTCGGGACACCGCCGCCGGCCGCGATCAGCTCCTTGGCCTTGGCCGGGTTGAAGGTGCACGCCTCACCGCAGGCGCCCTTCTTGTAACCGGCGACGCCCGGCGCGACCCAGCTGTCGGCCGGCATGCGCGAACCCTGCAGGACGGTCTTGGTGATGGTGTCCCGGTCGATCGCCATGGACAGGCCCTGGCGGACCTTCGCCTTGTCGGCACCCTTCCAGTCGTCCTGGTACATCGCGAAGGCGATGGAGGTGATGCCACCCTGCGGCTGGTCGACCGCGCGGTCGCCCAGGTCGTTCTTGTACGAGGCCAGGTCGCTCGGGTCGACCTGGTCCAGCACGTCCAGGTTGTCGGAGACCAGGTCCTTGTAGGCGGCCTCGGCCTGGGTGTAGTTCTTGAAGACGATGCCGCCGTTCTTCGGCTTGTCCACGCCCGCGTACTTGTCGTAGGCGGCGAGGGTGACGGCCTTGTTGTGCTCCCACGAGACGAACTTGTAGGGGCCGTTGCCGATCGGGGACTCGCCGTACTTGGCCGGGTCGGTGTAGAAGACCTTCGGCAGCGGCGAGAAGGCCGTGTAACCGAGCTTGTACTCGAAGTACGAGACCGGGGCGGTCAGGTCGATGGTGAAGTGGGTGTCGTCCACGACCTTCAGGCCGGACATCTTGTCCGAGGTCGGGGCGCCCTTGTCCTTCTCCGGGTGGACGTCCGCGTAACCGGCGATGTCGGCGAACCAGTTGCTGTTGACCTGGTTGTTCTTGGTGTTGGCCGACCAGTTCCAGGAGTCCACGAAGGACTGGGCGGTCACCGGAGTGCCGTCGTGGAAGGTCCAACCGGACTTCAGCGTCACCGTGTAGTGCTGGGAGTCGGTGGTCTCGATCTTGTCCGCAACCTGGTTGCGCAGCTTGCCGTTGGTGGGGTCGTAGTCGACCAGCCCACGGAACAGGTTCTTGACGATGCGACCGCCGCCGACCTCCATGGCGTTCGCCGGCTGGAGCGGGTGCTGCGGCTCGGTGCTCTGGTAGCTGAACGAACCCTTGGCGTCGGCCGCACCGCTGCTGTCAGACGACCCGCCGCTGCTGCAGGCGGTAGCGGCGAGGGCGACCGCGACAGCCGCGACGACCCACTTGGCCTGGCTGGCACCGCGCATGGATATGCCTCCTGTATCCGTGATCCAAACGTGGAGAGCACCGCAGGAGTCGACCGACCAGAGGTCTGCGCCCCAGCGATGCTTCCTCGCCCGAGGTTTCGGCGCGCACCCCTGCGCGTAACCCTTGACCCGAGCTCGACTGAACCCACTATCGGTCACGCTCGGATACTTAGATGACCATTACGCATTTCAATTTGGTCACATGAAAGTTGGATTGATTTTAAAAATCGGACATAAGAGACATACTCAGACAGGAACGAAACGGACAGTTGCCTTGAATGACGGTCGGTTACGCACGATTAACGGACACTTAGAAGATCATCTAACTGCGTGTGTCAGTCGCGGAGAGTAAGAAAAGGGCCGGTCACCGCCCCCTGCGAGAGGGGGGCAGCAACCGGCCCTTCGGGTACTACCGAAAGAGCGTCAGCCCTTCTTGGCCCGCGACGCGGTGCGCCCGCGGTCCTTCTGGTCCAGGACCACCTTGCGAATGCGGACGGTCTCCGGAGTCACCTCGATGCACTCGTCCTCGCGGCAGAACTCCAGCGACTGCTCCAGCGAGAGCTTGCGCGGCGGGACGATCGACTCGGCAACATCAGCGTTCGAGGAACGCATGTTGGTGAGCTTCTTCTCCTTGGTGATGTTGACGTCCATGTCGTCGGAACGCGAGTTCTCGCCGACGATCATGCCCTCGTACACCTCGGTGCCCGGGTCGCAGAAGAGCACGCCGCGCTCCTGCAGGTTGGTCATCGCGAAAGCGGTGACCACACCGGCCCGGTCGGCGACCAGCGAACCGTTGTTGCGGGTCGTCAGCGTGCCGAACCACGGCTCGTGGCCCTCGTGGATCGAGTGCGCGATACCGGTGCCGCGGGTGCTGGTCAGGAACTCCGTACGGAAGCCGATGAGGCCACGGGACGGAACGACGAACTCCATGCGCACCCAGCCGGAGCCGTGGTTGGACATGTTGTCCATGCGGCCCTTGCGGATGCCCATGAGCTGCGTGACCGCACCCATGTGCTCCTCGGGCACGTCGACGGTCAGGCGCTCGACCGGCTCGTGGACCTTGCCGTTGACGTCCTTGGTGACCACCTGCGGCTTGCCGACGGTCAGCTCGAAGCCTTCGCGGCGCATGGTCTCGATCAGGATCGCCAGGGCCAGCTCACCACGGCCCTGCACCTCCCAGGCGTCCGGACGGTCGGTGTCCAGGACGCGCAGCGAGACGTTACCGATCAGCTCGCGGTCCAGGCGGTCCTTCACCTGGCGGGCGGTGACCTTGCGGTCCTTGACCGCGGCCTTGGCGTCCGCGCCCTTGCCGCTGCCACCACGGCCGACCAGCGGCGAGGTGTTGGTGCCGATGGTCATCGAGATGGCCGGCTCGTCCACCGTGATCAGCGGCAGCGCGATCGGGTTCTCGGTGTCGGCCAGGGTCTCGCCGATCATGATGTCCGGGATGCCGGCGACGGCGCAGATGTCGCCCGGACCGGCCTGCTCGGCCGGCTTGCGGGTGAGCGCCTCGGTCATCATCAGCTCGGTGATGCGGACGTTCTGGATCGAGCCGTCACGCTTGATCCAGGCGACGGTCTGACCCTTCCTCAGGTAGCCCTGCTCGACGCGGAGCAGCGCGATGCGGCCGAGGAAGTTGTCGGCGTCCAGGTTGGTGACGTGGGCCTGGAGCGGGGCCTCCTCGTCGAAGGTCGGGGCCGGAACGTGCTCCAGCAGGGTGGAGAAGAACGGCTCCAGGTTCTCGCTGTCGGCGGGGACGGTGCCGTCCTCCGGCTTGGTCAGCGAGGCGACGCCGTCACGGGCGCAGGCGTAGACGATCGGGAACTCGATCTGGTCCTCGTCCGCGTCCAGGTCGAGGAACAGGTCGTAGGTCTCGTTGATGACCTCGTCGATCCGCGAGTCCGGACGGTCGGTCTTGTTGATGCAGAGGATGACCGGCAGCTTGGCGGTCAGCGCCTTGCGGAGCACGAAGCGGGTCTGCGGCAGCGGACCCTCGGAGGCGTCGACGAGGAGCACGACCGCGTCCACCATCGACAGACCGCGCTCGACCTCGCCACCGAAGTCGGCGTGGCCCGGGGTGTCGATGATGTTGATGGTGATCGGCGCGCCACCGTCCTTGGGGTGGTACTTGACCGCGGTGTTCTTCGCGAGAATGGTGATGCCCTTCTCGCGCTCCAGGTCATTCGAGTCCATCATTCGGTCGTCGAGCTGCTGGTGGGCGGCGAAGGCGCCGGCCTGCTTCAGCATGGCGTCGACCAGGGTGGTCTTGCCGTGGTCGACGTGGGCGACGATGGCGACGTTACGGATGTCGTTGCGCGTGGGCATGCCTAGCTGATTCTCCCGGAATCGTGGGTTGCGGCGCCCGGCTGCGTGACGCCGACTTGCGATCCCTGTTGATCGCCGCCGCCCGTTCCGCCTGCTACTACCGGTCCACCCGCCGGGCACGATGACATGCCACGGCTTCCTCCTATGGTACGTGGAACCACCCAACGAATCCGAAACGGGCGTCCGAAGGCGGTCGGAACCGGTTGTGGACGGCCGGCTCGGCTCAGCTCCCGGTGCGGAAACCCAGGTCCTGGAAGCGCGGGGTGACGAAGCCGTACGCACCGGCGTTGGCGACGGTCTTGCGCACCGCGACCAGGTCGGGACGCTGGTAGAGCGGGACCGAGTGGGCGAGCTGCCAGATCCGGCCGTCGGCCTGCTGGAGCAGCCTGCGCTGCGCGGTGGGGTCGAGTTCGGCGGCGGCCCGGTCGAAGAGCCGGTCGATCTCCTCGGTGCCGACCCTGGCGTAGTTGCGGCCGACCACCGGGATGCCGTCGGGGCCCGGCTGGGGCTTGGCGTAGAGCGCGTGCTCCTCGGCGCCGGGGAAGCCGGTGACGGGCCAGGAGAAGAGCGCCAGGTCGTAGTCGCCGGTGGCCAGGTGGTCCTTGACGAAGCCGTCCGCGGGGACCGGTGAGGTGTGCAGGGCGATCCCGACCTCCGCCAGGTTGGCGGTGAGGGCGTCGGCGGTGCGCCGGGCGGTGGCGGAGCCGTCCGGGATCAACAGGGTGAGGGCGAGCTGCTTGCCGTCCTTGGCCCGGCCCCCGTCGCCCTGCTTCCAGCCCGCGTCGTCCAACTGCTTGGCCACCGTCTCGTCGCCGTCGGCGGCGGCGCTGTTGTCCCGGTAGCCCTCCTGGTCGGCCATCAGCAGGTGGTTGCCGAGCGGGGTGGCGGGCAGGCCCAGCGGGCCGAGGGCTGCCTTGGCGATCCGCTCCCGGTCCACGGCCCGGGCGACTGCGCGGCGGACGGCGGTGTCGGCGAGCGGGGCCCTGGCGGCGTTCAGGGTGAGCTGGGTGAAGGCGGGCGAGGCGGCCCGGTGCAGGCTCAGCCCGGGCAGCGACTCGGCCCGCCGCAGTGCCTGGTCGGAGGCGTCGACCAGCGCCGCGGCGGCCGGCGGCGCGGCCGGGCTCGGCTTCACCGGGCCGGCGGAAGCCGCAGACGCGGAGCCACCGGAAGCGGAGGCGGAAGCGCCGGAGGCCGAGGCGGAGGCTCCGGAAGCGGAGGCGGAGGTGGAGGTGGAAGGCGAGGCGGAAGCACCGGAGGCGGAGGCGGAGGGCGAGGTCGAGGCGGCACCGGAGGCGTCCGAGGCGGACGGTTGCGCCGAGGCCGCTCCCCCGGTGACGGCCCGGTCCGCCAGGGCGTAGTCGATGGTGGAGGTCAGCGGGGCGACGTCCAGCCTGTCCTGGTCGAGGGCGTCCAGCCGGGCGGCGGCCGGCGTGGCCAGGAAGTCGATCTCCTCGGCCTTCGCGGGCTCCCCCCACCAGCCGGGGTTGCGGACCAGCGCCGCCTTTCCGGCCGCACGGTCGTACGAGCGGACCGTGAACGGGCCCGCCGAGACCCGCAGGGTGTCGGTGAGCGGCTGGTTGAAGGCAGCCGCGGAGCCGGTCGCCGCGGCCGGGTAGAGCGGGCTGAACAGGGCGCGCCAGGCGCCGTACGGCTGTTTGAAGGTGACCTTCACCTCGTGGGCGTCCGCGCCCTGTTCGACCGAGGCGATCGCGGCGTACCCGCCCGGCCGATCGCTGTGGAAGGCCGGGTCGGCGCCGGAGAGGGCGTGCCACTGGGCGGTGAAGTCGGCGGCCGAGATCGGGGTGCCGTCGCTCCAGACCGCCTTGGGGTTGAGCCGGTAGGTGACGACCTGGGGGTTCTTCCCCGCCTTGGTGGACTCCGCGGCGGCCAGGTAGTCGGGGTCGGCGGTGGCGTGGGCGTGCTCGTCCAACCGGAACAGGCTGGGCAGCAGGGCATGGGCGAGCAGTTCCGAGTCGGCGGTCGCCTCGGGCTGGAAGACGTTGAGGGTGGCCGGTACGGAGTCCACGGCCCAGCGCAGGGTGCCGCCCTCGCGGAGGTCGGACCGGTCGACGCGGGCGAGGTCGGCGGCGGACGGCGGCGGGGCGTCGTCCTCGGAGCAGCCGGCCAGCGCGGTGCTCATCATCAGGGCGAGGGCGACGGCAGTGGCCTGGGGGACGCGCATGCACTTCTCCGGCGGATGGTCAGTTGATCCGATGATCAGGGCGGACCACCACTGAAGGACAACCGGGCGCAGCACGGGGCACGACACGGCGGCCTCCCCCCGGGAAGCACCCTCCCGGCCTACCGTTCGACGACCGGTCGGCCGCCCGTGCCCCGGCCGTGTCTACAGGGACAGCTCGAACCAGACGATCTTGCCGTTGGGCGTCCGGCGGCTCCCCCAGCGCTCGGCCAGCAGACTGACCAGCTGGAGGCCGCGGCCGCCCTCGTCGGTCTCCTGGGCCCGGCGCTGCCTGGGCTGGGCGTAGCCGTCGTCCCAGACCTCGCAGACCACCGTACGGTCCTTCAGCAGGCGCAGCCGGATCTCGCCGCGTCCGTGCCGCAGCGCGTTCGTGACCAACTCGCTGACCAGCAGCTCGGTGGTGTCGACCAGCTCGTCGAGGCCCCGGGTGAGCAGCCAGCCGCAGGCGAGGTCCCGGGCCTTGCCGACGGAGGTCAGCTCGGCGGGCAGCCGCCAGTCGCCGACGGCGTCCTCGGGCAGGCTCTGCACCTTGGCCATCAGCAGGGCGATGTCGTCCTCGCCGTGGTGCGGGATCAGCTCGTCCAGGACCTGGTCGCAGAGCTTCTCCAGCTCCTTGGAGCCGTTCGTCAGGGCGGTGCGGAAGGCGCGCAGGCCCTCGTCCAGCTGGTGCTTGCGGGACTCCACCAGGCCGTCGGTGTAGAGGCCGAGGATCGCGTCGTCCGGCAGGTCGACCCAGACCTCCTCGAAGGGCTCGCCGCCGACGCCGAGCGGCAGTCCGGGCGGCACGTCCAGCATCCTGGCGGGCTCCCCCGGGCTGAGCAGGACGGGCGGCAGGTGTCCGGCGTTGGCGAAGGTGCAGCGCTGCTTGACCGCGTCGTACACGGCGTACACGCAGGTGGCGAGGTAGAGCTCGGTGGACTCCTCGCCGGGGCGGTCGCTGTCGCCGCCGAGGCCGCGGGCGATCTCGTCCAGCGCGCCGAGCACCTCCGCGGGGTCGAGGTCGAGCATGGCGAGGGTGCGCACGGCCGTCCGGAGCTGGCCCATCGCGACGGCCGCGCGCAGGCCGCGGCCCATCACGTCGCCGATCACGAGGGCCGTACGGCTGCCGGGCAGCGGGATGACGTCGAACCAGTCGCCGCCGACCTCGGTGTTGTTGTTGCTGGGCAGGTAGCGGCGGGCGATCTCCAGGCCGGTGGCGGCCGGGTTGCCGGGGGGCAGCAGGCTGCGCTGGAGCAGCAGGGCGCGTTCGTGCTCGCGGCGGTAGAGCCGGGCGTTGTCGACGCAGACGGCGGCGCGGGCGACGAGTTCCTCGGCGATGGCGACGTCGCGGGCGTCGAAGGGTTCGCTGCCGATCGCGCGGGAGAGCTGGACCAGGCCGAGCACCTGGTCGCGGGCGACCAGCGGGACCACCAGGGTGGAGCGCAGCAGCGGGTCGGGGCCCGGCTGGGGGACGACGCTGCGGCCGGTGCGCAGTGCGCGGGCGTGCGGGGAGCGGCGGGGGTAACAGAGGGTCCCCCCGGCCTCGGCGACCGGCACCGACCCCTCGGCGCCGAGCACGCTGGAGGCGCCGCCGACCACGCTGGAGACCGCGACCCGGCGCAGTTCGCCGCAGCCGTCCGAGAGCCCGGACTGGCCGGAGATCGGGCCCGAGTCGCCGGTGAGCAGCGCGGTGTAGAGGTCGACGGTGGCCAGGTCGCAGAACTGCGGGACGATCACGTCCAGCAGTTCCTTGGCGGTGGTCTCCAGGTCGAGGGTGGAGCCGATGTGGCTGCTGGCCTCGTTCAGCAGGGCGAGGCTGCGGCGGACTCCGGCGGCCTCGCGTTCGGCGACGTGGCGGCTGGTGACGTCCATGACCTGTCCGGCCACGCCCATCGGGTGCCCGGCCGCGCCGGTGAGCCGGTAGAGCGAGATGGCCCAGCGGCGCCCGCCGTCGCGTCGGCCGCCGGGGGCGGGGACGCTGGCGGTGCGCGGGACGGCCCCGGTGAAGCGCAGGTCGACGATGGGCCCGCCGCCGTCGAGCACCTTGCGCAGCGCGACCAGCAGCCGCTCGGCCTCGCCGGGCAGGAAGAGGTCGTACGGGGTGAGGCCCTGGAGCTCGGCGGGCGAGAGGCCGACACCCGCGGCGAAGGCGTCGTTGACCCGCTGGAGGCGCAGGTCGTTGCCGAACAGGAAGAAGCCGGTGGGGGTCTGCCCGAAGACGGCTTCGGAGGCGGCCAGGTCGGTCTCGATCCGGCGCAGCCGTCCGAGGTCGACGGCGAGGCAGGTGGCGCCGGGTGTGCCGGTGCCGGGCGCCGCGTCGGGCACCGCGTCGGGCATCGCGTACAGCTCGGCGAGGCCCTCGCTGCCGTCGGCGTTGCGGTAGGGCGCGGTGCCGACCCACTCCTCGCCGCCCAGGATGCGCTCCAGCCGGGCGCGGCCGCGCTGCCAGAGCTCGCGGGGGACGAAGGTGCTGATCGGGTCGGCGCCGACCGCGTCGGCTGCGGGGACGCCGAAGAACTCCGCGGCCCGGCCGCTCCACTGGCTGATCCGCCCGTCCGGGCCGATCGCGAAGGTGGCGACCCGGACGAAGTCGTAGATGGAGCCCGGCTGGGCGTGACCCCAGCTGCCGGGCGCACCGCGGTCCCTACCCCGGTCGGTCGGGACACCGAGCTGCCCGGGCACGGCAGCATGGCTGCCACTGCTCGGCGCGTTCGGCGCCGGGATGCTGTTCAACGGACCGACCCCTCCAACCCGTGGCCATCCGGATGTCGAGAAGACCGAGTATTCATCATCCGGGGGCGAGCGCACACGCCCCGGACATCACAACATCGAATCAAGGGCGGCCCCGCCCCGGGTCCTTACCCGGCGACGGCTGTTCGAACCAGGCAGCCCAGCCGAATCAGCACGCCCGGGTCAAGCGCGTTGAGCTTATCCGACCTGAATGCCGCTCAGATATGACAAGATCATGCCGAGTTGCGGCGCACTGCATCGCATTGATGAACGACCGATGGTGATGGTGAACATCCGGCTATCCGAATGTCCCACCGTGATCGGAACCGTCCGTCGCCAGTTCGAACCAGACCACCTTTCCCATGCCCTCCGTGCGGGCCCCCCAGCGCAGCGCGAGGCGGCCCACCAACTCCAGACCCCGGCCGCCCTCGTCGGCCTCGGCCGCGTGGCGCTCGCGCGGCGGGTCGGGCAGCGGGTCGGAGATCTCCACCAGCAGGGTGTCACCCAGGGTCAGCCGGACCCCGATCGGGGCACTGGCGTAGCGGACCGAGTTCGTCACCAGCTCGCTGACCAGCAGTTCGGCGGTGTCCGTGAGCGCCTCGACGGACCAGTCGGCCAGCGTGCCGCGCACCAGCCGGCGGGCCCGGGAGACCGCGGTCGGCTCGGCGGGCAGTGTCCAGCCGGCCGTCGGCGTGCCGGTCTGGCCCCGGCCGAGCCGGGCCAGCAGCAGCGCGACGTCGTCCGGCTCGCGGCCCTGCTCCATGGTGGCCAGGACGGCCTCGCACGCCTGTTGGATGGACGGGTACGGCTGTTCGAGCACGCTGATCAGCCGGCCGAGGCCGACGTCGAGGTCCTTGTCCCTGGACTCCACCAGCCCGTCCGTGCAGAGCGCCAGCAGACTGCCCTCGGGGATCTCCAGTTCGATCGACTCGAACGGGACCCCGCCGACCCCGAGCGGCGCGCCGGAGGGCAGGTCCACCACCTGACCGGCGCCGCCCGGCAGCGGGCTGCCGATCCGGCAGGCCTCCTCGGCCGACCCCTTGGGGACGATCAGGACGGGCGGGATGTGCCCGGCCTTGGTGGCCGTCAGCCGCCCGGTCGCCGGGTCGAAGACCGCGTACACGCAGGTGGCCAGCAGCGCCTCGTCCGGGCCCTGGGCCAGGTCGTCGGCCAGCTCGTTGACGTGCCGCAGCAGCACCTCGGGCGGCAGGTCGAGGCCGGCCAGGGTGCGTACGGCGGTGCGCAGCCGGCCCATCGTGGCGGCGGCCCGCAGGCCGTGGCCCATCACGTCGCCGACCACCAGCGCCGTACGCTCGCCCGGCAGCGGGATGACGTCGAACCAGTCGCCGCCCACCTCGGTGCCGCTGCTGCCCGGCACGTACCGGTAGGCGACCTCGATCCCGGCGGGCTGCGGCACCTGCTGGGGCAGCAGGGTGCGCTGCAGGGTGAGGGCCGCGGTGCGCTCTCGGGCGTACAGCCGGGCGTTGTCCAGCGAGCTGCCCGCCCGGTCGGCGAGCTCCACGGTGAACGCCAGGTCGTCCCGGTCGAAGCCCTCCCGGTAGCCCGCCCGGCTCACCACCAGCAGGCCGATCACGATGCCCCGGGCGCGCAACGGCACCACCAGCCGGGAGTGCACGCCCAGGTCGTGCGCCGCCTGCACCTTCGGATCACCGGGGTAGGAGAGGTCGCTCAGCTCGTCCGGGCCGGAGAGCAGTTCGGGGACGCCGCTGCGCAGCACCCGGCCGAAGGCGGAGTCCTCGGAGAAGGTGATCCTGGCGCCACGGCGGAGCATCGTGTCGACCTCGGGCCCGTCCTGGACCGCGGCGGTGCCCAGCTGGAGCAGCGAGGTCCGCCGGTCGTGGCCGTGCCGGGGCAGGTCGTCGCCGTGGGCCACCGCCTGGAGCAGGATCACGGCGGAGTAGTCGGCCAGCCGGGGGACCACCGCACCGGCCAGCTCCTGGGCGATCCGGGCGGCGTCCAGCAGGTCGCCGACCCGGGATCCGAACTCGTTGAGCAGCGAGAGCCTGCGCCGGGCGTGCTCGACCTTGGACACCGCCCGGTAGCGCTCGGTCACGTCCATCACCGTGCCCGAGATGCCGAGCACCCTGCCCGAGCGGTCCGTCATCCGGCTGTACGAGATGGACCGGAAGCCCGCGCGGGCCGTCATCGGGGCGGCGAGGGTGACGTCGACGACCGGCTCGCCGGTGGCCAGCACCTGCCGCTGGATGGTGGTGACCTCGTCGGCGGCGCGCTCCGGGAGCGTCTCACCGGTGGTGCGGCCCACGTGCTCCTCGGCGGCGACGCCGTTCATCTCGGCGAGGGTGTGGTTGACCGCGGTGTAGCGCAGGTCGGTGTCGAGGATCGCGATGCCGAGCGGGGACTGCTCGAACAGCGCGTCCCGTACCGCCAGGTCGCGTTCGACCGCCTGGAGCATCTCGGCGTCGGCGAGCGCAACCTGGAGGAACGGCGTACCGTCCCCGTCCACCAGCAGCGAGATCCGGGCCTCGACCCCGACCAGTCCGCCCTCCCGGTGGCGCAGCTCGGTCAGCCCGTGCCAGCTGCCGTTGTGCACGGTCTCCCGGATCGCCGCCAGGGTGCGGTCGGCGGCCCCCTCGCCGCCCACCAGCTCGGCGATCCCACGGCCGACCAGCAGCTCGCTCGGCCAGCCGAGCAGCTCCTCGGCGGCCGGGCTCCACAGCACCACCCGGCCCGAGGTGTCCAGGATCGCGATGGCCACCTTCACCACGTCGAACAGACTGCCCTCGGTGTGCTGGCCGAACCGCTCGGCGGCCGGCGTACCCGAGCCGGGGAACGGCGCGGTCGGACGCCCGCGCGAGGTGGGCGCGCCGGGCAGGGCCACCCGGCGGCGGGCGGGGTCGGGGGCCGGCGGCGACTGGTCCTGCACCACGCCCTGCGGCGGCGCGGCGACGGGCGGCATCCGGCGGCGCAGCCGGGCACGGGCGGCGGCGCCGCCGAGCCCACGGCCCGTGCTGCCCGTGCTGCCCGCAGCGGCACCCGGGGCACCCCCCGGGACGGGGCCGGCCGCGCGCAGCGGACCACGTCGGGGGAGCTCCTGGCCTTGCCGTGCTCCCCCGCCGTTACCCGTACTCGACACGGACGGGGCCTCCGGCTCTCGGGCTGTGCACCTCGGCGGATCACCGGGGTACGGGATGGCGGGGTGTCATCTCACCTATGGTGACGAATGCTTCCGAACAGTGACATACCCGCCACCCTGCCAGCGTATCCCGGGCAGCCGGGTCGTCCCTCGGATTGGCCCGCCCGAGGGGCACACCGACTGCGGGAGACCCACCGGTCAGGACTCTGCGAGCAGCAGGGCGACGTGCGGCAGGACCTCGCGGTCGTGTTCCAGCCAGTCCACCTCGGTGAGCTCGGCCGGGCCGAGCCAGCGCAGCTCGGAGTGGTCCTCCAGCGGCTGCGGGTCGCCGGAGAGCAGTTCGGCGGCCCAGATCCGCAGCTCCAGTCCGGGCCGGATCGGCCACCGGCCCGGCAGCTGACGCAGCGCGCGGGCGCGCACGCCGAGCTCCTCGTGCAGTTCGCGCTCCAGCGCCTGTTCCTGGCTCTCCCCCGGCTCGGCCTTGCCTCCCGGGAACTCCCAGTAACCCGCCACCTCGGGCGGCGAACTGCGCCGGGCGGCCAGTACCCGGCCCTGGTGGATGAGGGCGCCGCCGACGACGATCCGGTTCTCCATGCCTCAGACCCTATGCGGGCTCGGCCTCGGTCCAGTACAGCTGCTTGTGGCCGCGCGCCTCGAACTCCGCGGCCAGTGCCTCGGCCTCGGCGCGCCCGAGGCCCCCGGCGACCTCGAAGCGGTTGCCGTTGTCGTCCTGGCGCATCACCCGGTACGTCTCCACACCGTGCACGGTAGCCGGGCCGTACCGGGCCCGGCCCGGTGGGGGACGGGCCGGGGCCTGGTACGGCCACCGACGCTACCCGGGGCCTGATTCCGGTGGATACGGGCGCGGTTAACAGCAGGTAAGACCCGGCTCCCCGCGCCGTTCGGCGGCCGGGCGCCCCCGGGGCCCGGCCCGGTCGGGCTGCGGGAGCCGCCCGGGGCCCGCACCACTCGAAAGCCGTACGGGACGGCCCGCCGCCCGGACCCGACCGGGGTACCCGGCGGCCGTCAGACCCGGGCCAGCACCTCGCCGTGCAGGACCGCGAACCAGCCGTCCGGCTCGGCGGCCCAGGAGCGCCAGCCCGCGGCGATCCGCTCCAGGTCGGCCGGCTCGGCGTACCCCCGGGTGGTGGCGCTCTCGGCGAGGGCGGAGCCGACCGTGCGGTCCGCCCACATGCCGCCCCAGAACGCGCGCTCCTCGGGCGTGGCGTACGTCCAGGTGCCCGAGGTGGCCCGGACCTGCTCCAGGCCGGCCGCGTGCGCCCAGGACAGCAGTCGCCGGCCGGCGTCCGGTTCGCCGCCGTTGGCCCGGGCGGTCCGCTGGTACAGCGCCATCCACTCGGCCAGCTCGGGCGGTTCGGGGTACCAGGTCATCGCGGCGTAGTCGGCGTCCCGGGCCGCGACCACCCCGCCGGGTGCGGCGACCCGGCGCATCTCGCGCAGCGCGGCCACCGGATCGGCGACGTGCTGCAGCACCTGGTGGGCGTGCACGACGTCGAACTCGCCGTCCCGGTAGTGCAGTCGGTGCACGTCGGCCGACTCGAACACCACATTGGACAGACCCCGCCCGGCCACGTACGCGGCGGCCTGCTCCAGCACCTCGGCGGAGGTGTCCACGGCGACCACCCGGCCGGCCGGGCCGACCAGTTCGGCCAGGTCCGCGGTGATCGTGCCGGGGCCGCAGCCGACGTCCAGCACGGCCTGCCCCGGCCGCAGTTCGGGCAGCAGGTAGGCCGCCGAGTCGGCCGCCGTACGGGACCGGTGCGAGCGCAGCACCGACTCCTGGTGCCCGTGGGTGTAGACGGTCCGATGCCCTGTCATCACGTGCCCCCCTCATGTCGACAACGCTGACGAGCGTACGTGGCCGTCTCACGAAACGAGAATATACGTCTCGGATGTCAAGACACTCGACCTTCCGACTTCACTCCTCCGGGCCGTGCTCGCCACAATCGGGGGCATGGGAAAGACCTATGAACGCATCGACGGCCGCCTGCGGACATTCATCGAGAGTCAGCCGGTCTTCTTCACCGCCACCGCCCCGCTGGCCGGCGACGGGCACGTCAACCTCTCCCCCAAGGGCCGCTCCGGGACGCTCGCCGTACTGGACGAACTGACCCTGGCCTACCTGGACTTCGGCGGCAGCCACGCCGAGACCATCGCCCACCTGCGGGAGAACGGGCGGATCACCCTGATGTGGTGCGCCTTCACCGGACCGCCCACCGTGGTACGGGTGCACGGACGGGGCGAGGCGGTCCTCCGCGGCGACCCGCGCTTCGGCGGCCTGCTGGCACGCTTCGACCCGTCCGTCGACGGGGCCGGGCTGCGCGCGATCGTGCTGGTGCGGGCCGAGCGGGTGAGCGACTCCTGCGGCTTCGCGGTCCCGTTCATGGACTACCGCGAGGAGCGCAGCCTGCACTCCGAGTTCTTCGAGCGCAAGGGCGACGAGGACTTCTCGGCGTACTGCGAGGGCAAGGAGCACGTCGCCACCAGCATCGACGGACTGCCCGGCCTCCCGCTGCCGCTCCCGCCCCGGGCCACCCGGGCGCCGTCGGCACCACCGGAGGGGCGCGGGAGCCGCACCCCTCCGGGGACTTCGTCCGAACGCCCGGTCAGCCGAGGGTGAACCAGGTGGAGCGGGACTTCTTCCACTCCGGGTGGCCGAGGTCCTTGGCCTCCGTACCGTCGCCGTAGAGGTAGGCGGAGCCGTCGTCGGTGATCAGCTGCACCCGGGCGCCCGGGGCCGTCAGGTCGGGCACGTCCACCACGGACTCCCAGCCGCCCGGGTCGCCGGTCGGCAGGTCCAGCAGCTTGACCGGGGCGTCGGCGGGACGGCCGGTCCAGCGGTAGAGCGCGTACGGGTCGGAGTTGTCGTCGGCCGCCCAGGAGCCGGCCACGATCAGGTACTGGCCGGCGGCGTTCTTGCGGATGTCCCGGACCGACAGCCCGCCCAGGTCGAGCGAGACCGGGGTGCCGAAACTCGCGTGCGCCGAACCGCCCGGCAGGCGGTCGATGTCGGTGACCGGGACAAGCAGCGCCTTGCCCCCGTTCGCGGGCGGCACCAGGGGCGCGCGGAAGCCGATGTACGCCGTGGTGGTGCTCCCCGGCGCGAACTCCAGGCCCTCGACGTTGAACCCGTCGATCTGCTTGGGCACCTGACCGGCGGCCGCCCCCGCCGCGAAGCCGTAGCGGTTGCCGTTGGCCTTGTCCCAGGCGATCAGGTCGTCCCGCAGCCCCCCGTACGAACCGCCCGGCGTGAGCTGGGTGTCGGCGCCCGAGCCGGTGACGGTGGTGGTGAACAGGGTCGAGCGGTCCGGCTTGACCTTTCCGTCCTTGTTGTTGCCGAGCGAGCCCGTCCAGTAGACGGTGTTGCCGACCCGGGCCCCGGCCTCGATGTCGATCTCGGAGGAGACCCCGATCGCGGCGGAGAAGTCCCAGGTCCGCACCGGCGCACCGGAGGCGTTGCGGTCGTACAGGCGCAGCACGTTGGACTCGTCGTCCGCGACCACGATGTAGCCGCCGCCCACGTCCACCGCGGCCGAGGCGTCGCTGGAGCCGGTGAGGTAGCGGCTGTCCGCCGCGTGCTGGACCGCGGCCGAGGCCGCGTAGTGCAGGGTCCTGGTGGCCGTCCGGCCGCCCGCGCCGGTGACCTTCACGGTGAGGTCGGTGTGGCCCTGGCCGCGTGCCGCCACCGCGAGCGTGCGCGTCGCGCCGCTGCCGGTCACGGTGACGTCGCCGGGCTCGGCGACCGAGGACCTGCTGCTCGCCGACGCGGCCACGGCGAGCGCCGAGGCGTCGGCCCCGCTCTGCGCCACCGTCACGGGGACGGTCGGGTCGCCGGTCGCGCCGACCGCCCCGGAGAGGTAGTCGGCCGAGAGCGCGATGGTGGGTGTGCCGTAGCCCGCCGCACCCGCCGAACCCGCCGACAGTGCGGGGACGGCGGCCAGGGTGAACGCGGCGGCGGTGAGCGCGAGCGAACGAGGACGGAGCACGGCGGGCCCTTCGGTGGCGGGACGTACGTGGCCGGACCAGGCTCGGTCCGCCCGGCGAACTCCGGTCGTACGCCGCCGGGCCGCCGGACGAACAACTGACGGGCGGTCAGCCGCAGGCGGGACGGGCGACGGGCGGGCGGCGCGCCTCGGGCCGTACCGTGGCACCACCCCCTTGGAACGTCCGCCGGATATCCTCCGACGCCCTCCGACATCCCGAGAGAAACGGACCACCTGTGGCCGCACGCCGCCCGTACGTCCTGCTGAGCGCCGCGATGTCCGTCGACGGCTTCCTCGACGACGCCTCGCCCGACCGACTGCTGCTCTCCAACCCGGCCGACTTCGACCGGGTCGACGAGCTGCGGGCCGACTGCGACGCCATCCTGGTCGGCGGCAACACCCTGCGCCGGGACAACCCCCGACTGCTCGTCAACTCCGAGGCCCGGCGCGCCGCCCGGACCGCCGCGGGGAAGCCCGAGTACCCGCTCAAGGTCACCCTCACCGCGAGCGGGGCACTCGGCGCCGACCGCGTCTTCTGGCACACCGGCGGCGCGAAACTCGCGTACACCACGCGGGCGGCGGCCGCCGGGCTGCGGTCGGAGCTGGCCGGGCTCGCCGAAGTCGTCGGCCTCGGCACCGAGGTGGACCTCGGCGCCGTCCTGGACGACCTGGGTGCGCGCGGCATCGGGCGGCTGATGGTCGAGGGCGGTGGCAGCGTGCACACCCAGTTCCTCGCCCAGGGGCTCGCCGACGAACTGCAGCTCGCCGTCGCCCCGTTGCTGGTCGGCCAGCCCACCGCACCCCGCTTCGCCGGCCCGGCCGACTACCCCGGTGGTCCCACCCGGCGGATGCGGCTGATCGAGGCGCGTACGGTGGGCGATGTCGTTCTGCTCCGGTACGCCCCCAAGGAGACCAGCCCGTGACCGCATCCGAGGACCTGCGCTGGCTCGGCCGCGCCGTCGAACTCTCCCGGCTCTGCCCGCCCTCCGAGACCGCCTTCTCGGTCGGCGCGGTGATCGTCGGCGCCGACGGCGAGCTCCTCAGTGAGGGCTACAGCCGCGAACTCGACGCGGTGTGCCACGCCGAGGAGGCCGCGCTCGCCAAACTGCCCGCCGAGGACCCCCGGCTGCGCACCGCGACCGTCTACAGCTCGCTGGAGCCCTGCGGACAGCGCGCCTCCCGGCCGCTCACCTGCGCCCAGCGGATCATCGCGGCCGGCATCCCCCGGGTCGTCGTCGCCTGGCGGGAGCCGGACCTCTTCGTCACCGCCTGCCAGGGGACGGCGCTGCTCACCGGGGCGGGGGTGACGGTCGAGGAGCTGCCCGAACTGGCCGAGGACGCCCGCGCGGTCAACGCCCACCTGCTCGACTGAGGCCACCGCCCGCCTTTTTGTATCCTCGGGGAACAAAACTGTCGCGCGCCACCGAGGAGGCCGCATGTCCACCACGCCCGCCACGCTGACCGCCAGGGCCCTGCTGCTCGACATGGACGGCACCCTGGTCGACTCCGAGGCGGTGGTGGACCGCTGCTGGCGCCGCTGGGCAGCGGCCAACGGGCTCGACGGGGACGAGGTGATGCGGATCGCCCACGGCCGTCAGGGGCACCTCACCATGGCCGTCCTGCTCCCGGAGCGGCCGATGGCGGAGAACCTCGCGGACAACCGCCGGATGCTCGCCGAGGAGACCGCCGACACCGAGGGCATCGTCCAGATCCCCGGCGCCGCCGACCTCCTCGGCTCGCTCGCCGGGCTCCCGCACGCCCTGGTGACCTCGGCGGACGACACCCTCGCCCGCACCCGGATGAGCGCCGCCGGGCTTCCCCTGCCGCCGGTCCTGGTCACCGCCGAACTGGTCGGCGCCGGCAAGCCCGACCCGGAGGGCTTCCGCAAGGGCGCCGCCGAGCTCGGCTTCGACCCCGGATCCTGCATCGCCTTCGAGGACTCCGAGGCCGGGATCCAGGCCGCACACGCCGCCGGGATGCCCGTCGTCGGCGTCGGGCCGCGTGCGGCCGCCCACCGGCCGACCGTGCACGTGGACACCCTGGAGCAGATCCGGGTCGTCGCAGCGGACGACGGGACCCTGACCGTCCTGGTCGGCTG
Source organism: Kitasatospora sp. NPDC056138 (assembly GCF_042264695.1). Taxonomy (NCBI): domain Bacteria; kingdom Bacillati; phylum Actinomycetota; class Actinomycetes; order Kitasatosporales; family Streptomycetaceae; genus Kitasatospora; species Kitasatospora sp. NPDC056138. The sequence goes on along the minus strand of NZ_JBHJVK010000019.1, from coordinate 97,221 downwards.
ACCGCCCGCACTTCGGGGCGCGGGAGCCGCGCGACCGGGTGTCCCGGAACACCGGACACCCGGCGCGACGTGGCGGTGTCCGGCGACCGGGGGACGGGGGACGGGGACCGGGGGCCGATGGGGTGGCCGTCGGGACGGCGACCCCACCGGCACACTTCGCTGCGCACCGAAGCTTCGCGGGTGCACCCTGGGGGCGTGACGGAGAACGCACGGAGAAGCGCGGGGGCGGCCGACGAGGTGCGGGCCGAGGGCCGGGCGGTGGCCGCCCTGGCCGGGCTGCTGGCCGATGCCACCAGGGCCGCGTTCTGCCTGGCCCTGCTGGACGGCCGGGCCTGGACGGCCAACGAGCTCGCCCGCCATGCCGGGGTGGCCGCCTCCACCGCGACCGCCCATCTCAACACCCTGACCGAGGGCGGCCTGCTCACCCAGGAGCGCCAGGGCCGCCACCGCTACGTCCGACTGGCCGGGCCGCAGGCCGCCGAGCTGGTCGAGCACCTCGCCGCACTGGCGCCCCGGCAGCACACCCCGGCACCCCGCACGCTCTCCGCCGCCACCCGGCGCGGCGCCATGGCCCGGGCCCGGACCTGCTACGACCACCTCGCCGGACTGCTCGGGGTCACCATCACCGAGGCCATGGCCGAACGGGGCCTGCTGGACTGGGAGCGCGGGCCCGCCCTCACCCCGGCGGGCGTCGACTGGCTGGACGCGCTCGGCATCACGCTGCCCGCGGGGTCCGGACGGCCCGCCGTCCGCCCCTGCCTGGACTTCACCGAACGCCGTCCGCACCTCGCCGGGACGGTCGGCGCCGCGATCTGCCGGCACGCCTTCGAGGCCGGCTGGATCGTGCGCATAGGCACCACCCGCGCCGTCAGCCTCACCCCCGAGGGCCGGCAAGCCCTTTCCGGTCAGCTCGACCTACGGCATCACGCCATCCTGGCGTCGTAAGGCCGGTCACATGACGCGCGTAGTTGATGAACTATTTCCTGTCGAATGGCAGATTCTGTAAAGAATCTTTACCAAAACTCACCCAAGGGCGTCACGTTCAGAAAAGTCCTTGACTGGTACAGGATGCAACTTTCAGCGCGGCATGTCCGGAAATGTGGACAACCGTTCGACCCCCGCCGATCGGCCGTTCCGGCGCTCCGCCTCTGCCTGTAAGCATGAGCCTGCGGATCGACCTTGGAATGTGCCTTCGACCCACCCGTCAGGCCGGCGATCCGCCAGTCAGGCACTCAACCCAGGGGGGTTACTCAGCCATGTCCGAAAACAGCGCCACACCCACGAACGGCACCACGCCCGAGGGACACAAGTCGTCCGACCTCACCCGCCGCCGGATGCTGCAGGGTGCGGGTGTCGCGCTCGCCGCGGCCGCCGGCACCGCCGTGATCGGCTTCACCGGGCCCACCGGGCAGTCCGCCGTGGCCTCCGACCCGGGCGCCGGCGACGAGTTCGACGAGGTGTACCAGGGCCGCCGGATCCAGGGCCGGCTGCTCTCGGCCGCCCACAGCGGCGGCCACAGCAGCCACAGCGGCGGCTACCAGGTCCTGATCGACGGCAAGGAACTGCACGTCATGCAGAACGGCGACGGCACCTGGATCAGCGTCGTGAACCACTACCAGACCCACGCCACCCCGCGTTCACTCGCCCGCGCCGCCGTGGTCGACCTCCAGGGTGCCGAGCTGCTCCCGCTCACCTGAGCGGTGACGCCGCCAACTCCCTGACAGCACACACCCCGGAGGAACTTTCATGGCAGTCCGCAAGAACCAGGCGACCCTGACGGCCAAGGAGAAGCGCGACTTCGTCGACGCCGTCCTGGAGCTCAAGCGCCTTGGGCGCTACGACAACTACGTCAGCATCCACGACACCTTCATCACCAGCGACCGCGACAACAGCGAGCGGGTCGGCCACCGCTCGCCGTCCTTCCTGCCCTGGCACCGCAGGTTCCTGCTCCAGTTCGAGCAGGACCTGCAGAGCATCAACCCGGCCGTCACCCTGCCCTACTGGGACTGGACGGCCGACCGCACGGCCACCTCCTCGATCTGGGGCCCGGACTTCATGGGCGGCAACGGCCGCAGCAGCGACGGCCAGGTCACCACCGGCCCGTTCGCCTACAACACCGGCAAGTGGACCCTCGCGATCCGCCCGGACAGCCGCAACTACCTGCGCCGCAGCCTCGGCAGCGCCGTCGCCGCCCTGCCCACCAAGGCCGAGGCGGAGTCGGTGCTCGCCATCTCCACCTACGACATGGCTCCGTGGAACAGCACCTCCGAGGGCGGCTTCCGCAACCACCTCGAGGGCTGGCGCGGCGTCAACCTGCACAACCGGGTGCACGTCTGGATCGGCGGCCACATGGCCACCGGCATGTCCCCCAACGACCCGGCCTTCTGGCTGCACCACTGCTTCATCGACAAGCTGTGGGCCGAGTGGCAGTCCCGCCACCGCGACCAGAGCTACCTGCCGACCGGCAAGACCGCCGACGTCGTCGACCTCAACGAGACCATGCGGCCGTGGAACAACGTCACCCCCGCGGACATGCTCGACCACACCAAGCTCTACACCTACGACACCGGCTTCTGATCACCCCCGGGACGCCGCACCCCCCGGGGGGTGGAACCCGGCGAGGAACGGCCTGAGGCGCAGTGCCCCACGTCTGGGAGTGGTCGGGGCACTGGGCGCCGCGCCCCAGGGTTCCGCGCTCGGCGGCACTCCGGAGCGAGCGAGGCCGGACCCCCGGTCAAGTGCCTGCTGGATTGCAGAGCTTCAGTCATCCGACGCCACGACCGGCGGACGAGCCAGGGCCGACCCACGCGCCACCACCCGCTTCAGCTCCGTCCAGGCGCGCCGAGCACCGCCGGGAGCACGGGGGCCTGATCCTTACGGGATCGGGCCCCCTTTTCCGCGCCCGCGAGCGCGGCGGGATCAGACGTCGAAGCGGAACTTCCACCACACTGCCGTGACCTGTGGAAACACCCACTCCAGCGGCCGAAGTCAGCACAGAACCGGCACGGTGACGCGAACTCGCAACCGGCGATCAGCAGTGGTGGCGGGCCGCCCGGATGATGATCTCCCGGTCCGTGACCAGATGGACGAGGCGGTGCTCGTCATCGATCCGACGGCCTGGAATCTCAGCAGCACGTCAGCACGGGAAAGAGACCGGGGCTTGCCCCAAGAGAGGCAAGCCCCGTCCGACCTGCGAACTTGACAGGTGGCGTCAACTCAGAGCTGCGATCCGATCACACGTTGAAGCGGAACTCCACCACGTCGCCGTCCTGCATGACGTACTCCTTGCCCTCGATGCGGGCCTTGCCCTTGGCGCGGGCCTCGGCGATGGAGCCGGTCTCGACCAGGTCGGCGAAGGAGATGACCTCGGCCTTGATGAAGCCCTTCTGGAAGTCGGTGTGGATCACACCTGCCGCCTCGGGGGCCGTGGCGCCCTTCTTGATGGTCCAGGCGCGGGTCTCCTTGGGGCCTGCCGTGAGGTAGGTCTGCAGGCCCAGGGTGTCGAAGCCGACCCGGCCGAGGGTGGCGAGGCCGGGCTCCTCCTGGCCCATGGACTGGAGGAGTTCGAGCGCCTCGTCGTCGTCCAGCTCGATCAGCTCGGACTCGATCTTGGCGTTCAGGAAGATCGCCTCGGCGGGGGCGACCAGGGCGCGCTGGGCGTCCTTGAACTCCTCGTCGCCCAGCTCGTCCTCGTCCACGTTGAAGACGTACAGGAACGGCTTGGCGGTCAGCAGGTGCAGCTCGCGGACCAGGGTGGTGTCGAACCCGGCCTCGAACAGGGTCTTGCCGCTCTCCAGGATGGCCTGCGCGGCCTCGGCCGCGGCCAGCGTGGCCGCGGTGTCCTTCTTCAGCCGGGCCTCCTTCTGGAGCCGCGGCAGGGCCTTCTCGATGCTCTGCAGGTCGGCGAGGATCAGCTCGGTGTTGATCGTCTCGATGTCGTCCTTGGGCGAGACCTTGCCGTCCACGTGGACCACGTCCGGGTCGCTGAAGGCCCGGATGACCTGGCAGATCGCATCCGACTCGCGGATGTTGGCGAGGAACTTGTTGCCCAGGCCCTCACCCTCGCTGGCGCCGCGCACGATGCCCGCGATGTCGACGAAGTCCACGGTGGCCGGGAGGATCCGCTGCGAACCGAAGATCTCGGCCAGCTTGGCCAGTCGGGCGTCCGGGACGCCGACGACGCCCACGTTGGGCTCGATGGTGGCGAACGGGTAGTTGGCCGCCAGCACGTCGTTCTTGGTCAGGGCGTTGAAAAGAGTCGACTTGCCGACGTTGGGCAGGCCGACGATTCCGATCGTGAGCGACATGAAGCGCAGTCCCGTGGGCTTGGAGGAGTGGAGTGGCACCGTAGGGCCGATCTCCCAGTCTAAGGGCCCGGCGAACGGGGGTCGGGCTCAGACCTCGGCCGAGGGCTCCAGGAACTCCAACCGGTTGCCCAGCCCGTCGGCGGAGTGAAAACGCCGGTAGCCGGGGAAGTTGCCGTCCCAGAGCACCGGATGGCCGTGCGCCTCCAACCGGGCGGCCAGCTCGTCGAGCGAACGGACCAGGATGCCGGGGTGGGCCTTGGGCGACGGCAGGAACTCGGCCACCACGCCGAGGTGCACCTCGAGACCGCCGCCGCGGAACCAGCAGCCGCCACGCGCCGCCAGCACCTGGGGCTTCTCCACCTCGGTCATCCCGAGCACCCCGCCCCAGAACTCCCGGCAGACGTCCTCGGCGCCCGCCGGGATGTCCAGCTGGACGTGGTGCAGGCGCTCGAACGAGAAGGCCTGGTCAGCGGCCGGAACAACAGTCGGAACGGCTGTCGGGTCAGCGGCCGGAACAACAGTCGGGTCGAGGGCTGACATGGTTTCTCCCCCTGGGTCACATCCGAAGGACCGGCCCGACAGTACTCCCGGCCCGGGACACGGGCGAGGGCCAAACACGAGCATTACACAGTGTGGCGTTGATCGGACCGTACGTTGGTTGGGTGGAGCAGAGCATCCGTACCCAGCCGCCCGGGCCCAGACGACGACCGCCAGCCGGTCCCGCCGCCGAGGCCGCCGTACCGGGGCCCGCCGCGCCCCCCGAGTCCCGGCTCCGCCAGCCGAGGCTGCGTTCGGCCTCCGGAGTCCGCCCGGCCCCGCCGAAGCCACGGCTTCGGCTGCCGCTCCAGCTCGGCGCCCGGGAGCATCCGCGCAGCGGGCGACCGGCCCGGCTCACGGCCGTCGGCACCGGCGTCCTGGCGCTGGCCGGGACGGTGCTGCTGGCGGCGGTGGACCGGCTGCTCTTCGACGGGCTCGGAATCCTGTTCGGCGTCGGCTACCTGCTGGTCTGCTTCCAACTGGCCGTCCGGGTACGGTTCGCCGACCTGGCCGCCGCACCGATCAGCGGGCCGATCGCCTTCGCTGCCGCCCTGATCGCCTTCGGCCCGGTCGCCTCGCCCGGGGTGACCGGACAGGTGGTGGCGCTGGCGAGCGGTCTCGCGATGCGGGCGGAGTGGCTCTTCGGCGGAACCGGCCTGGCGGCCGTCATCGTGGCGGCACGGTTCGTGGCGCAGCGCCGCCTGCGGCGGAGCCGGACGGGCGGCTGAGTCCCTCCGGTCCGGGGCGGCCGGGCGCTGAAGGCTGCTTGGTCGAGCAGAGGTGCTCGGGATTCAGGCGGCTCCGGCGGCGGCCATGGCGGCGCCGACGATGCCGGCGTCATTGAGCAGCCGGGCCGGTACGACGCGCGCTTCGCGCTGCTTCAGCAGGGGCAGGAACTTGTCGTGCTTCCGGCTGACGCCGCCGCCGATCACGATCAGGCGCGGGGAGAAGAGCCGATCGACCAGGTCGAGGTACTCGTCCACCCGGACCGCCCAGTCGGGCCAGCTGAGCTCGTGGCGTTCCTTGGCCGCCGAGGAGGCCCGGCGTTCGGCGTCCTTGCCGCGCAGTTCCAGGTGGCCGAGCTCGGTGTTGGGCACCAGGGTGCCGTCCACGAAGAGGCCGCTGCCGATGCCGGTGCCGAAGGTGAGGACGAGCACCACCCCGTCCTGGTCGCGTCCGGCTCCGTAGGTGACCTCGGCGAGACCTGCCGCGTCGGCGTCGTTGAGCACGGTGCTGGGCAGGTCGAGGGCCTGGCGGAAGAGGCTCTCGGCGTCCAGTCCGATCCAGCCCTGGGCGACGTTGGCGGCGGTGCGGGTGTGGCCGTCGACCACCACTCCCGGGAAGGTGAGGCCGACCGGGCCCTGGTGCCCGAAGTGGTGGACCACCTCGCAGACCGCGCTGACCACGGCCTCCGGCGAGGCGGGGTGAGGGGTGAGGACCTTGTACCGCTCCTCGGTGAGCTCGCCGCTCTCCAGGTCGACGGGCGCGCCCTTGATGCCCGAGCCGCCGATGTCCACGCCGAATACCGCCGTCATGGCCACTGCCCTCCGTCATCCACAGCCTGTGCACAAACGTACGGGCCCGCGACGGCGCCCGCCTGCCGATACCCCTGCCCGGACACGACGACGCCCGGGAGCCCCCTGGGTCCCGGGCGTCGTCGGAGTGCTCAGAGCTTGCCGGCCGCCTCGGCACGCAGGTCGCGGCGGAGCTCCTTGGGGAGCGAGAAGATCAGGTGCTCCTCGGCGGTCTTGACGATCTCCACGTCGGCGTAGCCGCGCTCGGCGAGGAACGCCAGGACGCCCTCGACCAGGATCTCGGGCACCGAGGCGCCGCTGGTCAGGCCGACCGTGGTGACGCCCTCCAGCCAGGCCTCGTCGATCTCGTCGGCGAAGTCGACCAGGTGTGCCGCCTTGGCGCCGTACTCCAGGCCGACCTCGACCAGGCGGACGGAGTTGGAGGAGTTCTTGGAGCCGACCACGATCAGCAGGTCGGTCTCGGGGGCCAGCTGCTTGACCGCGACCTGGCGGTTCTGGGTGGCGTAGCAGATGTCGTCGCTGGGCGGGCTGACCAGCAGCGGGAAGCGCTTCTTCAGCTCACCGACGGTGGCCATCGTCTCGTCCACCGAAAGGGTGGTCTGGGACAGCCAGACGACCTTGCTCTCGTCGCGGACCTGCACGTTGGCCACGTCCTCGGCGCCGTCCACCAGGTGGATCCGGTCCGGGGCCTCGCCCATCGTGCCGACGACCTCCTCATGGCCCTCGTGGCCCACCAGCAGGATGTCGTAGTCCTCGTCCGCGAACCGGACGGCCTCCTTGTGGACCTTGGTCACCAGGGGGCAGGTGGCGTCGACGGTGGCGAGCTTGCCGGCCTTCGCCTCGTCGTGCACCGCCGGGGCCACGCCGTGCGCCGAGAAGACCACGATCGAACCCTCGGGCACCTCCTCCGTCTCGTCGACGAAGATCGCCCCCTGCTTCTCCAGGGTCTGCACCACGTACTTGTTGTGCACGATCTGCTTGCGGACGTAGATCGGCGCCCCGTACTGCTCAAGGGCCTTCTCCACGGCGATCACGGCGCGGTCGACACCCGCGCAGTAGCCCCGGGGGGCGGCGAGCAGGACGCGGCGCTGGGCAGTGTTGGACATGGCACCCATGGTACGGGCCTGCCCTCCCCCGTCCGGACCGCAACAGCGGTCCCCGGCCGCGTGCGCGGCCTCCGCCGCCCCTCGGGCGGGCGGTGCTCCAATGAGGCGCACCGCCCAGGTGGCGGGCGGTCTCTGGCCGGTGGCGGGCCTGCTGCTGCTCGCCGCGCAGGGCACGGCTGTCGGCCGCCGGGGATAGCCTCGTACGCATGGCCAACACCAGTTCACCCGAGGCGCCCATCCCGGTCGGCAAGGTCTCCGCGCTGATCGGGGGCTGGATCGACCGGCTCGGCGAGGTCTGGGTGGAGGGCCAGATCACCCAGCTCAGCCGGCGGCCCGGGGCCGGGGTGGTGTTCCTGACCCTGCGTGACCCGGAGCGGGACGTCTCACTGACCGTCACCTGCTTCCGGGCGGTCTTCGACCGGGTCGCCGAGGACGTCCAGGAGGGCTCGCGGGTCGTCCTGCACGCCAAGCCCGAGTGGTACGCGGCGCGTGGCACGCTCTCGCTGCGGGCCTCCGAGATCCGGCTGGTGGGGCTGGGCGAACTGCTCGCCAGGCTGGAGCACCTCAAGCGGCGACTGGCCGGCGAGGGGCTGTTCGCCACCGAGCGGAAGAAGCCGCTGCCGTTCCTGCCGCACTGCATCGGCCTGGTGACCGGGCGCGGTTCGGCGGCGGAGCGGGACGTCCTGGAGAACGCGCGGCGCCGCTGGCCCGCCGTCCGCTTCGAGGTGCGGAACGTGCCGGTGCAGGGGGCCAGCGCGGTGGCCCAGGTATCGGCGGCGGTAAGGGAGTTGGACAAACACCCCGAGGTGGACGTGATCATCGTCGCCCGGGGCGGCGGCAGCGTCGAGGACCTGCTGCCCTTCTCCGACGAGGAGTTGGTGCGCACCGTAGCCGCCGCCCGGACGCCGGTGGTCAGCGCGATCGGGCACGAGCCGGACCAGCCGCTCCTCGACTGGGTCGCCGACCTGCGGGCCTCCACACCGACGGACGCCGCCAAGCGGGTCGTACCGGACGTCGGGGAGGAGCTGGCCAAGGTGAACCAGCTGCGGGACCGGGCTCGGCGGCACATCGTCGGACGGGTCGAGCGGGAGCTGGCCGGACTGGCGAGCGTGCGCAGCCGTCCGGTGCTCGCCGCGCCGCACCGGCTGGTGGACGGGCCCGGCGACGAGGTGGCCACACTACTCGGACGGGCCCGGCGCTGTCTGGGGCACCGGCTGGACGCGGCGGAGTCCGACCTCGGGCACACCCTGGCGCGGGTCGTGGCGCTCTCGCCGCTGGCCACGCTGGAGCGGGGCTACGCCGTGCTCCAGCGGGCGGACGGGCACGTCGTCACCGATCCGGCCCAGGTCACCGCCGGGGAGCAGCTGCACGCCAGGGTCGCCGAGGGCGGCTTCGACGTCACGGTGGGGGAGACCGTCTAGCGGGTCAGAGGTTCGGCCTGCTGGGGGTCTTCGGGGCCTTCGGGGCCTTCGAGCCGTTGGGTCGGTCGGCCCGGGTGCGGAGCCGTTCGGTTCCGCCGGTTCGCCGGTCGGCCGTTCGGCTGTTCGGTTCCGGGCGGGGAGCGGCCGGTCCGGGCGTGGGGCGCGCCCGGCGGATTGTCGGCGGCAGCCCCTACGCTGGGCGGCATGGCAGATCAGCAGGTGGCAGCCCAGGCGAACGGCGATGAGGGCCTGGGCTACGAGCAGGCCAGGGACGCACTGCTGGAGGTGGTGCGGCAGCTGGAGGCGGGCGGTGTCCCGCTGGAGGAGTCGCTGGCGCTGTGGGAGCGCGGCGAGCAGCTGGCGAAGGTCTGCCAGCGCTGGCTGGACGGCGCCCGGGCGCGGCTCGACGCGGCCCTGGCGGCCGAGGAGGGGGACACCGACAGCTCGGGGGCGTGAACCCGGCTCGGACGGGACGTGAGCCACATCACCATCACCTTGCGGAATAGTTTAAGTTTCACATACCGTTGGACCAGCCGAGCGGCGATGCTGCCGCCCCGACGCTTTCGTTTCCAGCAAAAGGTGTAGAAGCATGACTACCGCAGCCAACGACGCCCTGGTTCTCGACGCCGCCGCCCAGGACCTCCTCTTCCGCGAGGCCCGCACCGCGAACACGTTCACCGACGAGCCGGTCACCGACGAGCAGGTCCAGGCCATCTACGACCTGGTCAAGTTCGGCCCGACCGCGTTCAACCAGCAGCCGCTGCGCATCGTCCTGGTCCGCACCCCCGAGGGCCGCGAGCGCCTGGTGCAGCACATGGCCGAGGGCAACCAGCCGAAGACCTCCGCCGCCCCGCTGGTCGCGATCCTGGCGCAGGACAACGAGTTCCACGAGGAGCTGCCGGCCCTGCTGCCGCACTTCCCGCAGGCCAAGGACCTCTTCTTCTCCGAGCGCTCGGTCCGCGAGTCCTCCGCCACCCTGAACGGCGCCCTGCAGGCCGCGTACTTCATCATCGGCGTCCGCGCCGCCGGCCTGGCCGCCGGCCCGATGACCGGCTACAACGCCGACGCCCTGAACAAGGAGTTCTTCCCCGAGGGCGACCACTCGGTGCTGGCCGTCGTCAACATCGGCAAGCCCGGCGAGAACGCCTGGTTCCCGCGCAGCCCGCGCCTCGCCTACGACGAGGTCGTCACCACCGTCTGACGCGCGGCACCGCAGGACGCGCAAGGCCCCCGGCTCTCGGAGCCGGGGGCCTTGCTGCTGTCGTTCCTGCGGTCGACCTTGTTGTCGACTGTCGTCCCCGCTGTCGCCAGGGGCTGCTTCAGCTCTGCTGCCAGGGGCTACTTCAGCGCTTGGGCGAGCTCGGAGAGTTCCTGGTACGAGGCGCTGCCGGTGACCACCGTGGTGGCGCTGCCGGTCTGCACGGTCAGGCCGCGGTACCGGCTGCCCTGGTAGCGCTCCCACTCCTTGCCGTCGACCGAGGCGTTGCCGTCGGGCTGCCCGCCGGACACGGCGTCCGCGATGACCTGGTCCCGGTTGCCGTTGCTCTGCTCGATCGCCGCGTAGTCGCCGGACGGAGTCACGAAACCGAGGTGCCAGGTGGCGGCGCCCTTGGCGTCCTGCTTGTACTCCACCGAGGTGGCCCGCCACTTGTCGGAGAGCCCCTCCGGCCCCAGCAGCGGGTACGGAGCGGCACGCTTCGCCGAGGCGAGCGAGGAGCGGTAGTCCACGACGTGCACGCCGTCCCCACCGTCGTGCGGGAGGAACGCGTACCCCACCGCGACCACGACACCGATCGCCGCCATGGACAGGACCATGTCCCGTACCGTCTGCCGGCCCCTCATGCTGCTGTTGCCTGCCACCCCCTCATAGTGACCCATCGGCACCGGGCCGCCTGCAACCGGGGTCCGCGCCGAGGGCAGAAACGCCGCAAAACGTCCCAGAGTCGCAGGTAGCGGCGAGGTGCGCCACAGACAGTCATCTCGTAGCCAGATACGATCGCAGCACCCTCATCACGGCGTTCGACCAGGCAGTAGTCGGGCGCTCGCTGGCCGTCGCGTACAGAGAGGTAACGACGATGACCACCCACCCGCACAACCTCCCTCGATCCCTTGAGGTTGCACCCGAGGCTCCGGACCGGAACCTCGCGCTCGAACTCGTCCGTGTGACCGAGGCCGCCGCCATGGCAGCCGGTCGCTGGGTCGGGCGCGGCGACAAGAACGGCGCCGACGGCGCGGCTGTGAAGGCCATGCGCGCCCTCGTCTCCACCGTCTCGATGAACGGCGTGGTCGTCATCGGCGAGGGGGAGAAGGACGAAGCCCCCATGCTCTACAACGGCGAGCGGGTCGGCGACGGCACCGGCGCCGAGTGCGACGTCGCCGTCGACCCGGTGGACGGCACCACGCTGACCGCCAAGGGCATGAACAACGCCGTGGCCGTGCTGGCCGTGGCCGACCGCGGCACCATGTTCGACCCCAGCGCCGTGTTCTACATGGACAAGCTGGTGGCCGGCCCCGAGGCCGCCGACTTCGTCGACATCACCGCCCCCGCGGCCGTCAACATCCGCCGGGTCGCCAAGGCCAAGGGCAGCGCCGTCGAGGACGTCACCGTGGTCGTCCTGGACCGTCCCCGCCACGAGGGCCTGGTCCAGGAGATCCGCGAGGCCGGCGCCCGGATCAAGTTCATCTCGGACGGCGACGTGGCCGGCGCCATCATGGCCGCCCGGGAGGGCACCGGCATCGACCTGCTGATGGGCGTCGGCGGCACCCCCGAGGGCATCATCGCGGCCTGCGCGATGAAGTGCATGGGCGGCGTCATCCAGGGCCGGCTGTGGCCGAAGGACGAGGCCGAGCGGCAGAAGGCCCTCGACGCCGGTCACGACCTCGACCGCGTCCTCAGCACCGACGACCTGGTCAGCGGCGAGAACGTCTTCTTCGTCGCCACCGGCATCACCGACGGCGAGCTGCTGCGCGGTGTCCACTACCGCCAGGAGACCGCCACCACCAGCTCCCTGGTGATGCGCTCCAAGAGCGGCACGATCCGCCAGATCGACTCGGTCCACAAGCTCTCGAAGCTGCGGGCCTACAGCGCGATCGACTTCGACCGCGCCAACTGACGGCAGGCGCCGACGTCCGCCGGCGAATGTCGGCGGACGTCAGCGGACCGCAGCGGGTGTCGGCGGATCGCAGTGGACCGCAGAACGGCCGGGGGGCGCGGGGGGGGGGACCCCGGCCCCCGCCCCGGGAACCCCCCAAACAGCGGGGGGGGCCCCCCCCGGGGGGCGCCCCCCCCCGCCCCGCGCGGCGGCGTCCACGCTCGCCACCACCTCCCCGATCACCCCGGGTCACGGGCGCACGGACAGGTCTTTACGACCCTGGGGTCCGGCCGGGGCCATCAGCGGGCTGTGGA
>NZ_JBHJVK010000019.1:77214-84899 GCF_042264695.1 Kitasatospora sp. NPDC056138 | reverse complement strand
CTCGGGGAGGTTCCCCGAGGCCACCGGCCGTTCACCCCGCTATCCGCCTGGGCTCGCCCACTCGGTGGGCCTCCCGCAGCTCACCGTCGCGGCGCCGCCGCCGGGCCAGCACCACACGTCGCTCGGCCGCGGTCAGCCCGCCCCACACCCCGTACGGCTCCGGTTGGACGAGCGCGTGCTCCCGGCACTCCAGCAGCACCGGGCAGCGGGCGCAGACCTGTTTGGCCTGCTCCTCCCGGGACAGCCGGGCCGCGGTGGGCTCCTTCGAGGGCGCGAAGAACAGTCCGGCCTCGTCGCGGCGACAGGCGGCGCCGGTGTGCCAGGGACTGTCCTCGGGGTGGTCGAGCTGCTGCGTCCCCGTGCCGACCGGGCCGGCGGGACTGCGCCGCCCCGCCACCACGACAGCGGTACGGACGCTGGACTCGATCGGATGCAGCACGGCTTACTCCTACGAGGTTTCGAGACTCGGGGGAAGGCTCGCGTCACTGCCCGGCTGCCCCGTGCTCACCCCGGCGGGCCTCGGCCGGTTCGCCGTCCGCCGCCTCCGGGGTCACAGCCGTACAAGAAACGATGTGCGGGAGGAACTACCCCGCGGTATCCCGGTTCATGCACAACGCACCCGACCGACTACGGACTGCACTCGCCCCAAGGCCTAGTCCCCACGGCCGGTTGCCGGCGCGTCACCCTCGAACCCGGCCCCCGAATCAGACCCTGAAGACAGCGCGACCGGCCCGGACGTGCGCAACTGTCCGAGCCGGCGCGGTGCTTGAGGGGAGGACGCGCACCCGTCGGGTCAACTGCCCTGCGGCGCAAGGCATCCCGGGAGCATCGGGTGCCCCGGAGGGGGGTCGGGCGCTCCGGGGGTGTGCGGTGTCCCAAGGCGTGCGGTGTCCGGCGGTGCGGGTACTCAGAGGTCGAGTTGCTTGCGGGCCCACTCCCGCAGCTTCTTGCCCCGGCGCGGCCTGGCCTCGCAGCCGCCGAAGACCGCCGCGCCCTTCACCCGGACCACCGGCGCGTAAGGGTCGGCCGCCGTCTGTTCCCGGACCGAGAAGCCGCCGAAGATACCGACGCCGCCGCCGTGCAGGCTCACGTTCTCCGGCACCCGGATCTCCACCCCACCGAAGATCGCGGTCACCTCGATCACCACCTCGGGCGACTCGAACACCGCGTCCGTGAGATCGATCTCCACCCCGCCGAACACCGCGACCGCGCGCAGGCGCGGCCCCACCCGCCAGCGTCCCTTGCGCTCCGCGCCGCCGAAGACCGCCACCATGGTCGGCGCCTCCTGGCGGGCCGGCGGCCTCGGCGCCGGGGCGGGCGCGGGATCCGGCTGCCGCAGCGGCGGCTTCTCCATCGAGATCGGGCGGTGGGTGGGCAGGTCCCGGGTCAGCGGGACCAGATCACCCAGCGTCTTGGCCCCGTACGCCGCCTCGATCCGTTCGGAGTGCTCCTCCATCGTGAGCCTGCCCTCCGCGTACGCGTCGCGCAGCAGGTCGGCGATCCGCTCACGGTCGGCGTCCGAGGCCCGTAGCTCCGCCTCGGCGACCGGTGCCGTGCCGACGGGAGTCGTGCCCACGGGATTCGTGCCGGACGGTGCGGTGGCGGCCGGGGCCGGGGCCGGGGCCGGTACCGGGGCGGGCGTCGGCGCCGGCTGGGGCACCAGCTCGGACACCGGCTGCGAGGCCGTCCCGGCCTCGGCCTGCGAAACGGGCGGCTGTCCGGCCTGCTCGGCCTGCCCTGGCTGCTCGGGCTGCTCGGGCTTGGTCATGGAGACGGGCGGCTGGCCCGAGTCGTCCTGCGGTGACGGCGATGACGGCGAGTTGTCCACGGGCTAAGACTAGCCATCACACCCCCTGGCCGAACGGCAGTTCAGCACGAGCTGACGGCATCGGCGTGACTCCCGTCACGCAGGCTCACCTGCTCGCACCGACCTCTGCCCCGACGCCTACCCTTGAGGATGCTTCGTCGTCGCAGCCGAATCAGTTAAGGACCTCCCCCATGGCTCCCACGCCAGAGTTCGAATACTCCGACCTGCTCCCGCTCGGTGCGGATCCCACCCCGTACCGCAAGATCACCTCCGAGGGCGTCAGCACCTTCGAGGCCGGGGGCCGCACCTTCCTGCAGGTCGAGCCGGAGGCCCTGCGGCTGCTCACTGCCGAGGCGATGCACGACATCTCGCACTACCTGCGCCCCGCCCACCTCGCCCAGCTGCGCCGCATCCTGGACGACCCGGAGGCCAGCCCCAACGACCGCTTCGTCGCGCTCGACCTGCTGAAGAACGTCAACATCTCGGCCGGCGGCATCCTGCCGATGTGCCAGGACACCGGCACCGCGATCGTCATGGGCAAGCGCGGGCAGAACGTGCTGACCTCCGGCGCCGACGAGTCCGCGATCGCGCGCGGGGTCTACGACGCGTACACCAAGCTCAACCTGCGCTACTCCCAGATGGCTCCGGTCACCATGTGGGACGAGAAGAACACCGGCAACAACCTGCCCGCCCAGATCGAGCTCTACGCGACCGACGGCGACGCCTACAAGTTCCTGTTCATGGCCAAGGGCGGCGGCAGCGCCAACAAGTCGTACCTGTACCAGGAGACCAAGGCGATCCTCAACGAGGCGTCGATGCTGTCCTTCCTGGAGCAGAAGATCCGCTCGCTGGGCACCGCCGCCTGCCCGCCGTACCACCTGGCGATCGTGGTCGGCGGCACCAGCGCGGAGTTCGCGCTGAAGACCGCCAAGTACGCCTCGGCGCACTACCTGGACAACCTGCCGACCAGCGGCGACGCCAAGACCGGCCACGGCTTCCGCGACCTGGAGCTGGAGCAGAAGGTCACCGAGCTGACCCAGAAGATCGGCATCGGCGCGCAGTTCGGCGGCAAGTACTTCTGCCACGACGTGCGCGTGATCCGCCTGCCGCGGCACGGCGCCTCGCTGCCCGTCGCGATGGCGGTCTCCTGCTCGGCCGACCGCCAGGCGCTGGGCAAGATCACCGCCGAGGGCGTCTTCCTGGAGCAGTTGGAGACCGACCCGGCCAAGTACCTGCCGGACACCACGGACGAGCACCTGGACGACGAGGTCGTGCGCATCGACCTGAACCAGCCGATGTCCGAGATCCGGGCGCAGCTGTCCAAGTACCCCGTCAAGACCCGGCTTTCGCTCAGCGGCACCCTGGTCGTGGCGCGCGACATCGCGCACGCCAAGATCAAGGAGCGGCTGGACGCGGGCGAGGGCATGCCCCAGTACATGCAGGACCACCCGGTCTACTACGCCGGCCCCGCCAAGACCCCCGAGGGCTACGCCTCCGGCTCGTTCGGCCCGACCACGGCCGGCCGCATGGACTCCTACGTCGACCAGTTCCAGGCGGCGGGCGGCTCGATGGTCATGCTCGCCAAGGGCAACCGCTCCAAGCAGGTCACCAACGCCTGCGCCAAGCACGGCGGCTTCTACCTCGGCTCGATCGGCGGCCCGGCGGCCCGGCTCGCCCAGGACTGCATCAAGAAGGTCGAGGTCCTGGAGTACGCCGAGCTGGGCATGGAGGCCGTCTGGCGCATCGAGGTCGAGGACTTCCCGGCCTTCGTCGTCGTCGACGACAAGGGCAACGACTTCTTCGCCGAGGTCACCGACGGCCCGCTGATCACCAACCTGCGGGTCCGCTCGGCCGAGTAACGGACGTCGACACCGTTGAGCCGTCCCGCCCGTGCCCCTCCGGGGGCCGGGCGGGACGGCTCTGGCGATCGTTCGGACGATCATGGTGACCGGGCTACGGGCCGCAGGTCGCGGGCCGAGCGCAGCAGGCGCAAGTCGGCTGTCACCAGCACACAGTTGTACGTCTCTGTTACGGCGATGCAGGCAGCTGTTCCAGGCTCGATCCTCGCTCAGGCCTCGCCTCGTCCAGCACAGGGAGCACATCGTCGGCCGTGGCCCCACCCATGCCCGACCAGCTCTCAGCGTCTCTGATCAGATCGGGGCTCCCGGCGAACGACGCCAGAACGCCTGCAACGCCCGGCCGCTCTCCCGCGCCCTCAGGTACATCGCGGATCTGCAGGGCTATCGTGCATGCGATTTACCTGTGCCCCGGCATCCGGGCATGCAAAATGCCCTGCACCGCCGTACGGACGGAGCAGGGCACTAGCGACATCCCGTTACGGGTGGTTGATAACGTTTCCGAGCGGCTCGAAGCCGCCGTCCTTCTTCGGCTGCACAGGCTCCTGGGCAGGAACCCCCTGTGCCTCGGGCTCGCCGTCAGCCAGACCCTGGAGAACGTCAAGAATCGGCTGAGCGCCGGCGGCCGAGGACGTGTGCTCAACGGGCGTGGACTGCTGGGGCACTGCCGGAGCAGCGGCGGAGGTGTTCGTGTCGGCCATGGATCAAAAGCCGCCTTTCGGGTCATCAGGTCACTTCAGCCCGACCGGAGAGTCAAGGCGCGGGCCCAGTATCCTAGTGTTCGTTAAATGTCTTATAAACACCCCGAGGCTTGTCTTCTTCTCCAACGTTTGCCCGCTTCCTCATAAGCTGGCGCCTCACGCGAGACCGTGGAGCGTGACGCTCGGGAAGCACCACCAATGCCATCGGGGGATCTCATGGAGCTTCAGGAGAAGCCGCACACGCTGCGCTTCCAGGTGCTCGGCCCCGTCCAAGCATGGCTCGGGGAGAAGCCTCTCTCCCTCGGGTCACCGCAGCAGCAAGCTGTCCTGGTCGCCCTTCTGCTCAATCACGGCCGACCCGTGACGACCCAGGAGCTGGTCGACGGCCTCTGGGGAGACCGCCCGCCACCGCAGGCGGTGGCCGCGCTGCGCACCTATGTGTCACGGCTGCGAACAGTGATCGAACCCCACCGTGAAGTGCGCACCCCCGCCGAGCTCCTGGTGTCGGTGAGTGACGGCTATGCGCTCCGCATCCCCCCCGAGGCCCTGGACCTGGCAGCATTCGAAGGTGAATTCGCGTCAGCGGCCGCTGCCAAGGCCGACGGCGACTTCCGCGAGTCCCACCGCCTACTCGCCTCCGCTCTCTCACTGTGGAGCGGCCGCCCGCTGGCCGGAATCCCGGGACCGTACGCCGACGCCCAGCGGATGCGGCTGGCCGAGCGCCAGATCACCACTGCCGAAGAGCGCTGCGCAGCTGCGTTGGAGATCGGTCTCCACTCGGAGACAGTCGCCGAACTGAGTGCACTTGCTGGCGAGCATCCGCTGCGGGAGCGGCTTCGTGAGCTGCTGATGCTTGCGCTCTACCGCTGTGGCCGCCAGGCGGAGGCGCTTGGCGTTTACACCGACACCCGCAAGCTGCTGATCGAGGAGCTGGGGGTCGAGCCGGGTGCCGGCCTTGGGTCGGTCCATGCCCGCATCCTGGCTGGCGACCCGACCCTGATGCCCTCCGTTACCTCGTCCGCACGGACGAACGTGGTCGATGAGACGGCAGCTTTTGTCCCGCCTGCCCAACTTCCGGCCGACGTATCCGACTTCAGTGGCCGCACCGTGCTGGTCGACGAACTCCAGGGTGTCCTGAGCAGCGACTCCGGTCAGGCTGTGGTCGTCACCTCGCTGGCCGGGATCGGCGGGGTCGGGAAGACCACCCTCGCTGTCCACGTAGCCCACCGCCTGCGGTCCGAGTTCCCCGACGGACAGCTGTACACCGATCTGCGCGGGGCCGGGGCGTCACCTGCCGATCCCGCCGTGGTTCTGGGTGATTTCCTCTACGCGCTGGGGGCCTCCGAGACCCCCGACACGCTTGAGCAGCGCGCCGCACTGTACCGGTCGCTGCTCGCCGACCGGCGAATCCTCATCCTGCTCGACAACGCCAAGGACGCCCAACAGCTCCGGCCGCTGATTCCGGGCGTGTCCAGCAGTGCAGTCCTTGTCACCAGCCGTTCACGGCTGGCCGAGTTGCCCGGCGCCCACCTGGTTGATGTCGAGGAGCTCACTCCGGCGGAAGCCCTGGCCCTGTTCTCGGCCATCGTCGGTGAACAGCGCACCGCGGCTGAGCCCGAGGCTTCCCTGGCAGTGGTCAGGGCCTGTGGTTTCCTGCCGCTGGCGGTACGCATCGCCGCCGCGCGCCTGGCCAGCCGGCCGCGTTGGAGCGTCTCCGATCTGGCTCGTCGGTTAGCGGACCAGCGGCGACGACTCAGCGAGCTCCAACTCGGCAACCTCGCTGTGGAGACCACCATCGGCCTGGGCTACGGCCAGCTGAGCACGGAGGAAGCCCGAGCCTTCCGGTTGCTGTCCCTTGTGGATGCTCCCGATCTTCCTTTGGCCGCCGTCGCGTTCCTGCTCGGCGTGGGCGAAGAAGAGGCGGAGTCGCTGGCCGAAGCCCTGGTCGAGGCGAACATGCTGGAGTGTTTCACTCCTGGCCGGTATCGCTACCACGACCTGCTCCGGCTGTTCGCCCAGCGGCAGAACGAGAAGCTCAAGGACATCGCCGCCCAGCGCGCCGCTCGGCTGCGCCTCCTGGACGCGTTGCTGGCAACCATGCGGAATGCCGCACAGGCGATCGAGCCTGACGACATGTTCCCGGCGCCGCTTCACCAGCCGGTCTCGCCCGGGCTGTCCTTCGCGGACAGCGATGACGCCCGCAGCTGGCTGCGGTCGGAGCTTGCTCTGGTACTGAGTAGTGTCGAGGCAGCGGTCCTGGAGCCCTTGGAGTTGCTGCGCCCCGCTGTAGACATACTCATTGTGCTCAACGGCCTGGTCGAGGATCCGACCCACGGGCAGCGCATCCGGGTATCCCTCGACGCCGCTGACACCAACGCGCGTTCGCACTCGGATGCTGCTGCCCTCGCGCGGATCCAGCTGGCGTTGGGGTTCCTCCAGCACGTCGCAGGTGAGTACCAGAAAGCAGAGATCTCGTTCCGTCGAAGCCTGGAGTTCCAGGGCGACGACGATCAGACCGAGCTGCGTGTCAACGCTGCCAACCTCCTGGCCGTCGTCCTCAGCCTGGCCGACCGGCCGGCCGAGGCGTTGCCGTTCTTCCAGGAGGCGCGGGTGATCAGCCGCAACCTCGGGGCGGCCGTCAGCGAGGCACGGCTGTCGGGGAATCTGGCGCGGGCGCACCTCGGGCTCGGCCAGCATGACGAGGCGGTCAGTTCGGCGCGGGCGGCGGTGGAGGCGGCGCGCGTGTCCGGGAACACGCCGTGCCTGGCGGACACGCTGTACCAGCTCGGTGTCGTGCTGCGGTCCACGGGCTCGCCCGGTGAGGCGGCGGCGCGGTTGCGGGAGGCGCATCGGCTGTACCAGTCCGAGCAGCAGCGGATCTGGGAGGGCTACTCACTGGCCCGTCTGGCGCCCTGCCTGTTGGCGGACGGTCAGCTTCCGGAGGCCGCCGAGGCGGCGGAGGAGGCGCTGGCGATCGCGCAGGAGCTGGATGCGGCGTACTGCCAGGGGCTGGCCAACGCCGCGCTGGGCGAGGCGCTCCTGGAGTTGGGTCAGCCCGCACGCGGTCTGGCCTGTCTCCAGGAGGCGCACTCGATCTTCACGCGGCTCGGTGTGCCCGAGGCCCTCCCCCTGCAGGACCTCATCGAGCAGCAGCACACCGAGCCTTCCGCACCCCCTGCGCCGTGATCCCCGTCCCCCGACAGGGGATCCCCCCGTGCGTCGGGGGTTGCCCCCAGCCCCCCGGCCGGGGACCCCCCCGAGCCTGCCCCGCGCCGGGTGCTAAAGGGTCAAAAGAAGGAGTTGTGGGTGGTAAAAACATAT
>NZ_JBHJVK010000019.1:64107-77204 GCF_042264695.1 Kitasatospora sp. NPDC056138 | reverse complement strand
CGCCCCCCCTGCGCGTTTACCCCCCTCCCCACACTGGGTACCCCCGGGGGCGTGGCTGTCCCCGCCCCCCCCGGGCGGGGGCAACGCCCTGACGCTTCCCCGGCGCTGGTAGAAACTCTGTCAGATGCCGATTGACGTTCGATAAACGCCTTGATATATCGCGTTTTCGTAGGTCAGCAGCGTTGCGTCCAGCGCGCTGTGCGGCGCGGGGCGAGTACCCGCACCACCCCCTCCCGCCCCGATGTGCTCCCACGATCCCGGCCAAATTCGTCCCAACGACCATGAGTTGGCCGGAAAGGGATCCCATGGCCTAGTGATCACGCCTATCCTCAAAGGCCAGTGCAGTGTGCCCGAAGCACTGCCGGGATCGACACGGACGGAGCGGGGGCCGGAGCGGGGAGCCCCGGTACGGCGGTGAGCGCGACAGCGGGCAGCGGGACACGGGAACCAGCAGGGCAGCAGGCAGCACAGTGACGCGGGAGCGTGGCGGACCGCAGCAGGTGGCGAGGCCGGGGGCCGAGGGGGGCTGTCGGCGGCGCGGCCGGGCGGCGGCCAGGGTGGAAAGGTGCCTCGAAATCGTGACGACCGGACAGATATCCGATCCCGCCAAGGGCCACGAGCCCGCCTCCGCCGACCAGCAGGCCTGCCGACGCCGCGCCGAACGCGCTCTGCAGGCCGTCGCCTTCGACACCATCGGTGCCCGCTACGGCGAGGCCTTCCCCGCGAAGGCCGGCCAGCTGGAGTGCGGCGACTGGCTGCTGGCCGAGCTGGAGCCCGGCGCACCCGTCCTCGACATCGGCTGCGGCACGGGCGATCCGACGATCCGCCAGCTCACCCTGGGCGGCCTGCGGGTCGCCGGGCTGGACCTCTCGGACGGGATGCTGACGCTGGCCCGCCGTTCGGTCCCGGCCGCCGGCTACCACCGGATGGACATGTACGACCTGGCCACGCCGCGCGCCGTACACGCCTGGGGCATACCGGAGTTGGGCCCGCAGGCGGCAGGCGGACTCGCCGCCGCGACCGCCTTCTTCTCGCTGATCCTGCTGCCCCAGGACGAGATACCGGTGGTACTGGGCCGGATCCGCGAGCTGCTGCGGCCCGGCGGCCTGCTCGCGCTCGGCATGGTGGAAGCCGATCTCGACTACGCGCCGCTGCCCTTCCTCGGGCACGAGATAAGGATCAGCGGCTATCTGCGCGAGGAGCTGGAACAGACGCTGGCCGGGGCCGGTTTCGCGGTCGAGGGGCACTCGGGCCACCCGTACGCCCCTGCGAGCACCGACCTGCCGCCGGAGGAGCAGCTGTTCCTCCGCTGCCGCCGGGTCGGCTGACGGTCCGGGCGGTGGATCGGCGGACGGACCGACCCGCCGGCCTCCCGGCCGGGGACCCATGACCACAGGATCCATCGAGAACACGAACGATCGGCCACCGGATCGCTGACTCCCCCCAGACTCCTTCGACCTAACGGAACGGGCAGCCCGTGCGCGACCACTACCAGCCCCAGACAGGGGAGCCGCCCACCGTGCCCGTCCAGCGCCGCTCGCCTCCCTCGATGACGCCCATGACCTTTCCTCCCTCCGCCGCACCCGCCGCCACCGCCCCTCCGCACACCGCAGCGGTGCGCCAGCCGATCGCCGAACGGCTGGCGTACCTGGACAGCGCCGCCCGGCGGATCAACAGCTCGCTCGACCTGACCGCGACCCTGCGCAACCTCGGCCGGGTCGTGGTCCCGACGCTGGCCGACGCCGCCGTGGTCCACCTGCGCGACCCGCTGCCGAACCTCGAACGCGACCCGGGCCGCCCGACCGCGCTCCGGATCCACCACGCCCACGGCACCCGGCTCGGCCGCTGCTCGCCGACGCTGGAGGTCCGGCCGGACGGGGTGCTCGCCCGGGCGTTCGACCAGCAGCTGCCGTCCGGACCGGTGGTCCTGGGCACCCCGTCCGCCGCCGGGCTCCGCCCGCTGCTGGAGGAGCTGTACGGCGCCCGGACGCTGGCCAGGCTGGCGGCGGGTACGGCTCTGCTCGCACTGCCGCTGCGCGGGCGCAAGGCGGCGCTCGGACTGCTGCTGCTGATCCGCCGCCCGGGAAAGGTCCCGGCCTCGCAACCCGCCGTGGCGGACCCGGTGACGGCCGCGTTCGACGCCGCCACCGCCTTCGACCTCTCGGACACCGCCACCGCCAACCACCTGGCCACCCAGGCCGGGCTCGCCGTGGACACCGCGCTGCGCTACTCGCGCGAGTGGGAGATCGCCGACGAACTGCAGCGCAGCATGCTGCCGACCCATCTGCCGCAGCGGCACGGCGTCCGGCTGGCCCACCGCTACCTGCCCGGCGAGAGCGGTGCCCAGGTCGGCGGCGACTGGTACGACTCCGTCCCGCTGCCCGGCAACCGGATGGCCCTGATCGTCGGCGACGTGATGGGCCACTCGCTGACCTCGGCCGCGATCATGGGCCAGCTGCGGACCAGCGCGCAGACCCTGGCCGCGCTCGACCTGCCGCCGCACGAGGTGCTCTACCACCTCGACGAGCAGGCCCAACGACTGGGCCACGAACAGCACTTGGCGACCTGCGTGTACGCGGTGTACGACCCGATCGCGAACCGGGTGGTACTGGCCAACGCCGGGCACGTACCGCCGGTACTGATCCACCCGGACGGCCGCAGCGAGCTGCTCGAACTGGAGCCCGGCGCGCCGATCGGGGTCGGCGGGGTCGACTTCCACTCGGTCGAGCTGCCCGCACCACCCGGCTCCGCACTGCTGCTCTTCACCGACGGGCTGGTGGAGTCCCGGCGCCGGCCCATCGGCACCGGCCTCGAACTGCTGCGCAGCCGTCTCGGCAACGCGCGCCGGCACTCGCCCGAACACCTCTGCCAGGAGGCCCTGCGGATCCTCCCGCCCGGCGACCGGGCCGACGACATCGCGCTGCTGGCCGCCGCCTTCGACGGCATCCCGGCCGAGGACGTCGCGTACTGGTACCTCCAGCCCCGGCACGAGACCCCGGGACGCGCCCGCCGCCTGGCCGGGCACGCACTGCGCCGCTGGGGGCTCGAACCACTGGCGGAGAACACCGAGTTGATGGTCAGCGAGCTGGTCACCAACGCCATCCAGCACGCCACCCGGCCGGTCACGCTCCGACTGGTGCGGACGTCGGTGCTGCGCTGCGAGGTCGGGGACGACAGTCCCGTACTGCCCCGGGCCCAGCGGGTCGGCCCGGAGGACGAGCGGGGGCGGGGTCTGCAGATAGTGGCCAGGTGCGCGGACCGCTGGGGCGCGACCAGGCTCGGCGCGGGCAAGGTGGTCTGGTTCGAGCAGCGGATCCCGTAGCCCGCCCGGGCACCCGCGCACCCGGGCAATCGGGCGCTCGGGCGCTCGGGCGCTCGGCCGGGAAAGCCGGAACGCCGGAGCCGCCGGGCGTCCCCGCAGCTGGCGGGCGTGCTCCTCCCGCACCCGTCCCCGCATCCCCTTCCGCACCTGTCCCGCACCCGTCCCGCGCCCCTCACGGTGCACCGAAACGCGGTTCCTCGCAGGCGAGTCGGCTCAGCGCGGCGTACGCGTCCGCGCCCAGGACCACCTCCGCGAGGGCCGGGGTGCGGGTGAGGCGGAGGACCGCGCGGAGCACGTCCGCCTGCCAGAGCATCGCCAGCGCGTCGGCCAACTCCCCTGCGAGGTCCGGGGCTGCGCCGTGCTGGCGGTGCCACTCGCGCAGCAGGGACTTGACCACGGTGAAGGCCAGTCGCCGCCCCCGGACCAGCTCACCGCGGGAGTTGAGGCCGAACACGTCGATGGTGGCGTGGCCCTTGGGCGTCAGCCCCCGGTACGCGCCGGACTCCAGGTAGAGCTGCAGGTGGTCGGCCGGGTCCTCGCGGGCGGGGTCGATCAGCAGGTGGGCGCCGGTGACCGGGTCGCAGGGGAAGCGGTCGCGCTTGCGGTTGCTGTTGCAGTAGGCACAGGCGAGCAGGTGGTTGTGCCAGTCGAAGGTGCGCAGCGGGGCTCGGGCGATGGGTTCGAAGTGGTCGATGTCGGTGCCGAGGTTGTCGCCGCAGTACATGCAGCGGACCAGTCCTGGCGCCATCCGGTTCAGCAGGGCGCGCAGTCGGGCCTTGGGCTCACGGGCGGTGCGCCAGGCGGCCCGCCCGGTGGCGGTGCTTGGCCCGGCGGTGCGCAGCGCCTCGGTGCGCCGGGCCAGGTCGGCGGCCAACCTGTCGTGCAGCGGCGGCCGTTGGAGCGGGATCACCGGTTGCCGCCTCGGTCGGTCCTGGCCTCGTCCACCCTGGCGGTGAGCGAACTGTTCAGCCGGGCGCCGAGGGCGCGGTACTCGGCGATGTCGGCGGTGGAGGCCTTGCCCGCGTACAGCTTGCGCTCCAGGGCGATCAGCAGCTGCCGTTCGGCCTCGGCCTGCGGGGAGTGGACGCTGGGCAGTCGGAAGAGTTCGGTGAGCGCGGTGTCGTCGCCGCTGCCGTAGACGATGCGCTGGTGGAGGTCCTCGTCCAGGACCCGGGGCGGGCTCTGCTCGGTGGGACCCGGCAGCCGGATCAGGCCGCCGGGGTCGGCGGCCTGGCAGATGTACGGGCTGTGGGTCGAGACCAGGAACTGGACGTTGGGGAAGTGCGCGACCAGCCACTCGCCGAGCCACTGCTGCCGGGCCGGGTGCAGGTGGGCCTCGGCCTCGTCGATCAGGGCGACGCCGGGCGCGGGGACGGTGGGGGGCTCGCCGTCGATCACCGGCTCCTCGTCGGGGTCCGCCGTCCGGGCGGCCCGGAGCAGGTCGAGGACCAGCGCGAGGACGGCCCGGATGCCCCCGCCGAGGGCGTCCGCCGGGAGGGTGCGGCCGCCGCGGGCGACCCAGAGGCCGTCCTGGTCGAGCCGGGCGACGCGGTGGCCTTCGGGCAGCAGTCCGTCGCCGAGCAGCGCGAGTAAGGAGTCACCGTGGCGCCCGGTCGGCCAGCGCGGACCGCCGGCCTGCGAGGCGGAGCCGCCCAACGGGCCGGAGCCGCCCAGGCGGGTGGCGACGGATGCGGTGGCCGTGCGGGCGCCCGAGCGGTGTTCGGCGAGGACGCCGTCCGTCCGGATGAGCCTCCAGCGCAGCTCCTCCGCCTCTCTGTCGACGATCCGCACCTCGCCCTCGTCCAGCCAGGACGGGTCGCCGGGGCCGCACCCGAGCGCGTGGGCGACGGCGTGCAGCAGTGCGGTCTTGCCGGCGCCGCCCGGCCCGGCGAACACCGTCCAGCCGGCGTGCGAGCCGTCGGGCCTGGTCAGGTCCAGGTCGAGGGCACGCTCGCCCCGGAAGCCCCCGATGCTGTCGATCCCGAGTCTGGCGACGTACATGGCGGCCACCCCTCAACCGGTCGGCGTGCTGCATGGATTGAGTACCCGTCGCAGCGGCCCCAATCACCCGCCGGCCCGGCCTCCGCCGCCTGCGGGGGTGCCGAACCCGGGTCGCGGGGCGTTTGGTCAGGTCACGATGCGGACCGGCAGTTCGCGCAGCACCTCGCGCAGGGAGGCGGCGAAGCGCTCGTACTCGTCGCTCCGGGCCGAGCCCGGGCGGGTGGCGAGGCCGATCCGGCGACCGGGGGCCGGATCGGCGAAGTGGACGGAGGCGAGCCGGTCGGCCCGCCCGGCCTCGACGTCCAGGGCGGTGGCGGGCAGCAGGGTGACGCCGAGGCCCCCGGCGACCAGCTGGACCAGGGTGGAGAGCCCGGCGGCCCTGGTGGACCCGCCGGCCGGGTCGGCGCCCACCTCACGGCAGATGTCCAGGGCCTGGTCGCGCAGGCAGTGGCCCTCCTCCAGCAGCAGCACGTCGAGGTCGAGCAGGACGTCGCGGGGTACGTCGGTCCGTCCGGCCAGCTCGTGGTCGGGCGGGGTGATCAGGACGAAGTCCTCGTCGAAGAGCGGGATGTCGCGGGTGGGCGCGGCCCCTCCGGCGGGCAGGGCGAGCAGCAGCAGGTCCAGGCGCCCGGCGGCGAGCCCCTCCAGCAGCGAGGGGGTGCGCTCCTCGTGCACGTGCAGGTCCAGCTCCGGGTAGCTGCGGCGGACCAGCCGGAGCACGGCGGGCAGCAGGTACGGGGCGACGGTCGGGATCACACCGAGGTGCAGCGGCCCGGTGAACGGCCGGCGGGCCGCCTCCACCTCCGCGGTGAGGTCGTGCAGCGAGGCGAGCATCCGGCGTGCGTGCCCGGCCACGCGCTCACCCAGTGGAGTGATGATGACCTTCCGCGTCGTACGCTCGACGAGCTGCGATCCGAGCGTCTCCTCCAAGGCCGCGACCGCACCGGACAGCGCCGGCTGGCTGAGCCCGACCGCAGTGGCCGCATCACGGAAGTGCCGGTGCTCGACGACCGCGAGAAACGCCCTGAGCTGGGCGACCGTGGGGGTGCGGGGCTTGGGGTGGTGCGAGTTACTGATAGCTCTCTCCGATCAGATGGATCGAGTCTAGCTATTTCCCCGATCAGTGCGCGGTGTGTCAGTGTTGAGGAGTCCGAAACAGCCGAACCATAGGCAATCCGGACGTACCTCCCCGCAACCGCACCACAGGAGAAGCGAACGTGCTCACGATCGGTGACAAGTTCCCCGAGTTCGAACTCAACGCCTGCGTCGACCTGGACGCCGCGAACGCCTTCGCCGAGATCAACCACAAGTCCTACGAGGGCAAGTGGAAGATCGTGTTCTTCTGGCCGATGGACTTCACCTTCGTCTGCCCGACCGAGATCGCCGCGTTCGGCAAGCTGAACGAGGAGTTCGCGGACCGCGACGCCCAGATCCTCGGCGTCTCCGGCGACTCCGAGTACGTCCACCACGCCTGGCGCAAGGACCACAAGGACCTGCGCGACCTCCCCTTCCCGATGCTGGCCGACGTCAAGCACGACCTGATGCGCGCCTGCGGCGTCGAGGGTGCCGACGGCCTGGCGCAGCGCGCCGTCTTCATCGTGGACCCGAACAACGAGATCCAGTTCGTCATGGTGACCGCCGGCTCCGTCGGCCGTAACCCCAAGGAGGTCCTGCGGGTGCTGGACGCCCTGCAGACCGACGAGCTGTGCCCGTGCAACTGGACCAAGGGCGAGGACACCCTCGACGCCCAGGCCCTGCTGGCCGGCTGATCATGGCGCTCGACGAACTGAAGGCGGCCCTGCCCGATTACGCCAAGGACCTCAAGCTCAACCTGAGCGCGGTCATCGGCAACTCCGAGCTCCCCGCCCAGCAGCTCTGGGGCACCGTACTGGCCTGCGCGATGGCCACCCGCAGCCCCGCGGTCCTGCGCGAGCTGGAGCCCGAGGCCAAGGCGAACCTGACCCCGGAGGCGTACACCGCCGCCAAGGGCGCCGCCGCCATCATGGGCATGAACAACGTCTACTACCGGACGCTGCACCTGCTCTCCAACGACGAGTACGCCACCATGCGTGCCGGTCTGCGGATGAACATCATCGGCACCCCGGGCGTGGAGAAGGCCGACTTCGAGCTGTGGTGCTTCGCGGTCTCCGCGATCAACGGCTGCGGCCAGTGCCTCGACTCGCACGAGCAGGTCCTCCGCAAGGCGGGCGTGGACGCCGCGACCGTCCAGGCGTCGATGAAGATCGCCGCCGTCGTCCAGGCCGTCGCCGCGACCCTCGACTCCGAGGCCGTCCTGGCTGCGCTCTGACGCACACGGCACAGCGAAGGGGCCCTGCCGGACACACCGTCCGGCAGGGCCCCTTCGCTGTTCTTCGGTTCGCCCGCCCCTCAGGGCCGCTCAGGACTCGGCACTCAGGACTCGGGGCCCGGGCTCGGGATCCGGGGCTCGGCGCTCGGGGCCGCGACGCGGGCGGCCTCGAGCGCCTCGAAGACCTGCTGGCCGGCCGCATTGCGCTGACGCAGGTGGGCCACCACGGTGTTGGTCACCGCGATAAGCGGGACGGCCACGATCGCGCCACCGATCCCCCCGACGATCGTGCCCGCCGCCACGCCGAGGACCACGCCCAGCGGATGCACCCGCACCGCACGGCCGAGGATCAGCGGCTGAAGCAGGTGCCCCTCGATCTGCTGCACCGCGACCAGGACCACCAGCACCATCAGCGCCGTGAACGGCCCCTGCGTGACCAGCGCGATCAGCACCGCGACGGTGCCGGTGACCAGCGCGCCGACCAGCGGCACGAAGGCCCCGAGGAAGATGATCACTGCCAGCGGCAGCGCCAGCGGGACACCCAGCAGCTGGATGCCGACACCGATGCAGAGAGCGTCGATGAAGGCCACGCACACGGTGCCGCGCACGTACGCGGTGAGGGTGGCCCACGCCTTCGGACCCGCGCCCGCCATCGCGTACCGGGAGTGGCGCGGCAGGCCGCGCAGCAGCCAGCTCCAGATCCTGGCACCGTCGTAGAGCAGGAAGAAGGTCGTGAAGGCCGCCAACAAGACGCCCGTGAGCACCTCGACCGCTATCGCCACGCCGGTGAATCCGGCCGAGGTGATCTGCTCCGAGTTGGTGCCGATCGCGGTGGAGATCTGCTTGGCGAAGTCGTTGATCTGCTGCTGGGTCAGGTGCAGCGGCCCGGTGACCAGCCACTCGCGCAGCTGGTTGACACCGGCCTGGACCTTGCCGGTGACCGAGTTGAGGTTGGTGGACACCTGCCAGATCACGAACCAGCCGACCAGCCCGATCCCCGCCAGACCACTGAGGAAGGTGACCGCCGCCGCCAGCGAGCGCGGCACGCCGTGCCGCCGCAGCCAGGAGACGGTCGGCTCCAGCAGTGCGGAGATCAGCAGCGCCGCCAGCACCGCGAAGGCGACCAGCCGCAGCATGTCCACCACCCGGAAGAGCAGGTAGAGCGCCGCCGCGAGCAGCAGCAGCCGCCAGGTGGACTCGGCGGCCACCCGCAGCGCCCACGGCACGGCCTCGACCGGACTCGCCGGACGGCCGGGAGCACCGCCGGCTTCGCGTCCGTACGGCGCCGGTGCCCGCTCGGCCCCGGGACGCCGCGCGGCGACGTCCAGAGGCTGCGCGGCGCGCGGCGACGGTACGTGGTCGACGGGCACGATGTCGACGCCGGGGTCCACCAGCTGTTCCTCCGCCGCACGGGCGGCTCGTCGCCGTTCCGCCAGCACCGCTACCAGCCGCGAGGCCAGGGCTCCCGCCCCCGACACCGCCAGCACCGTTCTCGCGCCCCGCGCCACCTTTGACACCACCGCTCCCCGATCGGCCCCTGCTGCGCCGTGGGTCGTCCCAGTCACGGCTGTCGGGGACGACGCTACCCGTCCGACGGACCGGGATTCGCCCAGGATGAGAGGTGCGCGTGCGGAGTTTCCCATGTCACAGGGACAGAAAATATCCCAATACCGGATAATCCACCGGTTTCGGACCCCGGCTCGGCGGGGAGGGGTCGGGTGCACGGGGCCCACTGCAGAGCCAACTGTCGGCGGACCGGCCGGTGCCGGGGCAAACCAGGACCCTCCCCGGCGCCCCGCGTCCGCACCTGGACCGCACCGCCCACCCGCGCCATGGTCAGCGCAGCGCTGGGCGGCGCGGCCCGCCCGCGTACGGGCCCCGTCGACTGGGGCGGCGACCGGGCCGGACCGGACCGCGAAGACGCCGAGAGGCCCCCGACGCAGGTCGGGGGCCTCTCGGGGAAGCTGCTTCGCTCCTAGTACCAGCTGTGAGCCTGCCAGAAGGACCAGGCACCGCACGGCGAGCCGTAGCGCTCGTTCATGTAGTTCAGGCCCCACTTGATCTGCGTCGCGGGGTTGGTCCGCCAGTCCGAACCGGCCGAGGCCATCTTCGAACCCGGCAGCGCCTGCACCAGGCCGTACGCTCCGGAGCTCGCGTTGGTCGCCTGGTAGTCCCAGCCACTCTCGTTGTTGACGATGTGGCTGAAGCACTGGAACTGACCGGCGTCGCCCACGATCGAGGCAGCCATCGCCTGGACCGAACCGGGGCTGGCGCTGACCGCGGCCATCTCGGTCCGCGCCTTGGCGCGGTTCGCGGCCTCCTCGTCGGCCTTCCGCTTCTCCTCGGCGGCCTTGGCCGCCTTCTCCGCGTCGGCCTTGGCCTGCGCGTCGGCGGCGGCCTTCTGGCGCGCGGCCTCGTCGGCAGCCTTCTTGGCGGCGGCTTCCTGCGCGGCCTGGTCGGCGGACGCCTGCTGGGCGCTGGCCTGTTCGATGAAGTTGTCGCTGACGGCCTGCGCGTGGGCACCCGTCGGGACGTCGGCGAGCAGGGTGGCACCCGCGACGTCCATCGGCTGGGCGTTCTTGCCCTCGCTACCGGAGGCCACGCCGACAACGGCACCTACAGCGGTGACCGCGGTGGCAGAGGCCACAGCGACTCCCCGGACCGAGATCCGAGTCACATGGTTTCCTTCCAGCATCGCCCGCGCGTGACCGTTCGGACGCAACATGCCCCTTGGCGCTGGCCTCCACAGGTGCTGGTCACGGGAGACTCGGGCCCGGCGCCGGGCCGAGACTGAGTCGGACAAGCGAGTGGATCGGGCGGCGCACGGCTCAATCGTGTTCAGTTGTCCGCCCGCCGACCGGAGTTGCCGGGCGAGTTCTGTGCCGTACGCGGGGCCTGACAGAACCCTCACCATGCCGCACCAGGACGTGTCTACGCAATTCCCGGTTGCGTGGCGGATCTCACAATTCCTGCGAGCAGGGAGTTTGCCGTTACCCGGGAGAAGGGATGGCCGGATGTGATGACAGCCAAGGAGCCTGCCGCTATGCGACAGGCTCCTTGATGCCCTTTTAGGGCGATTTGACCCGATGTGGAATGCGGATCAGAGCTGGATGTCCTCCAGCATCTCCGTCACCAGAGCGGCGATCGGGGAGCGTTCGGAGCGGGTGAGGGTGACGTGCGCGAACAGCGGGTGGCCCTTGAGCTTCTCCACCACCGCCACCACGCCGTCGTACCGCCCGACTCTCAGGTTGTCGCGTTGCGCGACGTCGTGGGTGAGCACCACCCGCGAGCCCTGGCCGATCCGGGACAGCACGGTCAACAGCACGTTCCGCTCGAGGGACTGCGCCTCGTCCACGATCACGAACGCGTCGTGCAGCGACCGGCCCCTGATGTGGGTCAGCGGCAGCACCTCCAGCATCCCCCGGGCGATCACCTCCTCGATCACGTCCGGGGTGGTGACCGCGGACATGGTGTCGAAGACCGCCTGGGCCCACGGGCCCATCTTCTCGGCCTCGCTCCCCGGCAGGTAGCCCAACTCCTGCCCGCCGACCGCGTAGAGCGGACGGAACACCATCACCTTGCGGTGCTGCTGGCGCTCCAGCACCGCCTCCAGGCCCGCGCAGAGCGCCAGCGCGGACTTACCGGTACCCGCACGACCCCCCATCGAGACGATGCCGACCTCGGGGTCCAACAGCAGCTCCAGCGCCACCCGTTGCTCGGCGCTGCGGCCCCGCAGCCCGAACGCCTCCCGGTCCCCCCGGACCAGTCGGACCCGGCCGTCGTGCGCCACCCGGCCGAGCGCGCGGCCGCGCTCCGAGGTGAGCACCAGCCCGGTGTGCACGGGCAGTTCATCGGCACCGTCGATCTGCACCGAGACGTCGTGACCGGCCCCGAACAGGGCGTCCACCTGGTCGCCGGACACCTGCAGCTCGGCCATCCCGGTCCAGCCCGAGGTGATCGCCAGCTCCGCCCGGTACTCCTCCGCCAGCAGGCCGACCGAACTGGCCTTGATCCGCAGCGGCAGGTCCTTGGAGACCACGGTGACGTCGTAGCCCTCGGCCTGCAGATTGCGGGCGACCGCCAGGATCCGGGTGTCCGCCTCGCCTCCGCCCGAGCGGTACCCGGCCGGCAGCACGGAGGGGTCGGAGTGGTTCAGCTCGACCCTGATGGTGCCGCCGAACTCGCCCACCGGGATCGGCTCGTCGAGCCGGCCGTGGCGGATCCGGTAGTCGTCCAGCAGGCGCAGCGCCTGGCGGGCGAAGTAGCCCAGCTCCGGGTGGTGCCGCTTGGCCTCCAGCTCGGTGACCACCACCACCGGGAGGACGACCTCGTGCTCCTCGAAGCGCGTCATGGCGAGCGGGTCGGCCAGGAGCACGCTGGTGTCGAGAACGTACGTGCGCCGGTCTGGTGTCCGGCGGCTCTTGGTACTGACCACTAGGCCTCCCGAGCGGATGACCCAGCGTCACCCGCGGCAAGCCGGTCCCCGCGACCCCGGTGGCCGGGGTACCGGTCTGACTGGGGTATTCCCAGGCGAACCGTGGTGCATACCCGCCGCACGCAAGTGACGGATCATTGTCGTCGAACGTTTACCCGGGCGCCTTCCGGGCAGACGATCTGAACACGCTTCAGCCGCGCACCGGCCCGGGCCGACCGTACGACCGAGCCCCGAAGCACCTTCGGGTGAGGGCCCGTCAGAGGCCCAGGCGGCGGTTGCGCAGCTGGTAGTCGCGCAGGGCCCGGAGGAAGTCCACCTTGCGGAAGGCCGGCCAGTACGCCTCGCAGAAGTAGAACTCGCTGTGGGCGCTCTGCCAGAGCAGGAAGCCGGAGAGGCGCTGTTCGCCGGAGGTCCGGATGATCAGGTCGGGGTCGGGCTGGCCGGTGGTGTAGAGGTGCTCGGCGATGTGCTCGACGGTGAGGATTTCGGCCAATTCCTCGATCGAGGTGCCCCGGCCGGCGTGCTCCTGGAGCAGCGAGCGCACCGCGTCGGCGATCTCGTGCCGGCCGCCGTAGCCGACGGCGACGTTGACCGTGACGCCCTGGACGTGCGCGGTGGCCTGGGCGGCCTGCTTGAGGACGTCGGCCGTGTGCTCGGGCAGCAGGTCGAGCGCACCGACCGGGTTCACCCGCCAGCGGCGGGACTCGGCCAGCCCGCGGACCGCGTCCTCGATGATCCCGAGCAGCGGAACCAGTTCCTCGGCCGGCCGGGAGAGGTTGTCGGTGGAGAGCATCCAGAGCGTGACGACCTGGACGTGCGTCTCGTCGCACCAGCCCAGGAACTCGCTGATCTTGTCCGCACCGCGCTGGTGCCCGTAGGCGGTGGTACCGCCGGTCGCCTTCGCCCAGCGGCGGTTGCCGTCCAGGATGACCCCGATGTGGTGCGGGGTGTTGTCGAGGTGCACCTCGACCCGGCGGCCGTAGAGCCGGTACGCGTTGTCCAGCAGGGTGCGCAGACCCGGCGTGCTCTCG
>NZ_JBHJVK010000019.1:0-64007 GCF_042264695.1 Kitasatospora sp. NPDC056138 | reverse complement strand
TGTGGTGCGGGGTGTTGTCGAGGTGCACCTCGACCCGGCGGCCGTAGAGCCGGTACGCGTTGTCCAGCAGGGTGCGCAGACCCGGCGTGCTCTCGACCACATCGCGCAGACCCATGACGTTCGGCCCCTCCGTACTCAGTCCCCCGGATGCGACTGAAAACCCCTGGCGCAGCCTACTCCCGCACGGTGCACGAAGGTAAAAGCCGCAGGTACCGAAGGTGTCACAAGCGTGTACGAATACCTCCGACCCGGTGTGGATCCGATGCGGTCACCCCTCCGGCCGCGGCGTCGGACGGCATGACACGGAACGGTCACCGCTTCCTTAAATGAGCCGTAAGACGGCCTCCGGATGCTTGACGCTTGCCATTGGTCTAGTCCAGTTTGTGGAGCGAGGGCGGTGGGCACCGGCGCGCACCGGTCGGCCGGCCGCCCCCGACAGCTCCACTGCGGTCCACCCTCCCCCACACGGAGCCGCCGCGCCCCCACCGCGGCGGCTCCCCTCCTCCCCCACGGAGTGCCTCCATGGCCCGTACCCTGCAGCAGCCGTCCCACCGGCGCCGCCGAAGCAACGTCCCCACGGTCCTCGCGGCCGGCACCACCGCCCTCGCGCTGGCCGGCACCGGCCTCGCGCTGTTCGCGGGCGGCGCCAGCGCGTCGGTCGGCAACCTCGTCGCCAACGGCGGCTTCGAGACCGGCAGCCTCTCCGGCTGGAGCTGCACCGGCACGGCGAGCGCGGTCTCCTCCCCCGTGCACTCCGGCGCGTACGCCCTCCAGGCCACCCCCGGCAGCTCGGACACCGCCAACTGCCAGCAGACCATCAGCGTGCTGCCCAACACCAGCTACACGCTGAGCGGTTGGGTCCAGGGCCCGTACGTCTACCTGGGCGCGAGCGGCACCGGCGGCACGGACCCGTCCAGCTGGTCCAGCCAGAGCGGCTGGAACCAGCTCGGCAGCACCTTCACCACCGGTGCCGACACCAGCACCGTCACCGTGTACGTGCACGGCTGGTACGGCCAGGGCGCCTACGGCGCGGACGACATCACGCTGACCGGCCCGGGGGGCACCTCCTCGCCGTCACCGAGCACGTCCCCCTCGACCTCGCCCTCGCCCTCGACCTCCCCGTCGAGCTCGCCGTCCGGCTCCCCGTCCTCCTCGCCCAGCAGCAGCCCGAGCGGCGGCCCCAGCTCGTCCCCGAGCTCCTCGCCGACCGGACCCACCACCCCGCCGAGCAGCGGACTCCCGGCCCACGCCCTGACCGGCTACTGGCAGAACTTCGACAACGGCGCCACCGTCCAGCGACTGCGCGACGTGCAGAGTGCGTACGACATCATCGCGGTCTCCTTCGCCGACGCGACCGGCACGCCCGGCGCGATCGGCTTCACCCTGGACCCGGCCCTCGCCGGCAAGCTGGGCGGCTACACCGACGCGGACTTCAAGGCCGACATCGCCGCGAAGCACGCGGCGGGCAAGCGGGTCGTGCTCTCGGTCGGCGGCCAGAACGGCACCATCGTGGTCAACAACACCACCTCCGCCGACAACTTCGCCAACAGCGCGTACGCCCTGATCCGGCAGTACGGCTTCGACGGGGTGGACATCGACCTGGAGAACGGCGTGGACCCGGTCCACCTGGCGCAGTCGCTGCACGCCCTGCAGAGCAAGGTGGGCCCGGGATTCGTGCTGACCATGGCGCCGGAGACCATCGGGATGTACAGCACCGCGGGCGCGTACTTCCAACTGGCGCTGAACACCAAGGACATCCTGACCGTCGTCAACACCCAGTTCTACAACTCCGGTGGCATGAACGGCTGTGACGGCAAGGTCTACAACCAGGGCACCGTGGACTTCATCACCAGCCAGGTCTGCACCCACATCCAGGGCAGCCTGCGCCCGGACCAGGTCGGCATCGGTGTCCCGGCGTCCGGCAGGGCGGCGGGCGGCGGCTACGTCAGCTCCACCGTGGTGAACAACGCGCTGGACTGCCTGGCCAAGGGCACCAACTGCGGCAGCTTCGTCCCGCCGGCCAAGTGGCCGACCATCCGGGGTGCGATGACCTGGTCGACCAACTGGGACGCGGCGAACGGCAACGACTTCTCCACCAACGTGGGTGCCCACCTCCACGCGATGCCGTAACTCCCTCGTCGTGCGGCAGCCGTCCACCGTGCCGCAACTCCTGCCCGGA
This sequence comes from Kitasatospora sp. NPDC056138, assembly GCF_042264695.1. NCBI lineage: Bacteria > Bacillati > Actinomycetota > Actinomycetes > Kitasatosporales > Streptomycetaceae > Kitasatospora > Kitasatospora sp. NPDC056138. The sequence continues at coordinate 61,828 of NZ_JBHJVK010000019.1, read as the reverse complement.
ACGCCGCCCTTCGGGGGTGGGGCGGCGCTCCGGACGAGGCCCGCCGCACCGACCTGGTGCGGCGGGCCTCCCGTCTCACCGGGGCCGGGGGGTGGAAGCCGCCCGTCGGGTGGCGCCCAGCAGGGAGACCGCGCGGTCGAAGGCCGAGTCCCGGTGGTGGCTGAACTCCTCCGGGGTGAAGACCGGTTCCGGGTACTGCGGCGGGATGCCCGGCCCGTCGAACGTCCCGCCGGAGCGGGTGCGGAACTCCTCGTCGGGCAGGCCGATCTGCCAGCCGTTGGGGAGGCTCCGCTCCAGGACGTCCGAGAAGACGCCCTGGGTGGACTCGCCGATCCGCGCCGTGCCGCCCGGCCGGTCGATCAGCGCCTGGGTGAACGTCTCCCCCGCGCTGACCGTGGACCCGCTGGTCAGTACCGCGACCGGGCCGGTGTAGCGGGCGCCCGGGGCGGGCTGGACGACGATCGGCTGCGGGCGGGCGAAGCCGTCAGGGTCCGCCGGGTCGTTGCGCACCGTCTTGCTGTACGCGAGGTAGGAGCGGTCCGTCAGGCGCGAGGCGATCTGCAGCCCGAGACTGTCGGACCCGCCGCCGTTGATCCGCAGATCGATGATCAGACCGCTCAGCCGGGCGGTGCGCTCGGGGGTCAGGACCTCGTCCAGGGCCCGCTGCAGCTCGGCGCTGTTGGCCGCGTAGCCGTCGTGCGGATCGTCCGTGTAGCCGCCGAAGCCGGAGATCCGCAGGTATCCCTGGCCGTCCGGCAGGTCGGCGTAGCCGATCCGGTTCCTGGCGTAGTACTGCAGCGGCCGGCCGCCGAGGTCGCGCTCCTCGACGTAGGCGCGGACCCGGTCGTCCAGCGCCGGGCCGGGCACCACCGTGCCGGGTCGGCCCTGGGCGAAGGCACCCGTGTCGCCGGCGTCGACGGAGACGTGGGCGTCGTACAGCGGACGGACCATCTCGCTGAGGACGGCGAACAGCTGCGCGTCGGTCGTCCCGGCGCCGACCCGGGGTCGGTACTGCGCCCTGACGGCGTGCCAGTCGATGCCCTTGGCGGCGAAGAAGGGGTAGTTCTCCTCGAAGGTCTGCCAGAAGACGTCGAACGCCGCCACCGGGCCGGTGGGCCCCGGACGGCCGCAGCCGGCGGGCAGGGACGGGATCCGGCGCAGCGTCCGGTCGCCGGGCGAACCGTCGATGTGCAGGGCGGCCTCCCGGGTGCCCCGGGCGCGCATGGTGAGGACGGTCGTGTCGGGGGCGGTGAAGGTGACCGATCCGGCAGCGGTGCCGGAGCGCCCGGCGCCGTCGCCCTTCAGACAGCTGACCGAGGTGGTCTGGTACGTCTGCAGGTGGTCGCCCGCGACCGTGAGCACCGTGCCGTAGCCGTCCATCCGCCAGATGCCGTCGGCCCACCGGGAGGCTGCGGCGGTGCCCGGGACGGCGGCGGCCGCCGGCTGCGCTGGCAGCACCGATCCGCCCGCGATCACGAGTAGCGCGGCCGCCGTGGCGGTCCTGGCGGTCCTGGCGGTCCTGGCCGAAGAGTTCCTGAGCAGCACGGTCGTGCCCTCCCCGTAGGTGATCTGACGTCCGGTGACCATGCTCCCTGCGGCCACCGCACCCCGGCGATGGTGCTGGCTCCCCGGTTCCGGTGGTGCCAGCACCCCTTTCGAGGCCGAGCCGCGGACCACCCCCGGGGCACGAGAGCCGTCACGGCCCGGGACCGCTACGCGGCGAGGACCGCCAGGAGGGCGCCGAGCAGCATGCAGGGACCGAACGGCAGCGAGTCGCCGCCCTTCATCCGCCGGGTCAGCAACTGCGCGCCGCCCCACAGCGCGGCGAGCACGAAGCCGTACCAGAATCCGGCCAGGACGGTGCTCCAGCCGTACCAGCCGAGGACCGCGCCCAGGGTCGGCGCCAGTTTGGCGTCGCCGAAACCCATCGGGGCCAGCAGCGCGAGCACCCCGTAGCAGGCGCCGAGGGCCGCCGCGGCGTACAGGCAGCGCAGCAGGACCGCGCCCTGAGGTTCGGTCAGCAGCAGCAGGACGGCGGTGCCGAGGGCGAGCGGCAGGGTGAGGACGTCCGGCAGGCGGTGGACGGTCGCGTCCACGAAGGCGAGCACCACGCCGAACAGTCCGACCCAGGCCAGCGGCAGCAGCTGCGGCCCCCGCGCGGCCGCACCGGTCGCCGCGCCCACCCCGGCCGCGACCAGCGCGACCGGGAGGACGCCGGGACCGCCCGGCACGCCCGGGGCACGCCACGGCTCACCGTGGGGCACCGCGTAGCGCGCCGCCGCCGCGCGCAGCAGCGGCGCCGCGAGCAGCCCGGCGACGGCACCCACCACCACCCCGACCGGCACTCCGACCAGTTCCCCGACCACAGCTGCCCCCCTCCGCCCGACGGGGCGAGCGTACGACCCGTAGCATCTGCGGAGCCAGCGACCAGTGATGGCGAATCACCTTGCAACGGGGAGCAACAGATGGAGCCCTTGGACGTCACCGATCCGGAGGCGGTCGGACCGTACCGCCTGTTGGCGCGGCTCGGCGCCGGCGGGATGGGCCGGGTCTACCTGGCCCGCTCGGCGGGTGGCCGGACGGTAGCGGTCAAGGTCGTCCGGCCGGAGCTGGCGGAGGATCAGGAGTTCCGCAGCCGGTTCGCCCGCGAGGTCGAGGCCGCGCAGGCGGTGGACGGCGCGTACACCGCACCGGTGGTGGACGCCGACAAGGACGGGCCGGTGCCCTGGCTGGCCACCGCCTACGTGCTCGGTCCTTCGCTGACCGACGCCGTGCTCGCGCACGGGCCGCTGCCCGAGGACTCGGTACGGGCGCTCGGCGCGGGCCTGGCCCAGGCGCTGGCGGCCGTGCACCGGGCCGGTCTGGTGCACCGCGACCTCAAGCCGTCCAATGTGCTGCTGGCCGCCGACGGCCCCCGGCTGATCGACTTCGGGATCGCCCGCGCGATGGAGGGCGACAGCCTCACCCGGACCGGGATCGTGGTCGGCTCGCCCGGCTACATGAGCCCCGAGCAGGCTTCCGGCCTGCCGATCGGACCGGCCGGTGACGTCTTCTCGCTCGGCTCGGTGCTGGTGTACGCGGCCACCGGGGAGGGTCCGTTCGAATCCTCCTCGGGACCGGCCGCGCAGCTGTACAAGGTGGTGCACGACCAGCCCCGGCTGGACGCGCTGCCCGCCGCGCTGCGCCCCGCCGTGGCCGCCTGCCTGGCCAAGGACCCGGCGCGGCGGCCGAGTCCGGAGGAGCTCACCGAGCTGCTCGCGCCCCAGGGTCCGGCGGCGGTGCTGCGCGACGGCTGGCTGCCCGCACCGGTCACCGGGGCGCTGGCGCAGCACGCCGCGAAGGTGATGGACATGGAGACCCCGGCGCGCGGCAGCGCCGTCGCCCCGTCCAGCGGCTACTCGCCGACCGACGCGGACCTCGCCGCCACCCCGGGCACCATGCAGCTCGGCCGCGGGACGGTCCCGCAGTCCGTGCACGCCGCGCCGACCTCCTACGCGTTGCAGGCGCCGCAGGGCGCGCCGGGCGGCGACCCGGCGCCCGCGGCCAAGCCGTCCAGGCGGGCCTTCCTGTTCGGCGGCGGGGCCCTCGCGGTCGCCGCCGTCGGCGGCGGCGCGGTCTGGGCGCTGTCCCCCGATCAGCACCACAACCCCCCGGTCCCCGCGCCGACCGGTACGGCACCGCAGCCGGTGCCGAAGCAGTCCCGCCCGGCCGGCGTGCCGCCGCAGCCGCTGTGGACCTACGACGCCCAGGGCCACCTGACCTCGGTGCCCCCGCTGGTGATCGGCGGGGTGCTCTGCCCGCAGGGTGACAGCCTGGTGGCGCTGGACACGGTGACCGGCAAGGAGAAGTGGGCCAGGCGGGACGTCCCCGCCGTCAGGCTGCTGGCGCACAAGGGGCTGGTCTACACCCAGAGCGACCTGCAGCTCGTCGGTTTCGCCGCCGACACCGGGGTGCCGCGCTGGCAGTACGCCGGGAAGGACCCGAAGGGCGACTCGCTCACGTCCGACGGTCTGCTGGGCGTGGACGACAACGCCGTCTACATGCTGGCCAACCTGTCACCCGCGGGTGTCATGTTCGGGTCCATGACCTCCGGTGTGGCCGCGATCTCGCTCGACAGCCAGCAGGAGATGTGGTTCCAGGAGCGGAAGAAGGACGCCGCCGTCTTCGTGGCCGGCATGGCCGCCGCCGGCAACGTCTACTACACCGACAGCAGCAACAACCTGGTCGCCCGCAGCGGCAAGGACGGCACCCAGATCTGGTACGCCGACACCGGCGCCCCCGCCGCCTACCCGCCCGCCAGCGACGACACCCAGGCGTACTGCCTGACCGAGCGGACCGGCCTGCAGGCCGTCCGGCTCTCCGACGGCAAGCAGCAGTGGAAGATCACCGTTCCCTCGGACGAGAAGCGGATGTTCACCCCGCCCCTCGCGGCCAAGGGAGCGGTGTACGCCAGCGACGGCACCCCCTCGGTCTGCGGTTGGGACGCCGCCACCGGCAAGGAGCTGTGGCGCTGCGCCCTGCCCAAGAGCGTCTCGGTGCTGACCGCTCCGGTGCTGGTCAAGGACACGCTGTTCGTGCCCGGTTCGTTCGGGGCGGGCGTGTACGCGGTCGACGTCAAGAGCGCGAGCCTGCGCTGGACCTTCTCCGTCCAGGGCGGCCCGTCGGACGACTGGTCCCTGAGCACGGACGGCGAGCGGCTGTTCGCGCAGTTCGGTCCGCACATCTACGCGCTGCCGCCGGAGTAGGGCCGCAGCAGAGCACCGGGCTGTGGCCCAGACCATGAGGTGATCGGCGGGGCGGCGTCGTAGAGTACTCAGACATGCAGGTCATCCAGTCCAGCAAGCTCGCCAATGTCTGCTACGACATCCGCGGCCCGGTGCTCGACGAGGCGATGCGACTGGAGGACCAGGGGCATCGCATCCTCAAGCTGAACACCGGGAACCCGGCCCTGTTCGGCTTCGAGGCGCCCCCCGAGATCCTCCAGGACATCCTGCGGAACCTCGCCGGTGCTCACGGCTACGGGGATTCCAAGGGCCTGCTCTCCGCGCGCCGCGCCGTGGTCATGCAGTACGAGGAGCGCGGCCTGCACGGCCTCTCGGTCGAGGACGTCTTCCTCGGCAACGGCGTCTCCGAGCTGATCCAGCTCGCCATGACGGCGCTGCTGGACGACGGCGACGAGGTGCTCGTCCCGGCGCCCGACTACCCGCTGTGGACGGCCTCGGTCAGCCTGGCCGGCGGTACCGCCGTGCACTACCGCTGCGACGAGCAGTCGGAGTGGTACCCCGACCTCGCGGACATCGAGTCCAAGGTCACCGACCGGACCAGGGCGCTGGTGGTGATCAACCCCAACAACCCGACCGGCGCGGTCTACCCGCGCGAGGTCCTGGAGGGCCTGGCCGAGATCGCCCGCCGCCACCGGCTGGTGATCTACGCGGACGAGATCTACGACAAGATCCTCTACGACGACGCGGAGCACGTCCCGCTGGCCACCCTGGCGCCGGACCTGTTCTGCGTCACCTTCAACGGCATGTCCAAGTCGTACCGGGTCGCGGGCTTCCGCTCCGGCTGGATGGTGCTCTCCGGCGACCGGGCGCGGGCCCGGAGCTACATCGAGGGCCTCAACGTCCTCGCCTCGATGCGGCTCTGCGCCAACATGCCGGCGCAGCACGCGGTGGCGGCGGCGCTCGGCGGACGGCAGTCGATCAGGGACCTGGTGCTGCCCGGCGGGCGGCTGCTGGAGTCCCGGGACGCGGCGTACCGGCTGCTGAACGAGATCCCCGGCGTCAGCTGTGTGAAGCCCAAGGGCGCGCTGTACGCGTTCCCGCGGCTCGACCCGCAGGTGTACAAGATCAAGGACGACCAGCAGATGGTGCTCGATCTGCTGCGGGCGCAGCGGATCCTGATCGTCCAGGGCTCCGGCTTCAACTGGCCCGAGCCCGACCACTTCCGGCTGGTCACCCTCCCGCGCCCGGAGGAGATCACGGACGCGGTCACCCGGATCGGCGACTTCCTCTCGGGGTACGCGCAGCCGTAGTTCCCCGCGGGGGAACGGACGAACGACCGACGGCCGGGGTCCCGGCCCGGACGGTCTCCGCCTGATCGGAGGAGGCCGCCCGGCTTCGGGACTCCGGCCGTCGGTCGTGTCGTTCGAGTACCGCCGCCCCTGGTGAGGGTAGGAGCGGCGGCGTCTCGGTTCCCGGGCCCGTCAGCCCAGGCGCTTCACCAGCGCGCGGTACTCGTCCCACAGCTCGGTCGGCGTGTGCTCGCCGAAGAGCTCGAGGTGGGCCGGGACCAGCGCCGCCTCCTGGCGCCAGATGTCCGCGTCGACGGAGAACAGCAGGTCGAGGTCGTCCTTCGGGATCTCCACGCCGTCGAGGTCGAAGCCCTCGACGGTGGGCAGCACGCCGATCGGGGTCTCGACGCCCTCGCCGGTGCCCTCCAGGCGCTCGACGATCCACTTGAGCACCCGGCTGTTCTCGCCGTAGCCGGGCCAGACGAACTCGCCCGCGCCGTTCTTGCGGAACCAGTTCACGTAGTAGATCTTCGGCAGCTTGGCGGCGTCGGCCTGCCGGCCGATCTTCAGCCAGTGGGCGAAGTAGTCACCCATGTTGTAGCCGCAGAACGGCAGCATCGCGAAGGGGTCGCGGCGCAGCTCGCCGACGGTGCCCTCGGCGGCAGCGGTCTTCTCGGAGGCGATGTTCGCGCCCAGGAAGACGCCGTGCTGCCAGTCGAAGGACTCGGTCACCAGCGGGACCGCGGTGGCGCGGCGGCCGCCGAACAGGATGGCCGAGATCGGCACACCCGCCGGGTCCTCCCACTCGGGGGCGATGGTCGGGCACTGCGCGGCCGGGACGGCGAACCGGGCGTTCGGGTGGGCGGCCGGGGTGCCGGACTCGGGGGTCCAGTCGTTGCCGCGCCAGTCGGTCAGGTGGGCCGGCGGCTCGTCGGTGAGGCCCTCCCACCAGACGTCGCCGTCGTCGGTCAGCGCGACGTTGGTGAAGACGGTGTTGCCCCAGAGGGTCTCGATCGCGTTGGCATTGGTGTCCACGCCGGTGCCGGGGGCGACGCCGAAGAAGCCGGCCTCCGGGTTGATCGCGTAGAGGCGGCCGTCCGCACCGAAGCGCATCCAGGCGATGTCGTCGCCGATGGTCTCGACCTTCCAGCCCGGGATGGTGGGCTGGAGCATGGCGAGGTTGGTCTTGCCGCAGGCGCTCGGGAAGGCGGCGGCCACGTACGTGGGCCGTGCCTCGCCCGTGGGGCCGACCGGCGGGGTGAGCTTGAGGATGAGCATGTGCTCGGCCAGCCAGCCCTCGTCGCGGGCCATGGTCGAGGCGATCCGCAGCGCGTAGCACTTCTTGCCGAGCAGGGCGTTGCCGCCGTAGCCGGAGCCGAAGGACCAGATCTCGCGGCTCTCCGGGAAGTGCGAGATGTACTTGGTGCTGCTGCACGGCCACGGCACGTCCGCCTCGCCCTCGGCGAGCGGGGCGCCGACGGTGTGGACGGCCTTGACGAAGTCGCCGTCCTCCCCGAGCTGGTCGATCACGGCCCGGCCCATGCGGGTCATCACGCGCATCGACACGGCGACGTAGGCGGAGTCGGTGATCTCGACGCCGTACGCGGCCAGCGGGGAGCCGACCGGGCCCATCGAGAACGGCACGACGTACATCGTGCGACCCTTCATCGCACCGCGGAACAGACCCGTCTCACCGGCGAAGATCTCCCGCATCTCGGCGGGGGCCTTCCAGTTGTTGGTCGGGCCGGCGTCCTTCTCCTCCTCGGAGCAGATGTACGTCCGGTCCTCGACCCGGGCGACGTCCGAGGGGTCGGAGGCAGCGTAGTAGGAGTTGGGGCGCTTCTCGGAGTCGAGCTTCTTGAAGGTGCCCTGGGCGACGAGCAGGTCGGCGAGGCGCTGGTACTCCTCGTCCGAGCCGTCACACCACTCGATGCGGTCCGGCTGGGTCAGCTCCGCGATCTCGCTCACCCAGGCGAGCAGGCGCTTGTGGCGGGTGGGCGCGGATGCGAGAGCAGAGTTCTCGTACGACACGATCGCTCCGTTTCACGCCATCTCGGACAGGAGAAGGCGTTGCGGGGGTTTGAGGGTGGTTACACCGTAGCTCCGACGCACCGGCCCGAACACGGCACCTTGGCGCTTTTGACGGAAGTTTTGCGCCATTGTGTCGAACTAGCGGCCGCTCCCACGGCTCCGGAGGGCCGATCAGGACCCTCCGACGACGGGCCCGAACACTCCAGAACGTCCAAAAGTGAGTAGGGCCACTTCCTACGCATTGGTAACCTACGGTTCCGTAAGTAGCATGTTGGCCATGACTGCCGACCAGAGCACGGCCACTGCGGCCCTCCTTGAACCGGTCAAGCCGAAGTGGCGGGGTTGGTTGCACGCCGCGATGTTCCCGGCCTCACTCGCCGCCGGGATCGTGCTCATATGTCTCGCCGGGTCGACGGCGGCCAAGGTCGCCTGCGCGGTCTACTCGGTCAGCGCCTGGCTGCTGTTCGGCGTCAGCGCCGTCTACCACCGCTTCAGCTGGGGTCCGCGCGGCGAGGCCGTGCTGCGCAGGCTCGACCACGCCAACATCTTCCTGATCATCGCGGGCAGCTACACGCCGTTCACGATCCTGCTGCTGGACGGCGGGCGACGGCAGGTCCTGCTCTGGCTGGTCTGGGGCGGTGCGCTCGCCGGGATCGCCTTCCGGGTGTTCTGGGTCGGCGCCCCGCGCTGGCTCTACACCCCCTGCTACCTCGCGCTCGGGTGGGCGGCGGTCTTCTTCCTGCCGGACTTCCTGCGGACCGGCGGGGCCGCCGTCCTCACCCTGCTCATCGTCGGCGGTGTCCTCTACACCGTGGGCGGCGTGGTGTACGGGCTCAAGCGGCCCGACCCCTCACCCCGCTGGTTCGGGTTCCACGAGGTGTTCCACGCCTTCACGCTGGGCGCGTTCATCGTGCAGTACGTCGGCGTCTCGCTGGTCGCCTACGGCACGGCCGGCTGAGGCCGGCGCGGCCGGGCTCAGTGGTGGTCGAGCCGGGCGCGGGCCCGGCGGCAGCGCTCGCAGTGGGCCGCGTCCGCGCCGTGGACGGGCGGCCCGGCCAGCGCCCGGCTGCGGAACCGGCGTCCCACCCATCCCATGAACACCAGCGTCTCGGCGGCGGCGACCGCCCAGACCGTCCGCTCCCCGCCGAGCAGGTAGCCGACGACCACCGCCAGCGCTGCCGACACCCCCGCCACAGCCCCCCAGAGCTGTCCATACCTGATCGCCATCGGCGCCCCTCCAGCCGCATGACCGCATGACACGACGTCTCCACCCACGGTGACATGCGCTCCTGCCCGTGGGGGCGAACGGGGGATCAACGTTGCATCAATTCCGCGTGCAGACTTCCCGGGCGCGCGCGGGCTCTCAGGGGCGCGCAGGCTCTTCGGGGCGCCGGGGCCCGCCGGGGGCGCGGGCTCGCAGCGGATAGGGGACGGCGCGGGACGGAAGGCACCGGGCCGAGCCGGCCCCGCGGAGAGCCCCTGTGGAGAACGGCGAGCAGGATGCGCCGCCGCGCCGGGAGGTCGCGCCCGGAGGCCGGCCCGCCGGCCCCGGTCTCCCGTACGGCCCCCGCGCCGCCGCACACGGACAGGAGCGGCCCGGAGGTCCGAGACCTCCGGGCCGCTCCGCCGTCCGCCCGGCTTCAGCCCCGGGCCCGGCGGCGGGCCGCCAGCCCCGCCCCCGCCAGTGCGGTGGCACCGAGCGCGGAGCCCGCCAGCAGCAGCGGCACGCCCGCCCCCGTCCCCGCGGGTCCGGTGCTCCCCCCGGGTTCGGCACCGAGCCGGTATCCGCCGCCTTCGCCCGCCCGGTCGTAGCCGGAGCCCGGCAGCTTGTCGGCGTAGCGCCGGTGCACCAGCGTGCGGTACTCGGCCAGGCTGACCCCGGCCGCGCCGACCGAGCGGCGCGCCTCGTCGTCCAGCGGCAGCACCCGGCCGCCGCGCAGCACGTACCAGGCGTTCACCTGCGGCTCGCGGAAGGCCGTGCCGCCCCCGCCGGCCGCAGCCCTGGCCGGGTAGTCGGTCTCGTCACCGCCGGAGGCGATGTTCACCACCCGCCAGCCGGAGCCCTGCCGCACCGTCCAGACGGAGGCGGTCTGCCCGTCCCCGGCGACCACCTTGCTGGCCACGAAGTCCGGCCTGGCGACCGGCGCGCCGGCCGTCCCCTGCACGAAAGCCGCGTCCAGGGTGTAGACGGGGACGGTCGCACCGCTCAGCCGCGGGGCCGCCCGGGCGGCGGCCCGGGCCTCGTCGGCCGCGGTGATGCCGAGCGACTGGTTCGGCGGGACGCCCTTGCGGGCGAAGAAGTGGCTCAACCGGCCCTGGACGGCCGGGGCCTGGACCGCGCTGCGGGCGGCCGCCAGGTCGGCGGCGGCCACCGGCCGCGGGGCGCCGACGCCGTCCGCCGCCGGGGCGAGCGGTGCGGTGGCCAGGCCGAGGGCGGCGGCGAGGACGGTGGCGGCGGCGACGCGGCAGAGGTTCCTGCGGATCTCGGTCATGGTCGTCACCTCACGCGCCGATCCGGTAGAGCGAGTGGGTCCAGGAGAACGAGCCGTTGTCGACGTAGTAGGTGTAGTCCGCCCAGTTGTAGCGGTAGTTGGACGGCCACGGGTCTCCCCAGTACACCCAGTTGCTGCTGGTGTCGTAGCCGTACAGCACGTGCATGTGACCGCCGCCCGAGCTCCACTGGATCCGGGTCTCGATCGGCCGGTTGGCGTCGATCTCGCTCTGCACGGTGGAGTAGCGCAGGTAGCTGTTGACGTACCGGCCCGGGTTGATCCCCACCCGGCTCAGCGCGGACTGCACGTCGTCCAGGGCCGCCTGGCTGTTGGGGCAGCTGGAGTCGGTGGCCCGGCCGAAGGCGGCGTTGCAGAACTGGTTCTGGCTGTAGTCGTAGCCGAAGTAGGTGGCGATGGTGTTGCCGCTCGCCGCCCAGCACCAGTTGTCCCGCTGCTGTTGCTGCATGCTGATGTCGAGCTTGCGCCAGGTGCCGGCGGCCGACGCCGGGCGCTGCTGGGCGGTGAGCCTGGTCTGCGCCGCCGGGTGGCCGGGCCGCTGCTCGACGGCCTGCGCCGGAGTGGTGGCGGCGGAGTTGAGGACCGGCGCCAGGACGCCGAGCGCGAGCGCGGCGAGCGCGCGGCGCAGGCGTATCCGAGGTTGTGACATGTGGGTTCCTCCTGCGGAGTGCACAGGTAGTGCGCTGGGGGACCGCGTCCGGACGCGTTGAGAGCGAGCATCGACCCGCCCGGCGGGGGTGGTCAACGGACTCCGGGCAGGGGTCGGCACCGGTGTGAACGGGCACACCCAGGTGTGAACGCGGCACTACCCCACGGCCCGTCAGTTGTCCAGACCAGATGACAATCCACCGCGCCCGTGTGAATATTCACGGTCAACCGGACAGACCGCGGGAAGCCAGACGGGAGCGGGACATGCAGCCCATCGTCCAGACCGAGCTCTCGGCCGTCCTCAGAACCGGCCCCTTCCACCTCGCCCTGCGGACGGCCATCGCGACCCGGGGACTCGCCCTGCACCGGGTGCAGCAGCACCTCGCCCAGCGCGGCGTCCACGTCGGCGTCACCAGTCTGAGCTACTGGCAGCAGGGTCGCCGTAGACCGGAACGAGCCGAATCCCTGCGCGCGGTCCGGGTGTTGGAGGACGTCCTGGACATCCCCGAGCACTCGCTCACCCGGCTGCTCGGCCCCCGGCGGAACGCCACCGCCCAACCGGCCTCCCCCGTCGTGCGGCCCTACCGCGACCTGATCACCCCCGCGGCCGCCGTGGACCGCCTGCTCGCCAGCATCGCGAGCCCCCGCGACACCGGCCTGCACACCGTCACCCACATCGAGCGCGTCCGGGTCGGCGCCGACCGCCGGATCCTCTGCCGGGACTCCCAGCACGCCCTGCGGGCCCACCGCGACGGCACCGACCGCTACCTCGCCCTCTACCAGGGCGACCCCGGCTGCGACATCGACCGGGTCACCGTGCGGGCCGAGGAGAACTGCCGCCCCGGACGCATCCGTCGCGACCCGGACTCCCAACTCCTGCTCGTCGAGCTGCTGCTGGACCGCCGGCTGCGCGCCGGCGAGACCCACCTGCTCGGGTACGGCTTCGACGACACCCCCGGGCACGCGCCCAGCTGCGAGTACATCCGGGGCTTCAACTCGGGCGCCGGCCAGTACGTCCTGCAGATCAGCTTCGACCGGGACGCCCTGCCCGTCCGCTGCCACCGCTTCCTCAGCCACGCCCCCGGCGAGAAGCCCCGCGAGACCGAGGAGCTGACCCTGGACGGACAGCACCGCGTCCACCTGGTGGCGAGCGGACTGCGGCCGTGCCTGCTCGGGGTCGGCTGGGACTGGGAGTGACCGCCTGCCCCGCGGGCCCGATGGCCGGATCAGCCGAAGTCGAACACCACGCAGTCCTCGACCGGGCGGTACCCCAGCTTCCGGTAGATCGAGTTGCTGACCGGGTTGGCCAGGTCGGTGTAGAGCACGACCTCGCTCGCACCCGCCGTACGGGCGTGGACGGAACCGGCCGCGACCACGGCACTCGCGTAGCCGCGGCCGCGCAGCTCGGGCGGGGTGAAGACCGGGCCGATCCGGGACATGCCCGCGACCACCGGACTGACCCCGGCGAACGCGACCGGGCGTCCCCCGTCCTCCCAGACGTGCAGACCGCCCTCGGCGGTACGCCGGTCGACCGCCGGCGCGTGGTCGGTCCGGTCCGAGCCGCCGATTTCGGTCGTGAACGCCCCGAACCACCGGATCAGCAGCTCCCGGTCGCCCGCACCCGCCCGCCGGGCCCGGCCGCTCGGGGCGGGCGACGGCTCGGTCAACTCGCCCAGCCGGTAGAGCCGTTCGTTGACCCTGACCCGCACCCGCACGCCGGCCTCCCGGCCCCAGGCCGCCGCGAACGCCTCCGCCGGCGCCTTGCCCCCGCCGACCCCGCACAGCTCGGCGCCCCGCGCCCGCAGCAGTGCGGCCAGTTCCGCCGCTGCCGCCGGCGGCGTCAGCCCGAGCCGGGGAGGAGACGGCGGTGTCTGCACGAAGACCCCGCCGACCGGGGCTCCCGGCCCGGCCCGCCACCAGCCGAAGCCGGGCTGCTGCTGCGCAAGGCGCTCCGGGGCCGCCGCAACGAGCCGGTCCAGCAGGGTGAGCAGCACCGTGTTCTCGGCGGGGTGCGCGGCGAGGAAGTCACCGGCCTCGGCGCGGAATTCGTCCGGCGACGAGCTGAGGGTCCAGGTCATGGCCCATTGTGCCCAGCGCCCGCAGCAGCCCGCAGCCGATATACCGGCCCCCTCACCCTCCCGGCGAGCGGTCCGCGTCGCCACGTGCCACCGCACTCTGAGTGTCCACGTCGGACGGCCGCGCTGCGACCGGTTCGGACACGACGGCGTGCCTCCCCCGACGGCCGGCCGGGGGGGGGGACGCCCCCGCGCCCGTGGGACGCCACCCCCCCGCCCCCGGCCGGCCCCCCCCCCCCCCGGGGCCCCCGGGGCCCGCCGGCCCCCCCCCCCGGGCCCCCCCCCCCCCCGCCCGCGCCCGCGGGCCCCCCCCCCGCCGCAGCGCCGGTGCTACTCCTCCCGCGCGCCCAGGCTCGCCGCCAGCACCGCCGGGTCCGCCGTCGGGGCATCGCAGGTGAAGTGCCGGCAGACGTACGCGGCGGGCCTCCCGTCCAGCAGCGGACGGTCCGCGAGCAGCGGGACGTCCACCGCTCCGGGCTCCCCGACGGCGACCACCGCGCCGGGGGCGGTGCCGAGCAGCGCGGTGCGGCGCAGTACGGCGGTGGCCGGGTCCGCGGCCGGGCCGACCACGGCGACCTCGCGCGGGCCGTCGACGAGCGCCTCGGCGGCGGCCAGCCCCCAGCCGATGAAGCGCGGCGCCCGGCTGCCGAGCGCGCCGACGATGCCCAGGGCCCGCTCGGCGGCACCGCGGTGGCGGTCGGAACCGGTGTAGGCGGCGTACGTGAGCAGGGCGTTGGCCGCAGCGGTCCAGCCGGAGGGGGTGGCGTTGTCGGTCGGGTCCTGCGGGCGGCGGATCAGCTCCTCCGCGTCGTCCGCCGTGTCGTACAGGGCTCCGGACGCCGGGTCGGTGAAGTGCGCCAGCACGGTGTCGAGCAACCCGCCCGCCAGGTCCAGCCATTCGGCCTCGCCGGTGACGGCGTAGAGGGCGAGGAAGCCCTCGGCGGTGTCGGCGTAGTCCTCCAGGACTCCGGTGTTCTCCCCCGCCTTGCCGTCCCGGGAGGTGCGCAGCAGGCGCCCGTCGGCCGTCAGGTGGACGGCGAGCAGCAGGTCCGCCGCGCGTTCGGCCGCCTCGACCAGGTCGGGGCGGTCCAGCAGCGCGCCGGTCTCGGCGAGGGCGGCGATGGCGAGCCCGTTCCAGGCGGCCACCACCTTGTCGTCGCGGGCGGGCGCGGGCCGCTGCGCACGGGCCTCGAACAGCCGGGCGCGGATCCGCTGGTAGTCGGCCGGGTCCTCCGGCTCTCCGAGGAGTTGGAGCACCGAGCTGCCGTGCTCGAAGGTGCCGGTGACCTCGAAGAGCTCGACCGCCAGTGCGCCGTCCCGCTCGCCCAGCACCCCGGTCAGCTGCTCCGGTGTCCAGGCGTAGTAGGCGCCCTCGACGGACTTCCCGGTGCCGGGGTCGATGCTGTCGGCGTCCAGGGCGGAGGCGAAGCCGCCCTCTGCCGTGCGGAGTTCACGCAGCAGGAAGTCGGCGGTCTCCCGGGCGATCCGGCCGGCCAGTGCACTGCCGGTGGCCCGCCACAGGTGCGCGAAGACCCGCAGCAGCAGGGCGTTGTCGTACAGCATCTTCTCGAAGTGCGGCACCACCCACTCGGCGTCCACCGAGTAGCGGGCGAAGCCGCCGCCGAGCTGGTCGTAGATGCCGCCCCTGGCCATCGCCTCGCAGGTCCGTTCGGCCATCTGCAGCGCCGCCTCGGAGCCGGTGCGGGCGTGGTGCCGCAACAGGAACTCGATCACCATCGACGGCGGGAACTTGGGCGCTCCGCCGAAGCCGCCGCGCTTCTGGTCGAAGCCCCGGCTGAGCGCGACCAGCGCCTGGTGCAGGTCCGCCTCCCCCGGCGGGTTCAGCGCCCCGCTCCCCGCGCCGTAGACCGAAGCCCGCTCGGCCAGTTCGTCCCTGATCCGGGCGGCCACCTCGCCGACCTCGTCCCGCCGCTCCTGCCACGCCGCGGTGACCCCCTCCAGCACCTGCCGGAACGCGGGCATCCCGTGCCGGGGCTCGGGCGGGAAGTAGGTGCCGAAGTAGAACGGGTCCTTCCCGGGGGTCAGGAAGACCGTCATCGGCCACCCGCCCTGCCCGGTGGCCGCCTGCACCGCCTCCATGTAGACGGCGTCCACGTCCGGCCGCTCCTCGCGGTCCACCTTCACCGCGACGAAGTGCTCGTTGGCGTACGCCGCCACGGCCTCGTCCTCGAAGCTCTCGTGGGCCATGACGTGGCACCAGTGGCAGGCGGCGTACCCGACGGACAGCAGCACCGGCACGCCCCGCCGCCTCGCCTCCTCGAACGCCTCCGGCCCCCAGGGCCACCAGTCCACCGGGTTGTCGGCATGCTGCAGCAGGTACGGCGAGGTGGCGCCCGCGAGTCGGTTCGGCATGCGCTCATCCTCGCGCATCCGGGGCCCTTCAGGGCGGCAGGCTCAACCGGAGGACCGGCGTCGAAGCGCCGTCCTCAGCGGGGGCGGTGGACGGACGGGCCGGCGAGGCGACCGCCGGCCCGGGAGGTCACTCCTTGGCGGCCTCGGGCTCCTCGACGAAGTCGACGCGCTTGAACTGCTTGTTCATCGACTTCACCAGGAACCAGGTGGCGACACCCAGGGCGGCGAAGACGACGAAACCGAGAAGGCCGGGGGTCACCTTGTTCTCGTCCAGGGCGAGGCCGGTGGCGAGGTCGGTGAAGCTCATCGGGGTGCTCATCTCTCCATGGTGACCCGGCCTGACATCGGCCGGGTCACCGGGGTGGTACGTGTCGTGCAGGGACTGCCGAGCGGCAGGTCAGGCCACGCGGCTGGGGGTCCGCAGACCGGCGAAGAGGTCGTCCTCGGGCAGGTCGGTGTCGATCAGGGAGCGGGCCAGCTCGTAGTCCTCGGTGGGCCAGATGTCGCGCTGGATGTCCAGGGGTACGCGGAACCAGGGACCGTCCGGGTCGATCTGGGTGGCGTGCGCGATCAGCGCCTTGTCCCTGGTCTCGAACCAGTCCTCGCAGCGGACCCGGGAGGTGATCTCGCGCTCCTTGCGGCCGCTCTTCTCCCAGCCCGCGATCCACTCGCCGTACGGGGAGTCGAGACCGTGCTCGGTGAGGTAGGCGTGCAGGGCGCGGATCCGACCCATCGGGAAGCCGTGGTTGTAGTACAGCTTGGACGGCTGCCAGGGCTCGCCCGCCTCCGGGTACGCGTCCGGGTCACCGGCGGCGTCGAAGGCCAGCATGGAGATCTTGTGGGTCATGATGTGGTCCGGGTGCGGGTAGCCGCCGTTCTCGTCGTACGTCGTGATGACGTGCGGCCGGAACTCGCGGATCAGCTTCACCAGCGGCGCCGCTGCCTCGGCCACGTCCTGGAGGGCGAAGCAGCCCTCCGGGAGCGGCGGCAGCGGGTCGCCCTCCGGCAGGCCGGAGTCCACGAAGCCCAGCCAGGCCTGCTTCACGCCCAGGATCTCGCGGGCCGCGTCCATCTCCTTGGCGCGCACCTCGTGAATGTTCGCCTCGATGAACGGGTCGCCCTGGAGCTTCGGGTTCAGGATGGATCCGCGCTCCCCGCCCGTGCAGGTGGCAACCAGGACGTCCACGCCCTGGGAGACGTACATGGCCATGGTGGCCGCACCCTTGCTGGACTCGTCGTCCGGGTGCGCGTGCACCGCCATCAGTCGCAACTGCTCAGTCAACGCCTGGTTCCTTCCGGGAATATCCGGTTCGTCGGGCCGGCTCCCCCGCCGCCTCCGGCGCGGACGTGCCCCTCCTATAGTGACTGACTGAAGGGCTCGTCCATTCCCTCCGTCGGCCGACCGCCCCTCGTCGAAAGGACCGAGCCCGCCATGACCGCCAGCCCTACGCCCACCCAGGTTCTTCCCGAGGGCCGCTACAGCCGTCGCAGCGACCAGGAGGCCGACCGCAGGCTGCGGATCGCCGCCGTGGTCTGCGGGGTGCTCTTCCTCGGCCTGGTGGCCTGGCTCGGCGGCTCGTACCTGCTGCGGGCGACGGTGATGAGCGGCTCGGTCCCGACCTTCCAGCCGGTCTCCGCGCACGAGGTGCAGCTCCAGCTGTCGGTGCACAAGAACGACGGCACCGGCGGGGTCTGCACCGTCCGCTCCCAGGACAAGGACGGCGGCGTGGTCGGCCAGTACGACTTCCCGGTACCGGCCGCGGGCAGCAGCTACACCCGGGTGGTCACCCTGAAGACCACCGACTGGGGCACCACCGCCGAGCTCCTCGGGTGCACTCCCGCCAAGTAGCGCGGATCCTGCCCGGCAGCGCAGCGGCCGGAAGCCCGGCAGCCCGGGACGGAACCGGGCGCCGAAAGTGCCCGGCCGAGGCATACTCCCCGGTCCGGACGGGAATCCGTCCCGCAGGCTCGCTCCTGGCCTCTCCCACTCGGGATCGGAAGTTGTTAGGCTCGTGGTTTCGCCCCTTCCGCGCCGGACGGCCCGGGAGCGGGCGTTGCTTTGTAGTACGACCGCCCCACCTTTTCCAGATACGACGGCACCACCCCTGCTGACGACCAACCCTCAGCACAGCCCAGCACCGACGAGGAGCACCCGTGACCCAGACCAGCGAGAACGTGACCTGGCTCACTCAGTCCGGCTACGACCAGCTCAAGGCCGAGCTGGAGCACCTGACCGGCCCCTGGCGCATCGAGATCGCCCAGAAGATCGAGGCCGCGCGTGAGGAAGGTGACCTCAAGGAGAACGCCGGCTACCACGCGGCCAAGGAGGAGCAGGGCAAACAGGAGCTGCGCATCCGCCAGCTCACCCAGCTCCTGGAGCGCGCCAAGGTCGGCGAGGCCCCCGCGGACTCCGACGTGGTGGCCCCCGGCATGATCGTGACCGTCGCCTTCGACGGTGACCTGGACGACACCATGGTCTTCCTGCTCGGCTCCCGCGAGGTGGTCGGCGACGACCTGGAGATCTACTCGCCGCAGTCGCCGCTCGGCCGCGCGATCGACGGCAAGAAGGTCGGCGACGACGCCGGCTACGAGCTGCCGAACGGCAAGCAGGCCAGCGTGCGGATCGTCGAGGTCAAGCCGTACAACGGCTGATCCGGCCCCTGCGGACACCAGAGCGGCCGTGCCCCTTCGGGGGCACGGCCGCTTCGGCGTTCCTGCCGGGCGGCACGCAGCCGCCCCGGCTGCGGTCAGCCGGCCGCCGAGCGGTACTTGCGCACCGAGAGCCAGGAGAACACCGCCATGATGACCAGCGACCACGCGACCGAGACCAGCGCGGCGTGCTGCATCGGCCAGGCCGGGTCCACCGGGCCGACCTGGTTGCCGAAGAGGTCGCGGGCGGCCTGCACGGTGGCGCTGAACGGGTTCCAGTACGCCACCGTCTGCAGCCAGCCCGGCATGCTGGTGATCGGCACGAAGGCGTTGGAGACGAAGGTCAGCGGGAAGAGCCAGATCAGACCGGCCGAGGTGGCCGCCTCCGGGCTGCGGACCGAGAGGCCGATCAGCGCGCCGATCCAGGAGAAGGCGTAGCCGAGCAGCAGCAGCAGCCCGAAACCGGCGAGCGCCCGCAGCAGGCCGTCGTGGATCCGCCAGCCGACCAGCAGCGCGACCACGGCCAGCACCAGCAGGGTGAACGCGGTCTGGCAGAGGTCGGCGAGGGTCCGGCCGACCAGCACCGCCGAGCGGGCCATCGGCAGCGAGCGGAACCGGTCGACCAGGCCCTTGGTCATGTCCTCCGCGATGCCGGCGGAGGCGCCGGCCACCGCGAAGGTGACGGTCTGGGCGAAGATGCCCGCCATCAGGAACTGGGTGTACGTGGAGGAACTGGCCTGCGTCCCGGGGATCTGGATCGCGCCGCCCATGACGTACGAGAACAGCAGGACGAACATCACCGGCTGCATCAGCCCGAAGACCACGATCTCGGGTATCCGGGTCATCCGGCGCAGATTGCGTCTGGCGACCACCCAGGAGTCGTGCAGGGTGGCGGCGACGCCGCGGCGCTGCACGGGGACGGCGTGGCCGATGGCGTGTTCGGTGGCCGTGGTGCTGGTCATCAGGCGCCCTCTCCGTGGCTGTCTTCGCGGGCCTGCCCCTTGCGGCCCGCGGCTGCGGGCTGCTGCTCGCCGTTCCCCCCGGCCTCGGCGTTCTCCCCGGCCTCGGCGGCGTGGCCGGTGAGGGAGAGGAAGACGTCGTCCAGGGTGGGGCGGCGCAGGCCGATGTCGTCGATCTCGATCGAGCGGGCGTCCAGTTCGCGGATCACGTCGGCGAGCACCTTGGCGCCGCCGCTGACCGGAACGGTGATCCGGCGGGTGTTCTTCTCCACCGCCGGGTCGCCCTTGGCGTAGGGGGCGAGGGCGGCGAGGGCCTCGGTGAGGTCGTCGCGCTCGTGCACCACCACCTCCACCCGCTCGCCGCCGATCTGCGCCTTGAGCTGGTCGGCGCTGCCCCGGGCGATCACCCTGCCGTGGTCGACCACGGCGATGTCGTGGGCGAGGCGGTCGGCCTCCTCCAGGTACTGGGTGGTGAGCAGCAGGGTGGTGCCCTGCTCGACCAGGGTCTCGATGACCTCCCACAGCGCCAGCCGGTTGCGCGGGTCGAGGCCGGTGGTCGGCTCGTCCAGGAACATCACCGGCGGGCGGACCACCAGCGCGGCGGCGAGGTCGAGGCGGCGGCGCATACCGCCGGAGTAGGTCTTGGCGGTGCGGTCCATGGCCTCGGTGAGGTTGAACCACTCCAGCAGCTCCAGCGCCCGGGCCTTCGCGTCGCGGGCGCTCATCTGGTAGAGCTCACCGACCATCTGGAGGTTCTCGCGGCCCGTCAGGTACTCGTCCACGGCGGCGTACTGGCCGGAGAGGCCGATCAGGCTGCGCACCTGGTTCGGGTGCTTGAGCACGTCGACCCCGGCGACCGTGGCCCGCCCCGAGTCGGGCCGGAGCAGCGTGGTGAGGACGCGGACGGTGGTGGTCTTCCCGGCCCCGTTGGGGCCGAGCAGACCGAGCACCGTGCCTTCGGGGACATCCAGGCTGACGCCGTCCAGGGCGCGGACGTTCCCGAAGGTCTTGACCAGGTTCTCGGCTTGGATGGCTGGCGCCATGGGCCTGCCTCATCTCCTCTAGCGATTCGCACGTTCTGTCCGCTGTGACCCGAAAAGGTCACTTGGCCCATCGGGGCCAAACGCGATA
Source organism: Kitasatospora sp. NPDC056138 (assembly GCF_042264695.1). Classification (NCBI taxonomy): domain Bacteria; kingdom Bacillati; phylum Actinomycetota; class Actinomycetes; order Kitasatosporales; family Streptomycetaceae; genus Kitasatospora; species Kitasatospora sp. NPDC056138. The sequence goes on along the minus strand of NZ_JBHJVK010000019.1, from coordinate 41,439 downwards.
CATCGCGAGAATGGCAGATTGCGATATATCGCGTCAAGACTCAGACCTCCGGCATGCCACCGTGCCGTGAAGCCTTGATTCCGATCCTGCCGGCCGCCACTGACAGGGCCCGCCGGACGGTCGGCGCCCGCCGGGCTACTGGGTGACGACGTACCCCGCGTCACCCAGCTCGCTGACCACCAGGGCGCAGTGCCCGGGACCCTTGGTCTCCAGGTGCAGGTCCACCTCGACCTCGGTCAGTCCGAGCCTGGGGTCGATCCGCACGTGCGCCACGTCCAGCACGTTGGCGTCCACCTGGGTCAGCACCGCCAGCAGGTCCGCCAGCGACCCGGGCTTGTCGGCGAGGCGGACCCGCAGCGACAGGTAGCGGCCGGCCGCCGCGAGGCCGTGCCGCAGGACCCGCTGCATCAGCTGCGGGTCGATGTTGCCGCCGGACAGCACCGCGACCACCGGGCCCTGGAAGCTCTCCGGCTGCTCCAGCATGGCCGCGATCGGGCTGACGCCGGCCGGTTCGACGACCATCTTGAGCCGTTCCAGGCTGAGCAGCAGGGCCCGCGAGAGCGCGTCCTCGGAGACCGTACGGATGCCGTCCGCCAGGGTGTTGACCACCTCGAACGGGATGTCACCGGGGCGGCCGACCATGATCCCGTCGGCCATGGTGCCGAAGTGGTCCAGCGTGACCGGCCGCCCGGCGGCCAGCGAGGGCGGGTACGCGGCGGCCGAGGCCGCCTGGACGCCGATCACCTGGACGTCGGGTCTCAGCGGCTTGACCGCCGCCGCGATCCCGGCGATCAGACCGCCGCCGCCCACCCCGACCAGGATGGTGCGCACCTCCGGGCACTGCTCCAGGATCTCCAGGCCGACCGTGGCTTGGCCGGTGACGATGTCCCAGTGGTCGAAGGGGTGGATGAAGACCGCGCCGGTCGCCTCCGAGTACCGCCGCGCGGCCTGCAGTGCCTCGTCCACGGTGGCGCCGTGCAGCCGCACCTCCGCGCCGTACTCCCGGGTGGCGGCGACCTTCGGCAGCGGGGCGGCGACCGGCATGAACACGGTGGAGCGCACCCCCAGCAGGGAGGCCGCCAGCGCCACGCCCTGCGCGTGGTTGCCCGCGCTGGCCGCGACCACCCCGCCGGCGCGCTGCACCGGGGAGAGCCCGGCGATCCGCACATACGCGCCGCGCAGCTTGAACGAACCGGTGCGCTGGAGGTTCTCGCACTTGAGGTGCACCGGGGAGCCGATCAGCGCGGACAGGTGCCGGCTGCTCTCCATCGGGGTGACCCGGGCGACCCCGGCGAGCATCTTGTGCGCACCGCGGACGTCGTCCGTGGTGATCGGCCAACTCTGCATGCGGCCAGTCTCGCAGGCCACGGCCGGGCCGCGCCCACCGCCGAGCCGCCCGGCCGACCCCTCAGGGCGCGGGGAACCGCGCGGCCGGCGCTCCGCGGAGCCGCCCGGCCGCCCGCGAGGCGGTTCCCCGCACCCGTGCGGGTGCTCAGCCCAGCGCCCGCTCGAGGTCGGCGAGCAGGTCGTCGATCGACTCGATGCCGACCGAGACGCGGACCAGGTCCGCGGGGACCTCCAGGGCGGAGCCCGCCACCGAGGCGTGGGTCATCCGGCCGGGGTGCTCGATCAGCGACTCCACACCGCCCAGCGACTCGCCGAGGGTGAACAGCCCGGCGCGGTTGCAGACCTCGACCGCCGCCTCCTCACCGCCGACGACCCGGAACGAGACCATGCCGCCGAAGGCCTTCATCTGCTTGGCGGCGATGTCGTGGCCCGGGTGCTCGGGCAGGCCCGGGTAGAGGACCTGGGAGACCTTGGGGTGGCGGCTCAGCAGCTCGACGACCTTCTCGGCGTTGGAGCTGTGCCGGTCCATCCGGACGCCCAGCGTCTTGATGCCGCGCAGCACCAGCCAGGCGTCGAACGGGCCGGAGACCGCACCCATGGCGTTCTGGTGGTAGGCCAGCTGCTCGCCGAGCTCCGCGTCGGCCGCGACCAGCGCGCCGCCGACCACGTCCGAGTGCCCACCCATGTACTTGGTGGTGGAGTGCACCACCACGTCCGCGCCGAGCGCGATCGGCTGCTGCAGGTACGGGCTGGCGAAGGTGTTGTCGACCACCAGCAACGCGCCCGCGCCGTGCGCGATCTCGGCCAGGCCGGCCAGGTCGGCGATGCCGAGCAGCGGGTTGGAGGGCGTCTCCACCCAGACGGCCTTGGTGTTCGGGCGCAGTGCCGCCCGCACGGTGGCCAGGTCCTGCATGTTGGCGACGTCGAACTCCACGCCCCAGCGGGTCAGCACCTTGGCGAAGAGGCGGAAGGTGCCGCCGTAGGCGTCGTTGGGAATGACGATGTGGTCGCCCGGCTGCAGCACGGTGCGCAGCAGGGTGTCCTCGGCGGCGAGGCCGGAGGCGAAGGCGAGGCCGCGGCTGCCGCCCTCCAGCGCCGCGAGGCACTCCTCGAGTGCGGTCCGGGTGGGGTTGGCGGAGCGGCTGTACTCGTAGCCGCCGCGGAGGCCGCCGACGCCGTCCTGCTTGTAGGTGGACACCTGGTAGATCGGCGTGACGACGGCCCCGGTCTGGGGGTCTGCTTCCTGACCCGCGTGGATGGCAAGAGTCTCGAAGCCCTGGGGAAGCTGGTGCTCGGTCATACCGGTGAGCCTAGTGCTCGGTCGGACCACCGCTCGGCGAACCGGTCTGACACCGTCAGTCCTCGGCCGGTTTTCGGTCCTGCCGCGCCCAGCCGCTACGATCTCCACACTCTGCACACATGTCCGGTGCGGCGGAGCGGACGAGCGGGGACCTGGCGCATGAGCACGACCCGGGACTCCACCCGGGCCGTCGCGCCCGCGCCGCGGCTGCCCGTCCCCGGCGAGGACCTCGTCCCCGCCCTGGACGCCGCGCAGTTGCGCGCCCTCCTCGCCGGCACCGGGCCCACCGTCCACTGACCCGGCTCCGGTCCGGCCGTCCGGACCTCCGTGCCCGGGCCCCGTCCGGCCCGGGCACGGAATCCCACCGGAGTACGGGACGTTGCACCAGGGGCCACCCACCCGTACCGGCCCGCCGCCCACCGGCGGGCCGGGCCTGGAGTCACCTGGAGCAGGCCTTGCTGTTCAACCGCCACAAGAACGCCCTGGTCAACGCCGAGCAGGCGCTGCCCGGCCGGGAGTTCACGCCGTTCGCCCTCACCGAACCGCACACCGTGCTCGGCACCCCGCTCACCGGCCCGTACCCGGCCGGGCTGGAGGTCGCCGACTTCGGGCTCGGCTGTTTCTGGGGCGCCGAGCGGAAGTTCTGGCAGCTGCCCGGCGTCTGGACCACCCTCGTCGGCTACCAGGGCGGCCACACCGCCAACCCCACGTACGAGGAGGTGTGCTCGGGGCTGACCGGGCACACCGAGGTGGTCCGAGTGGTCTTCGACCCGGCAGTGGTCCCGTACGAGACGCTGCTCAAGACCTTCTGGGAGTCCCACGACCCCACCCAGGGCTTCCGGCAGGGCAACGATCACGGCACCCAGTACCGCTCCGCCGTCTACACCCACTCCGTTGCCCAGCTCGCCACCGCCGAGGCCTCCCGGGACGCCTTCCAGCCCGCCCTCACCGCCATCGGCCTGGGCGCCATCACCACCGAGATCCTCCCGGCCGGTCCGTTCTACCCCGCCGAGCCCTACCACCAGCAGTACCTCTCCGACGCCAAGAACCCGAACGGCTACTGCGGCCTCGGCGGCACCGGGGCCAGCTGCCCGATCGGCGTCGCCAGGGCGGACGGCTGACCCCGGCCGCCCACCCCGGCGGCTGACCCCGGGCCGCCTCAGGCCCTGTGGCGGGCGGACGTCAGGTCGCGGAGCGCGCCGGGGAGCCGGCGGCCGCCCTGCGGCCCTCGGCGAACTTCCTGAGGTCGTCGAAGTCGAACCCCGACCGGTTGAACATCAGGATCGTCTCCCTGGACAGCCCGTCGGCGACCAACTCCCGGATCTGGTCCTCGGTCAGCGGAGCGGCCGGGGACGGCCTGGTGGTCCCGCTCCCGCCGGATCGGCCGTGGCCTCCGGGGAGGCCGGCCAGGTCGGGGTCGGCGCCCGCGGTCAGGGCGTCGAAAACGTCGAGCAGGTCCGCCGCGGTGAAGGTCGCGGCCCCGCTCGGGGCCTGGGGAGCGGGGCCGTCCTGGGCGAAGGAGAGCTTCAGCCGCAGATGGGCGTCGGCGGCCGAATCGTCCAGCAGCTGGGCCAGGTCGAAGCCGAGCGAGGAGACCGCCCCGTCCTTCACGAAGACGTCGAGCCCGGCCCGGTGGCTCGGGACGTCCGCCGGGAGCCGGTCCAGCAGCCTGGAGCCGGCGGGGAGGTCCTTGGTGAACGGCTTGAACGAGGCCAGCAGGTCGTTCACCAGCGCACGCAGCGGCGCGGAGACCACCAGGTGCCGGACGCCGTCCTGGCTGCCCCAGTCCTCGAAGTCGAGCTCACGCTTGAGGACTTCCTTCAGCACCTGGCCGGCGTCCCGCGGAGCACCGGCACCGAGCGAGGGCGCGGGGGCGGGCAGACCGCGGTGCCCGGGTGCGCCCTGCCCGCCGCCGAGCGCCCCGAGTCCCTTGGCGTCGAAGGCGACCCACTTGTCCGCCAGCACGGCCCGGGCCAGGCCGAGGTCGCCCGGAACACCGTCCACGACGTCGTGGTACTCCGTCATGTCGGCGCCGAAGAGCCTGGCCAGGCCCTCGGTGTCAGCCTTCAGGAAGACCGTGCCGCCGACCTTGCGGGTCTCGGCGTAGGACCTGCCGTCCTTACCGGTCAGCCGGTACGCGTAGTCGAGGCCCGGTGCGGTGGTCAGCTCGTCGCCGACGGTCCCGTCCTTGCCCTGCCGGGCGAAGTCCAGCTCCTTCAGCGGTCTGTCCGCGTGGAAGGAGTAACCGAGGGTCAGCCCCGCCAGGCCCCCGGCCTCCGTCCGCGACAGCGGTTCGTCGGTGTGGGCCGCCCGGTCGAAGGCGAGGATCTGGTCCGCACTCGCGTCCAGCGACAGCTCACCGTTCAACGAACCGCCCTCGCCCAGTTGCGCGAAGGCGCGTGAAACCTGGTCGGCGGTGCCGAGTTGACGTACGGAACTGCATCCGACCGGGCCGGTGGCGAGGAGGACGGTACCGGTGACGGCGGCGAGGGCGGCACGACCGGCCCTGCGACGAACGGTGTTGATGAAATTCTCCAGATTTCCGTATGCGAAAGACGAAACATATGAAATCACAGGCGTATTGCCCGTCCATGCCTGGTTGTTGACCCCTGCGCGGGGTGGGAACGACAGCGGCCCCGCAGGCTCCGGCGGAACCTGCGGGGCCGACGGTCGATGAGCAGACCTGGCGTCAGTCCTAGCTCTCCAGCATGTCCTTGAAGTCGTCGTAGGTCAGGCCGCTCTCCGCCATCAGCCGGATCGTCTCCTCGGGGACACCGCCCGCCTTGGCCAGCTCCTTGACCTGGTCGTCGGTCAGCTTCGAGCCCGTGGCCCCGGACGCTCCGCCGGCGCCACCACCCTCACTTGAACCGGAACCGGAGCCCGAACCCGTTCCGGCACCCGCACCCGCACCCGCACCCGCACCCGCACCCGCACCCGGGTGGCGACCGGCGCCGTCGGCCTCACCGATGCCGCCCATCAGGACGGCGGTCATGACGCCCTGGAAGTCGGCTGCGGTGAACTCGGTTGCACCGGAAGGCGCCTGAGCGGCGGAGGCGTCCTTGCCGAAGGAGACCTTGACCGGCAGGTGGACGTCCTTACCGGCCTTCTCCGACAGCTGGGCGAGGTCGAAGGAGGCGGACGTGAGGGCCTTGTCCTTGAGGTAGAGGTCCAGGTCCAGCTTGCGGTCCGGGACCCCCGTCGGCGCCGCGGTCGGCAGACCGGCCAGGTTCGGAACGTCCTTGGCCAGCGGCCTGAACGCCTTCAGCAGGTCGTCGACCAGCCCGCGAGCGGGAGCGGAGACCACGATGTGGTCGGTGCCGTCCTTGGTGCCCCTGTCCTCGAAGGCGAGCCGCCGGGACAGGATGCCCTGGACGGACTTGCCGAGCTCCTGGGTGGCCCCGGCGTCCAGGGTCGGCGCGGGCGCGGCACCGCCCGTAGCGGCACCCTTGCCGGCCTTCCCCATGGTCTTGGGGTCGAAGGAGATCCACTTGCCGGCCAGGGCGTCCTTGGCCGCCTTGGCGTCGGCCGGGAGCGAATCGGCCAGTTCTCCGATCGACGGCGCTTCCCCGCCGACCAGCTTGAGGAGGCCCTCGACGTCGAGCTTCGCGTACATCCTGGCGTCGACCTGGCGGACGTCCGCGTAGACCTTGCCGTCCTTGCCGGCCAGCGTGTACGAGAAGTTGAACGCCGGGTCCGAGTACACCGCGTTGTGGTCGCCCGAGCCCTTGGCCTTCCTGAAGGAGTCGAGGTCCTTCAGCGGCTTGTCGGAGCTCACCGAGAAGGCGAGGGTCAGGCCGGCGACGGCCTGGGCGCTCTGCTGATCCATCGGCTTCCCGGGGTCCACCGCCTTGTTGAAGGCGACGAGCTCCGCCGGGGTGGCGTCGACGGACAGCTCGACCTTCAGCGACTTGCCATCACCCAGGCCGTCGAGGGCGGTTGACACCTTGTCGGCGGCGCCGAGCTCCTTGACGGTGCCACAGGCGGCCAGCCCGGTGGCGAGCACGACAGTGCAGGCGATGGAGGCGAGGGCGGCGCGGCCGACCCCTCGGCGGGCGGTGTTGATGGGACTCTCCCCTGTCGAACCGGGCTCCCCGGCACCGCAGTCGGGCGCGGCGGGGAGCATACGAAACCTCCCACAGATAAGCACGCATCCAACGCCCAGTCATGTGATTATCGCTTCATTAACGCCCCTTGACTTCGCGCATGGAACAGCCGAATCCGAGCGCCCTCACACGCACCGCCGCCACCCCCGGATCCCCAGCGGCTCCAACGGCCGGGCCTCCGCATCCTGCGGCTCGCCCCGCCCGGGATCCTCCCCTGCCGGTCGTGACCGCGCAGCACCCGGCTGCCGTCGTGGAACCCCTCCGGCCGGCCCTCGCCCGCTCCGGGACGGGACGGGTCGGGTCGGGCGGACCGGGACCGGAATCGGAATCGGAATCGGGCTAGATCGCGCTGCCGGCCTTCCAGTCGGCCCAGGACATGTTCCAGCCGTTCAGGCCGTTGGACGGGTCGACCGTGCGGTCACCGGAGTTGACGACCTCGACCACGTCGCCGACCATCGAGCTCCGGAAGAACTTCGCGCCGTTGGTACCCGCGTCCCCCGCCCCCTTGACGTCCCGCAGGGCTATGCAGCCGTGGCTGGTGTTGGAGCGGCCGAACGCGGAGGCGGGCGACCAGTAGTTGCCGTGGATGAAGGTGCCCGAGGTGGTCAGGCGCTGGGCGTGCGGCACGTCGGGGATGTCGTACTCGTCGCCGAGGCCCACGGTCGAGGAGTTCATCCTGGTCTGCTGGTACTGCTCGGATATCACCAGCTTGCCCGCCCAGGTGCGGTGCTGGGGAGAGCCGCCGATGATCGGGTAGGTGGCGGTGACCCGGCCGTCGGTGGTGACGGTGAGGATGTCGGCACTGAGGTCGGCGACGCTGGTCTGGCTGCGGCCGACGGTGAAGCGCACGTCCCTGGACTGGGTGCCGTAGACGCCGTCCGTCCCCTCGACGTCCTTGAGCCGCAGCCTGAGGATGACGCTGGTGCCCTTGGTCCAGTACGACTCGGGGCGGAAGTCCAGCCGGGTGCTGGAGAACCAGTGCCCGACGACCTCGACGCCCGAGTCGGCGACCACGGTGATGGCCTGCTGGACGGCCTTGCGGTTGGTGACCGGCCTGCTGAACCGGATGGTGACCGGCATGCCGACACCGACGACCGAGCCGTCCTCGGGCGAGAAGTAGCCGACGAAGGTGTCAGCGGGGGTGGCGGTGGCGAAGCGGGTGTCGGAGTCGGCCGCCAGGCCGTCGCCGTCGACGGCCACGGCCGAGACGCGGTACCTGGTGCCGCTGCCGAGCTGCCCGGTGGAGGTCCAGCCGGTGCCGTCGGAGGCCAGCCGGCCGGATATCTCCTCGCCGGTCGAGTCGACGAGCTTGACCGACGTGAGCCTGCCGTCGGCCACGGTGACCGTGACGGGCCGGCCGAAGGAGGCGCCGGTGCTGCCGTCGGCCGGGGAGACGGTGATCTTCGCAGCCGAGGTCTTCGGGGTCGGCGTCACGTCGGCACTCGCGCTCGCACCCCCACCAGTGCCGCCACCGGCAGCGGCGCTGGCACTGTCACTGCCGGCTCCGGCGCCGCTGCCGCCTACCCGGCCGGTCCTGCCGTCACAGGCGGCGACCAGCAGGACCGGGGCGCCGAGCAGCCCCGCGATGACGCCACGACGGGTCCAGCCGCCGGGGACGGGACGCTGCTGATTCTCCGGTGCCGTCACTTCGCGATCTCCTGTTCGTCGGGGCGTTACGGACAAAACAACGCGATACAGGGCGAAGCGGTTCCGTCACTTAGTGGATGAGATCGTATGAGATTACACAAGATCCACTCAAGACCCCTCGATAACGGACAAAACCGCCCGCTCCGGGTATCCGGAACGGGCGGTTTCGTGAGGGGCCGGGATCAGTCGTCCTGACCGACCTGGTACTCGTCCCAGGACTCCTCGTCCGGGTCGAAGTCGGTCCGGGCGGACTCCCAGGTGGCGGAGGTCAGCTCGACCCCGGGGACGTCGCCCAGCAGGGCGACCGGGTCGACGAAGTGGGCAAGCGAGCCGGACGGGTCCAACTCGATGGCCTCGACGGACTGGGCACGCTCCTCGTCGTCGAGGTACTCGTCGCCCTCGACCTGGGTCAGGGCGGCGGTCTTCAGAGCCTGCTCGTCGGTGATCTCGGCAATGAGCTCGATGGTGAGGCGAACGTAACGCGGGGCGTCCTGCTCCGGCAGGTCAGTGCTGGTCATGTGTGCGAGCGTAGGCGAGCCGGACCGCCCGGCGGAAACGGCACGGGCCGGTCCACGGAATGTGGACCGGCCCGACCGCCCCTCCGGACCGGCTCCCCCACCCGGGAGCCGCCGGAGACGCGCCGTACGGCGCGGTGGGTGCCGCAGGGGCCGCCACACCCTGTCGGCCAGCCCCGGCCGGACGGCCGGGGCCTGACAGGGGCGGGACGACAGCAGCCCCCACGCGGGCCCCTCCGCCACCGGAGACCGGGGGCGGAGGAAGGACACGGTGGGCCGGGTCAGGGCCGACCGTCGTGTCCGGGCGACCGCAGGACCGGGGAGCCGCTCCCTGCCGCTGCTGTCACCTTGCTCGGCGTGTTGCCGTTGACCCCTACGATGCCCGACGGTTGTTAACCCAGTGCTGCGTGGACGTGACGCCGGTGTACCACTTCGCATGGAGACGGATTCCCACCCCGTCGGCGGAGAGCCCCTGCTGACGCTGCTTCAGCGACCCCGGTGGCCCCAGCAGCTTCAGTGACCTCAGTGGCCGCCGCGGCCGGCCAGGAAGGCCAGCAGGTCCTGCCGGGTGACGATGCCCTGCGGCTTGCCCTCGACCAGGACGACGGCCGCGTCGGCCTTCTCCAGGACGGTCATCAGGCTGGTCACCGTCTCGCCCGAACCGACCACCGGCAGCGGCTTGGACATCACGTCGCCCAGCGTGTCGGAAAGCTGGATGCGCTGGGCGTACAGCCCGTTCAGCAGCTCGCGCTCGACCACCGAGCCGATCACCTCGCCCGCCATGATGTCGGGGTGGCCGGCGCCCGGCGAGACCACCGGCATCTGCGAGACGCCGAACTCGCCCAGCACGCGGACCGCCTCGCCGACCGTCTCACCCGGGTGCATGTGGACGAACTGCGGGATGCCCTCGTGCTCGACGGCGTCCTTGCGGGCCAGCACCTCGCTGATGTGCGCCTCGTCGGTCTCGGACGGCAGGAAGCCGTAGTCGGCCATCCAGTCGTCGTTGAAGATCTTCGAGAGGTAGCCGCGGCCGCCGTCCGGCAGCAGCACCACGACGACGTCGTCCGGGCCGAGCCGCTTGGCGACCTCCAGCGCGGCCACCACGGCCATGCCGCAGGAGCCGCCGACCAGCAGGCCCTCCTCCTTGGCCAGGCGGCGGGTCATCTGGAAGGAGTCCTTGTCGGAGACGGCGACGATCTCGTCGGCCACCTCACGGTCGTAGGCGGTCGGCCAGAAGTCCTCGCCGACGCCCTCGACCAGGTACGGACGGCCGGTGCCGCCCGAGTAGACCGAGCCCTCGGGGTCGGCGCCGACGACCTTCACCGTGCCGCCGGAGGCGTCCTTCAGGTAGCGGCCGGTGCCGGAGATGGTGCCGCCGGTGCCGACGCCCGCGACGAAGTGGGTGATCTTCCCCTCGGTCTGCTCCCACAGCTCCGGGCCGGTGGAGTGGTAGTGCGAGGCGGGGTTGTCCGGGTTGGAGTACTGGTCCGGCTTCCACGCGTTGGGGGTCTCCCGGACCAGGCGGTCGGAGACGTTGTAGTAGGAGTCCGGGTGCTCGGGGGCGACGGCGGTCGGGCAGACCACCACCTCGGCGCCGTAGGCCCGGAGCGTGTTGATCTTGTCGGTGGAGACCTTGTCAGGGCAGACGAAGATGCACTTGTAGCCCTTCTGCTGGGCCACGATCGCCAGACCGACGCCGGTGTTGCCCGAGGTCGGCTCGACGATCGTGCCACCGGGCTTGAGCGCACCGGAAGCCTCGGCGGCCTCGATCATGCGCATCGCGATGCGGTCCTTGACCGACCCACCGGGGTTGAAGTACTCGACCTTCGCCAGCACGGTCGCGCTGATGCCCTCGGTGACCTTGTTGAGCTTCACCAAGGGCGTGTTGCCGACCAGCTCGATGATCGAATTGTGGTACCGCACGGGGGTCCTCCCGGTAAGTGCGATGCGGGTGATGTTCGGTACTGACCAGCCTAGGGCCTGTACCGGAAGTCCAGCCGGGCCCCGGATGGCCGACGCGCGCCGATAGCGTCCGGCTCCGGCGGGTACCAGCAGGGGGAGACAGGCAGGAACAGCACCACGCGAAGGGGGCCGGGGTGTCAGGATCACGGGAGTCGCGGGCCCGGGTCGCCCGTCGGATCGCCACTGCGGCGGCGTACGGCGGCGGCGGAATCGGATTACTCGGGGTCGGAGTGGCGGGCCTGCTGCTCACCGAGACCAGGCTGGCGGTGCGCGCGGTCGGCCTGCTGGACGGCGACCCGCCCAAGGCGGACGGGGTGTACGGGGCGGCCTTCGCGGATCCGCTGGAGATCGAGCCGCCGCTGGTGCTGGCCTTCCTCGGCGACTCCACCGCCGCCGGGCTCGGGGTGGCGCGCGGGCACGAGACACCGGGGGCGCTGCTGGCGGCCGGGCTCGCCTCGGTGGCCGAGCGCAGGGTACGGCTGCTGAACGTCGCCAGGTCGGGCGCCCGCTCGGCGGACCTGGCCAGGCAGGTGGAACTGACCCTGCCGCACCGGCCGACCGTTGCCGTGATCATCATCGGCGCCAACGACGTCACCCGGCACAGCTCGGCCGCGCAGTCGGTGCGGCAGCTGGGCGAGGCGGTGCTGGCGCTGCGCTCGAACGGCTGCGAGGTGGTCGTCGGCACCTGTCCCGACCTGGGGACGATCAAGCCGGTCCGGCCGCCGCTGCGCTGGGTGGCCCGGCGGCTGAGCCGCCAGCTGGCCGCCGCGCAGACCATAGCGGTGGTGGAGAGCGGCGGCCGGACGGTGTCACTGGGCTCGCTGCTCGGCCCCGAGTTCGCGGCCCGTCCGGAGATGTTCGCCGCGGACCGGTACCACCCCTCCTCGCAGGGGTACGCCACGGCCGCGATGGCCGTGCTCCCCTCGCTCTGCGCGGCCCTGGACCTCTGGCCGGACGACGCGGCGCCCGACGGCGGACGCGAGTCGGTGCTGCCGGTGGCGATGGCGGCGGCCACGGCGGCCGGGCACTCGGGCACCGAGGTGGCGGCGGCCGACCCGGGCACACCGGATTTCGGCCGGCGCTGGGCACTGGTCAAGCACCGGCTGCGGTTCGGGCTGCCCGGAGCCGGGCAGCAGAACGGTACGGCGGACGTCCCGCCGGAACAGCAGGCGCAGGCCGCGGGGTAGGCCGCGTCGGCCAGCTCACACGCTGCCGCAGGTGACGCACGGGCTACCAAGCGGTAACTTTCCTCCCGAGCGTCCCACTTGGTGCAGCCGCGCCCGGCGGCGGACGCCCGGAACCCCAGGTCACCCAGCGAGGAGCCACCATGCCCGAAGCCGTCATCGTCAGCGCCGCCCGTTCGCCGATCGGCCGGGCCTTCAAGGGTTCGCTCAAGGACGTCCGCCCGGACGACCTCACCGCGCAGATCATCGGTGCCGCGCTCGCCAAGGTGCCCGAGCTGGACCCGCGCCAGATCGACGACCTGATGCTCGGCTGCGGCCTGCCCGGTGGCGAGCAGGGCCACAACCTGGCCCGGATCGTCGCGGTCCAGATGGGCATGGACTACCTGCCCGGCGCCACCATCACGCGCTACTGCTCCTCCTCGCTGCAGACGACCCGGATGGCGCTGCACGCGATCAAGGCGGGCGAGGGCGACGTCTTCATCTCGGCCGGCGTGGAGACCGTCTCGCGCAGCGTCAACGGCACCTCGGACGGGATGCCGGGCACCCAGAACCCGCTCTTCGCCGACGCCGTGGCGCGCACCGCGCACCGCGCGGAGGTGGGCGGCGGGGAGTGGCACGACCCGCGCGAGGACGGGCTGATCCCGGACGCGTACATCGCCATGGGTCAGACCGCCGAGAACCTGGCCGCGCTCAAGGGCGTCACCCGGGCCGACCAGGACGAGTTCGGCGTCCGCTCGCAGAACCTGGCCGAGGCTGCGCTCAAGGCCGGGTTCTGGCAGCGCGAGATCACGCCGGTCACCACCCCCGACGGGACCGTGGTCAGCGCGGACGACGGCCCGCGCGCCGGAGTCACCCTGGAGGGCGTCTCCGACCTGAAGCCGGTGTTCCGCCCCGACGGCACCGTCACGGCCGGCAACTGCTGCCCACTGAACGACGGTGCGGCCGCCCTGGTGATCATGTCCGACACCAAGGCCCGCGAGCTCGGCATCACCCCGCTCGCCCGCGTCGTCTCCACCGGCGTCAGCGCCCTCTCCCCCGAGATCATGGGCTACGGCCCGGTCGAGGCGTCCAAGCAGGCCCTCGAGCGCGCCGGACTGGGCATCGGCGACATCGACCTGGTCGAGATCAACGAGGCCTTCGCGGCCCAGGTCATCCCGTCCTACCGGGACTTGGGCATCGACCTGGACCGGCTGAACGTCAACGGCGGTGCGATCGCCGTCGGCCACCCCTTCGGCATGACCGGCGCCCGGATCACCACCACCCTGATCAACTCCCTGCAGTGGCACGACAAGCAGTTCGGTCTGGAGACCATGTGCGTCGGCGGCGGCCAGGGCATGGCGATGGTCATCGAGCGGCTGAGCTGAGCCGGCGGCGGACCGCCGGGCCTACCCGCCCGGAAGCAACACCCGTTAGTCAACCCCCCGTTCGGGGGTGACAGACGGTGATTGAGGGCCGGATCACACCTCGACTGTGATCCGGCCCTCGTTTTCTGCCCGGAGTGGCGTTTTGCGAACACCCTGAAATCGGTCAACTCCGCAGCGTATAACGGGTCCGGCTAACAATTTGAGGACAAGGAGGCACGTCACACTCAAATCGGACAACTGCCACTGCAGTAACAGCGCCCCATACGGCAGTGTGGACGTGTAACCCCGTTCCACTCCTCGCTAGGAGTACGTTCCGTGAGCGCCGTCGACACCATCCTGCTGCTGATCCTGATCGCCGTGTGTACCGCCGTCCTGCTCCACGTACGTGGCCTCTCCCGCCGCCTGGACGAGCAGCGGGCCGCTGCAACCGCCCCTTCCCCCGCCGTGGTTGACGAAGCCGTCATACGCCGCGCGGTGACCGAGGCACTGGCCGCGGACCGCGAGCGGGAGATCGCCGAGGCACGCGCGTTCTGGGCCGAGCAGGAGGCCAAGGCGGCCGAGGACGCCCCGCTCTTCGACTCGCCCTTCAGCGGCCCGCAGTTGAGCGTCGCCGAGGAGTGGCCGCTGTTCTTCCCGCGCCCCACCGGACCGCAGGAGGCGGTGGACAACGCGGGCATCATGGATCCCGAGTTCGGCGAGGCGCTGCGCTCCGCACTGGAGGACCTCGTCAGCGAGGACCACGGCGGCGAGTACGGGCTGCCCGGCGCCGACGGCGGCGGCCGGGGCGGTACGGGCCACCCGGTGCACCCCGCCGCCGGCCACCCCGCGCACGGCGGTACCGAGACGTCCGGCGAGGCCCGCGCCCGCCGCGAGGCCGACCTGCTCGCCACCGGCCTGGAGGCCGGCCTGCTGGACGCCGAGCCGACGGCCGCCCCCGACCCGCGCCGCCACCCCTCGCACCCCGACTTCGTCCCCAGTCCCACCCCGTCCCGGGAGTGGACGGACACCAAGCTGACCACCCTGGCCGAGGAGCACATCGCCCTCACCGACGTCCGCCCCGGGCCGCTCGGCACGCTGGACGTGTACGCCTTCGCCGACGGCACCACCCTGTGCGTGGCGCCCGGCGACCGGGAGGCCGCCTACCGCCTCATCGACGCCGTCCGGGCCGGCGAGGACGTCCGGCTGCTCGGCGGCTCCCGCTTCTCCGGCTCGTACTCGCTGACCTTCTGCACCGACGAGGAAGCCGTCTACGTCCTGGCCGACCGCGTCGTCGCCAGCATCTGACCGGTCCGGGCGTCACCCGGAGCCGCTCGCGCAGCCCGGTTCCTCAGGGGCGCGGGGACAGTGCGTGGACCCGTGCCCCTTCCGGGGCCGGTCGCGCGGTTCCCCGCGCCCCTGTCGCGTGCTGTCGCGCCCTTCCGCGCCGTGTCGCGCCTTGCCGTGCCGCGCCTCAGTCGACCAGTCCGGCGACGGCCAGCACCGCGGCCAGCGCCTCGGCCAGCTGCGGACCGTCGGCCACCGCGGCGAACTCGTGCCCGGCGACGGCGAGCTGGTCGCCGACCGCGAACGGGCCCGCGTCCGGGAAGTCGTGCGGCGGCTCACCGGCCGCGGCCAGGGCGGCGGCGGCCAACTGCCGGGCCAGTGCCAGCCCGGCGGCGGCCCGTGAGGGGTGTCCCGGCACCGCGCCCAGGAGACGGCTCTGCGGCATCGCTCGGTAGCGGTCCGCCAGGCGCTCCACGGCGTCCAGCAGGGCGCTCCGGTCGGCGGACGTACGAAGTTCGGCGGACATGCCCCCGAGGCTATCCCGTCCGCCCCACGGTGCCCACGAGCCGCCCGGCCCCGCACCGCCGCCCGCACCGACCCCGGAGGCCACCGGCGCAGGGGCGCCGGCCCCGAAGGCCACGGGCCCCGGAGCGGGTGCTCCGGGGCCCGTGAGTGGCCGACTGGCGGCGCCGGGTCAGTCGTCGCCGCGCAGGATCGCGATCAGCCGGAGCATCTCCAGGTAGATCCAGACCAGCGAGAGGGTCAGCCCGAAGGCGGCCCGCCAGGACTCCTGCTGCGGAGCCCCGCCCTGGATGCCCGCCTCGATCTCGGCGAAGTCCAGCGAGAGGAAGAACGCGCCGAGGCCGATGCCGAGCAGGCCCACCAGGATGCCCAGCGGACCGGAGCGCAGGCCCATGTCGGCGCCGAACACCGACGCCACCATGTTGACCAGGAGCAGGATCACGAAGCCCATGGCGACCGCCATGCCGATCCGCGTGTAGCGCGGGGTGACCCGGATCCGGCCGCTCCTGTAGGCGATCAGCATCGCCGCGAAGACCGCGGCCGTACCCAGCACGGCCTGGATCGCGATGCCGGGAAGGGGGGTGTTCAGCGCCTTGGTGATCGCCCCGAGGAAGAAGCCCTCGAGCGCCGCGTAGGTCAGGATCAGCGGGGCGCTGACGCTCCGCTTGAAGCTGATCACCAGGCCGACCACGAAGGCCGCGAGCGCCGCGACCACGGCGAGGCCGTAGTTCTGCGCGGGGAGCGCGAACCAGGCGACCGCACCGCCGGCGACCAGGGTGAGCAGCGTGAGGGCCGTCCTGGCCACCACGTCGTCCATGGTCATCCGGCCGGTCTGCAGCGGACCGGCGGGCGGTGCGCCGTACATCTCGGCCAGCTGCTCGGCGGTGAGCTGCCGTCCGTACTGCTGCTGCGCGTACGGGTTGTTGTCGTAGGGGTTGCCGGCATAAGGACTTCCGGCCTGCGGCTGCTGGGTCGCTGCTGTGCCGAACCCTGCGTATCCGGTGCCGCGGGTGAAGGACCCCTCCCGCGAGAAGACCGGGTTGCTGCTTCTCATGCTCATTCCCTCCGGGGGCGGCAAGGCACCACCCACGCCCCCCAAGGGTAATGCCTTGGCAAAGAGAAGCGCCTACGCCGCGAGGAGGATCTCGCAAACGCGGCAACAGGACGGAGCTGGTGCCCGGGGCCGGACTCGAACCGGCACGGCCTCTCGGCCAAGCAGTTTTAAGCTGCCCGTGTCTGCGTTCCACCACCCGGGCGTGAACCGCTCCGCCCCTGTACGGGCTACCCCTGAGACTAGTCTCCCGGCCGCCCCTTTCGCATGTTCCCAGCATGGAATTTGTCATGTTTCCTTGCCATCTGACGAACCGTCTGCGATTTGGACAGGCATGGGCTGATATTCGGCCATCAGCACTTCATCAGGGTCAACGTCATACCCGAGGAGGAGACGCACTGGGCCGCGTACGACCAGCGGTGGTGAGCTCAACCGTTCCCCGGAGCGACTAAATTCCATGATCACTGACGGACCATGGAATAGCGGCTGGAGCTGTGCGCCCCGGCCGACCGGACCATCACCGATCAACCACAGTGCAAGGAGTCCTCCGTGACCACGACGTCCGCGTACGCCGTCCAGACCGGCCAGGCGGCCGCCCGCGCCACCGGCCTCAACAAGGTCTACGGAGAGGGCGAGACCCGCGTGGTCGCCCTGGACAACGTCAGCGTGGTGTTCCCGCAGGGCGAGTTCACCGCGATCATGGGGCCCTCGGGGTCCGGCAAGTCCACCCTGATGCACTGCATGGCCGGCCTGGACACCGTCTCCTCCGGCTCGTCGATGATCGGCCAGACCGAGCTGGTGGGTCTGAAGGACAAGCAGCTCACCAAGCTCCGCCGGGACCACATCGGCTTCATCTTCCAGGCGTTCAACCTGCTGCCCACCCTGACGGCGCTGGAGAACATCACGCTGCCGATGGACATCGCCGGCCGCAAGGTCGACAAGGCGTGGCTGGACCGGGTGGTGGACACCGTCGGTCTCTCCGGCCGCCTCTCGCACCGCCCGAGCCAGCTCTCCGGCGGCCAGCAGCAGCGTGTGGCCTGCGCCCGCGCGCTGGCCGGCAAGCCGGACATCATCTTCGCCGACGAGCCCACCGGCAACCTCGACTCCCGCTCGGGCGCCGAGATCCTCTCCTTCCTGCGCAACTCCGTCCGCGAGCTGGGCCAGACCGTGGTGATGGTCACCCACGACCCGGTCGCCGCCTCCTACGCGGACCGTGTGGTCTTCCTCGCCGACGGCCGGATCGTGGACGAGCTGATCGCCCCCACCGCCGACAGCGTCCTGGACCGGATGCGCCGCTTCGACGCCAAGGGCCGGACCAGCTGAGCGGCCGGACCGACTGACTCCCAGCCAGCAGCCGCCCGCTCCGACCCTCCCAGGACGCACCCATGTATCGCACCGCACTGCGCAATGTGCTGGCCCACAAGGGCCGCCTGTTGATGACAGCACTCGCCATCCTGCTCGGCACGGCCTTCGTCTCCGCCACCCTGGTCTTCTCCGACACGCTCGGTGAGGCCATGAAGAACAGTTACGCCAAGAGCTACACCGACGTCTCCGTTCTGGTCACCGACAACTCCGCGGGCACGCGCTTCGGCCCCAGGGGCAAGGACGACGCCCGGAAGTCCGAGAAGCTCACCGACGCCACCGTCCGCGAGATAGCCGCCCTGCCCGGGGCGGACAGGGCGCGCGGCGTGGTCAGCGGCTTCATCGGGGTGGCCGACAAGAAGGGCAACCTGATCGGCGAGGTCTGGAGCGCCCTGGGCAGCAACTACGTACCGGACGCCACCGGCAAGGACAGCCGGTACCCGCTGGTGGACGGCCACGCCCCGGCCGGCCCCAAGGAGGTCGCGATCGACAGGGCGACCGCCGACAAGGGCGGCTACCACGTCGGCGACACCATCCGGATCGCGAGCAACGGCCCGGCCATGGACGCCAAGCTGACCGGCATCGTCACCACCGACGACCCGCAGATCACCTCCGGCGGCACGCTCACCCTGATGGACACCGCCAGCGCCCAGAAGCTGCTGCTGACGCCCAGTCAGTACAGCTCCATCTCGGTGCTGGCCAAGTCCGGCACCAGTGAGTCCGCGCTGCTCGCCGATGTCACCAAGGCCCTCCCCAAGGGCGACAACTTCCGCACCGAGACCGGTCAGCAGCTCACCGACGAGCAGACCAAGGCGATCGCCACCGGCACCGACGGCATGAAGACCATGCTGCTGGTCTTCGCGATCATCTCGCTGTTCGTCAGCATCTTCATCATCGCCAACACCTTCACCATGCTGGTCGCCCAGCGCACCAAGGAGCTGGCCCTGCTCCGCGCGGTCGGCGCCAGCCGCTCCCAGGTCACCAAGTCGGTGCTGGTCGAGGCGCTGGCCCTCGGCGTCGGCGCCTCGGTGACCGGTCTGCTCGCCGGTGTCGGCATCGGCGCCGGGATGCAGTCGCTGATCCACGCGACCAGCGCCGGGATGCCCACCGGCCCGCTGGTGATCGCCCCGGCCACGGTCGTGGTGACGCTGGTGGTCGGTGTCCTGGTCACCGTCCTGTCCGCCGTGATCCCCGCCGTCCGCGCCTCCCGGATCGCCCCGGTGGCCGCCATGAGCAGCGGCGACCAGCCCGCCACCCAGAAGAGCCTGGTGGTCCGCAACGTCATCGGCTCGGTGATCACCCTCGGCGGCCTCGGCCTGGTCGTCATGGGCGCCGCCACCAAGAGCAGCTCCGGCCGGATGCCGGTCGGCTTCGGCGTCGCGCTCGCGATGATCGGCATCTTCGTGGTGCTGCCGCTGCTGTCGCGTCCGGTGATCGCCCTGGTCGGCCCGCTGATGGCCAAGCTGGCCGGCACGCCCGGCAAGCTGGCCCGGCGGAACGCGGTGCGCAACCCGCGCCGTACCGCCGCCACGGCCGCCGCGCTGACCATCGGCCTCACCCTGGTCACCGGCCTGACCGTGCTGGGCGCCTCGATCACCGACATGGTGGACAAGGCCGTCACCAGCTCCATGAAGGCCGACTACGACATCACCACGGCCACCGGCGGGCTGACCCCCGAGCTGGCCGCCGCCATCGGCAAGGCCCCCGGGGTCGCCGTCGCCAGCCCCGTCAACAAGTCCTACTCGGAGTTCAACGGCAACTCGCACTCCATCTTCGGCATCGACGCCGCAGGCTTCGAGCAGCTGATCCAGCCGAAGATGCTCAGCGGTTCGGCCTCGGCGCTGAAGCAGGGCCAGATCCTGGTCGACGACTCGATGGCCAAGAAGGAGAACCTCGCGGTCGGCTCCACCGTCAAGGTGAGCTTCCCCGAGCACGAGGGGACGATCACGGTCGGCGGCGTGTACGAGGGCAACGCGATGATCTCCGAGGTCGTGATGGCCAACACCGACCTCGCCAAGCAGGACTCCACGACCTACCTCAGCGACGTCCTGGTCAAGGGCACCGACGGCGCCAGCCCCGCCCTCAAGCAGTCCATCAAGGACGCCACCGGCAACAACCCGGTGGTCCAGGTCAAGACCAAGCAGGACATGCGCGACGAGTTCAACAAGATCATCACCTTCGCGCTGAACATGATGTACGGCCTGCTGGGCATGGCCGTGGTGATCGCGGTCATCGGCGTGATCAACACGCTGGCCATGTCGGTCTTCGAGCGCAAGCGCGAGATCGGGATGCTGCGGGCGATCGGCCTGGACCGGCGCGGCATCAAGCGGATGGTCCGCCTGGAGTCGGTGGTCATCTCGCTGTTCGGCGCGGTGATCGGCGTCGCCCTCGGCACCTTCGCCGCCTGGGCGGTCAACCGCACCCTGACCTCCAGCCTGCCGACGCTCGGCACCGTGATCCCCTATGGCCAGCTGCTGCTGTTCCTGGCCCTGGCCGGCCTGGTGGGTCTGTTCGCCGCCCTGTGGCCCGCCCGCCAGGCGTCCAAGCTGGACATCCTGACGAGCATCAAGACGGACTGACGGTCCGACCCACTCGACCCCCTTCGGGGGCGGAGGGCGGTACCACCGGTATGGCCGGTGGTACCGCCCTCCGGCGTCCTGCGGCCCCCGCTCCGGCTGTCCCGCCGCCCGACCCGGCCGCACACCACGTACGACGAAGGCCCCTGGAACCCGACGGGTTCCAGGGGCCTTCTCGTTACTTCTGTACTCCGCCCGGTCGCACGGCCGGCTGAGCACCACGGAGGTCGTGGTCCGGCGACACTGCCGGGCGGAGAGCCTCCGACTCGTACCCGGGTCACTCCTTCGCCCGGATCTGGTCGCTTACTTGCTGCTTGCGAGTTCCTTCTCGGCGGGCTTGGCGGCCTCGACGGGCTTGGGAGCGGGGGCGGCGGCCTCCTGGAAAGCCCCGAACGGCTTCTCCATCTCGGCCAGACCCACGGTCTCGCGCTTCAGGAACATCGCCAGGGTCCAGTCGGTGAAGACCCGGATCTTGCGGTTCATGGTCGGCACCCGGCTGCCGTGGTACAGGCGGTGGAACCACCAGGCCGGACGGCCCTTCAGCTTGTACTTGCCGAAGAGGATCGCCACGCCCTTGTGCAGGCCGAGGCCGGCGACCGCACCGAGGTTCTTGTGCTTGTACTCGGCCTGCGGGAAGCCGCGCATGCCGGAGATGACGTTGTCGCCGAGGACGATCGCCTGACGGACCGCGTGCTGCGCGTTCGGCGGGCACCAGGCGCCCTCGCCGACGGCGAGGTCCGGCACCTGGGCGTTGTCGCCGGCGGCCCAGACGTAGTCGAAGCCCTGGACCTGCAGGGTCGGCGCGGTGTCCACGTGGCCACGCGGGCCGAGCGGCAGGCCGAAGTTGTTCAGGACCGGGTTGGGCTTGACGCCCGCCGTCCACACGATGGTGGAGGCATCGGCCTCGACGCCGTTCTTCAGCACCACGTGCTGGTCGACGCAGGAGTCCATCGAGGTCTCGATGTAGATCTCGATGTTGCGCTCTTCGAGCTTCTCCTTGGTCCACAGACCGAGGTCCGGGCCCATCTCGGGGAGGATCCGGTTGGCCGCCTCGACGAGGATGAAACGCATGTCCTCGCGGCTGACGGTCTTGTAGATCTTCGCCGCGTCGCGCGCCATGTCCTCGACCTCGGCGATGGTCTCGACGCCGGCGAAGCCGCCACCGATGACCACGAAGGTGAGGGCCTTGCGGCGGACCGCCTCGTCCGTGGTGGACTCGGCCTTGTCCAGCTGCGCCATGACGTGGTTGCGGAGGCTGATCGCCTCCTCGACCGTCTTCATGCCGATGCCGTGCTCGGCGAGGCCGGGGATCGGGAAGGTGCGGGAGACCGAGCCGGTGGCGACGACCAGGTAGTCGAAGGGCAGCTCGTAGGAGTCGCCGGCCGAGGGCTGGATGGTGGCGACCTTACGGGCGTGGTCCACACCGGTCACAGAACCGGTGAGCACCTCCGCCTTCTTCAGGGCGCTGCGCAGCGGCGCGACAAGGTTGCGAGGCGCGACGTTGCCGCCGGCCGCCTCCGGGAGGAAGGGCAGGTACGTCATGTACGACCGCGGGTCGACGACCGTGACGGTCGCCTCTCCGTAGCGCATCTTCTTGAGGATGCGCATCGCGGCATACAGGCCGACGTAACCACCGCCGACAATGAGGATGCGAGGACGCTCCGTGGTGCTCATATCCGAAAGTATCCAGCACCGTCCGGCGAGCCTTTCGTGAGGCCCATCACAGCACTCTGGACACCGCCTGCTACACTACGCGGCCCCGCTCACCCGGGTGCGACACCCCCGGTGGGGCGCCCGATGCGCGCCGTGAGCGCCGCACTGCGGACGGCACTCCTGAGCAGCAACGATCCTTGCGGCACCGGGGTTCCCGCGCGTCATTTCGATTTCACCGGCGAGTCGGGAAGCCCGCCTGCGATCCAGCGAGCCGGTCGGCGAGTCGACCTTCGGTCCCGCATAACGGACGTAGCGGGCAGCGAAGTGCGACGAAAGACTGGATCGCCATGTGAAGAAATTCACGAAGTTTTTCGCGGCGGGCCGGACAGCGACCGGCCCCGGGGCCGCGAAGGGCGCCCCGGGGCCGATTCGGTAAGGGGCCGTCCGGCTGAGCGGGGCCGACACCTGTGGACCCGACAGAGTCGGGCCGGGTGCGTCAGGCGATGCTCCAGGCGATGCCGTCCAGGATGTCGTGCTCGCTGACGACCACCTCGGCGGCACCCGTCCGCTCCATGATCTCCAGCAGCACCAGGGCACCGGCCGCGATCACGTCCACCCGGCCGGGGTGCATGACGGGGATCGCCGCGCGCTGCTCGTGGGTCGAGCTCAGCAGCCGGGCGGTCACCTCGCGGACCGCGGTCACCGACAGCCGGGAGTGGTGGATCGCGGCGGAGTCGTACTCCGACAGGTCGAGCGCGATCCCGGCCACCGTGGTGACCGTGCCGGCCAGGCCGACCAGGGTCGCCGCCCGGTCCAGCGGGACCACCTCGGCGGCCTGGTCCAGCGCGGCCCGGATGTCCGCCTGGGCGGCGGAGATCTGGCCGAGCGTCGGCAGCTCGGTGCCGGCGAAGTGCCGCTCGGTCATCCGGACACAGCCGATGTCCACCGAGCGGGCCGCCTCGACGTCCGCACTGCCCAGCACGAACTCGGTGGAGCCGCCGCCCAGGTCGAAGACCAGGTAGGGGGCCTCGAAGTCGCCGCCGGTCAGCTCCTTGGTGGCGCCGATGAAGGAGAGGTGCGCCTCCTCCTCGCCGCTGACCACCTCGGGCTCGACGCCCAGGATCCCCCGGACGCCCTTGGTGAACTCCTCGGCGTTCTCGGCGTCGCGGGAGGCGCTGGTGGCGACCATCCGGATCCGGTCCGGACCGACCCCGTGCTCGGCGATGACCGCGGCGTACTCACGGCAGGCCGCGAAGGTCCGCTCCAGCGCCTCGGGCGCCAGCCGGCCGGTGCTGTCGACGCCCTGACCGAGCCGGTTGATGATCATCCGGCGGTCGCGGTCGGCGATCGCGCCGGTCTCGGGGTCGAGATCGGCGATCAGCAGCCGGATCGAGTTGGTGCCGCAGTCGATCGCGGCGACCCGGGTGGCGGTCATTCGCCCTCCTCTTCGGCCTGGCGCTTCTTCGCGGCGCGCTCGGCGGTCTTCTGTTCCTTGGCGGCGATCACCGCGGCGTGGTCCTCGGTCTCGGCCCGCTCCGCCGCCACCTTGGCCTCGCTCTCGGCGAGTTCGGCCGGGCTGACACAGGGGCCCTTGGCCCACCAGTCCTCCAGCATGCCGAGCGCCTCGTCGCCGAGCGGGTTGACGCCGGGCCCGGCCGCCAGCGAGTGGCCGACCAGCACGTGCAGGCACTTCACCCGGTCCGGCATGCCGCCGGCGCTCGGGAAGCCCTCCAGCACCTCGATGGCGTCACGGCGGGCGATGTAGTCCTCGTGCGCCTTCCGGTAGGCGGCGGCCAGCTCCGGATCCTCGGCGAGCCGGGCGCTCTGGTCCTTCATCACACCGTCCGCCTCCAGGGTGCCGATCAGCGAGGCGGCCTTGGGGCAGGTCAGGTAGTACAGCGTCGGGAACGGCGTGCCGTCCGGCAGCCGGGGCGCCGTCTCCACGACGTCCGGGTTGCCGCAGGGGCAGCGGTGCGCGACACCGCGCAGGCCGCGCGGCACCCGGCCGAGCTGGGCCGCGATGGCCGCGACGTCGGAGTCGGCGACAGGAGGGGTCTGGGAGGTGGACGGGTTCTCAGTGGTCATTGGGGTGCTGTCTCTGGCGAGGGGCGGGTGCGGGGGCAGTTGGCTGAGCGGTGGTGGGGGCGGCGGGCACGGTGACGGGCGGAGCGGCGGCATCGGCCACGGGAGGCGAGTCGGCCAGTGTGACCGAGCCCCAGACGCTGGTGTACCAGGGCACACCGGCCCTGGCGGCCGGACCGGCCGCCACCACACCGGGGGCGGGCTGGGCGGCGGGCGGGCTCGGGTCGATCGAGACGAACGGCGTCTCACCCGGCAGTGCGTAGTGCAGCCGCTCGCGGGCCTGCGCCATGACGAACGCCGGGTCCTGCCAGCGCGCCCGCTCCCGGCCGAGCCGCTCGACCTGCTGGGTGGCGCGCTCGGCCTTGGCACGCTGGGCGTTGATCTCCGAGCGCTGCGCGATGAACTGGCGGGTGGGATACGCGAGGATCGCCACGAGCGAGCACAGGACCAGGACGAGCACCGTGGCCCTACTGGTGAACCGTGGCCGCCCGGCGATCCCGGGGATCTTCCACCTCGCCATGTACCCCTCCCGTCGGCCCCGCGCGCCGGTGCCCCGCCGCCCAACCCTACGGGGTGGGGCGGCGGGGCACCGATGACCGGCCGAACGTGTCAGCCCTCGTACTGTCGGCCCTCGTGCTCGCGGCGCTGTTTACTCCGCGGCGCGGAAGCGCGGGAACGCGCCGCGACCGGCGTACTCGGCGGCGTCGTCGAGGATCTCCTCGATGCGCAGCAGCTGGTTGTACTTGGCGACGCGCTCGGAGCGGGCCGGGGCACCGGTCTTGATCTGGCCGCAGTTGGTGGCGACGGCCAGGTCGGCGATGGTGACGTCCTCGGTCTCACCGGAGCGGTGCGACATCATGCAGCGGTAGCCGTTGCGCTGGGCCAGCTCGACGGCGTCCAGGGTCTCGGTCAGCGAACCGATCTGGTTGACCTTCACCAGCAGCGCGTTGGCGGTGCCGGTCTCGATGCCCTTGGCCAGGCGGGCCGGGTTGGTGACGAACAGGTCGTCACCGACCAGCTGGACCTTGTCGCCCAGCTTGTCGGTCATGGCCTTCCAGCCGTCCCAGTCCGACTCGTCCAGCGGGTCCTCGATGGAGACCAGCGGGTACGCGGCGACCAGCTCGGCGTAGTACTCGATGAGCTCGGCGGCGGAGAGCGCCTTGCCCTCGAACTGGTAGGCGCCGTCCTTGTAGAACTCGGACGCGGCGACGTCCAGCGCGAGCGCGACGTCCTTGCCCGGCACGTAACCGGCCTTCTTGATGGCCTCGGTGATGAGGTCCAGGGCCTCGCGGTTGGAGTCCAGGTTCGGCGCGAAGCCGCCCTCGTCGCCCAGGCCGGTGGAGAGACCGCGCTCCTTCAGCACGCCCTTGAGGGTGTGGTAGACCTCGACGCCCCAGCGGACCGCCTCGGAGAACGACTCGGCGCCGATCGGCGCGATCATGAACTCCTGGATGTCGACGTTGGAGTCCGCATGCGAACCGCCGTTGAGGATGTTCATCATCGGGACGGGCAGCACGTGCGCGTTCGGGCCACCGAGGTAGCGGAACAGCGGCAGGTCGCTGGCCTCGGAGGCGGCGTGCGCCACGGCGAGCGAGACGCCCAGGATCGCGTTGGCGCCCAGCGAGGACTTGTCCGGGGTGGCGTCCAGGTCGAGCATGGCCTGGTCGATCAGGCGCTGCTCGGTGGCGTCGTAGCCGACCAGCTCCGGGCCGATCTGCTCGATGACGGCGAGGACGGCCTTCTCCACGCCCTTGCCGAAGTAACGGTTCTTGTCGCCGTCACGAAGCTCCAGGGCCTCGAAGGCGCCGGTGGAGGCGCCGGACGGGACAGCGGCACGACCGGTGCTGCCGTCGTCGAGGCCGACCTCGACCTCGACCGTGGGGTTGCCACGCGAGTCGAGAATCTCACGGGCTACGACGACATCAATGGACGGCACGAGGCATCTCCTAGCGGAAGCAGGTCCTACGGACAGAGGGTGCAGTCTGCGGACGATTGCGGAGTCGTTACGACCAGAGCCTAACCGCACCGGGCCCTCTGGCCACGCTGGCCTTGGCCCCGTCTCAGCGTGTGGCCCGCTACTCGCCGGTAGTTCACCTGAATGACGACGAGTGGGCCGTTTCCGCAGCACGCGCGGAAACGGCCCCTCATGCCACGGGGGATCAGCTCAGGTGCAGCACCTGGCCGGGGACGATCAGGTCGGCGTTGCCGCCGATGGTGGAGCGGTTGGCATCGTAGAGGTGCTGCCAGCCGCCGGAGAGGTGCTGGGCCTGGGCGATGCCCGACAGCGTGTCACCGTCCCTGACGGTGTAGCTGTCACCGGAGGCGCTCTGCGTGGTGGCGGCCGCCGGAGCCGGGCTCTGGGCCGGGGCCTGCCGGGCCGGGGCCTGCTGGGCGGCGCCACCGGCGAACTGGTTGTAGATGCTCTGGTGGCTGGTCCAGTACCAGCCGCCGTTCTTCTGGTACCAGTACTTGCCGGAACCGGCGTCGTACCCGGCGTGGCCGGGGAAGCTCGGGGCGGCACTCGACGGGGAAGCGTCCTGCGAGGACTGCTTCTTGGCGCTGCTGCTCTTGGTGCTGCTGCTCTTGCTGCTGTACGAGCTGGACTTGGAGCTGCCGGTGTCGACGTCGGCCGCCGAACCGTCCTTGCCCAGGCCCGCCTCGACCGAGCAGACCGGCCAGGCGCCGGGCCCCTGCGAGGCGAGGACCTTCTGGGCGACGGCGATCTGCTGGCCCTTGCTCGCGTGGTTGGCCTGGTCGGCGTACTGGCCGCCGCCGTACGCCTTCCACGTGCTGGAGGTGAACTGGAGACCGCCGTAGAAGCCATTGCCGGTGTTGATGCTCCAGTCGCCGCCGCTCTCGCACTCGGCGACCTTGTCCCAGGTCGACACGGAGGCGGCGTGCGCGCCGGTGGCGGCGAGCAGCGGCATCGCGAGGCCGACGCCGGCCACACCGGCGACGGCGATGGCCTTCTCGGCCTGGGTCTTTCGACGGTGACGGCCCGAACCGGTGAACAGCATGAAGGTGTCCTCTCCGCACGCCTGCGAGGTGAGCTGTCGGGTTCGGACCGGGAGGTTGGCCCGGCCGCGGTAGGCGGGACAGGAATGGCTTCCTGCCCTGCTGAGGCGGCTTCACCCCAAGCCGTGGGGACGGCGACGAAACCTGGGTCCCCCGCCCTTGCCCAAGGGTTCTGGTCGGTGTCCCGAGGCGCGGCGGGCAAGGTTTGGCGTTCCGCGCAACGGGGTTCGCAACTGCGAACTCAACGGAGACTACGCATACCCTCACACCAATCACAAGCTCATATCCCGTACATCACACGGGAATTACGGTCTGTTTATGTGCGCTTACAAACGGTGTGGCTTTGTCCGGTTTGATGCGTATTCAGAGAGTCGCAAACAGGGCAAATCAGACACGCCGTCAGCCCGACACGCCCGGTTTGCCTGGTGTCCGGAAGCCTCCGGACACCATGTGGCACATCTCACCGAAATCCCAAGAATGACTGCCGGATTGCGGGGAAGATCAGCGCTGTTGCGCGGTAAAGGAAACCGGCAGTTCGCGCAGTCCACGCATGATCAGACCACCTCGCCAGCGCAGTTCAGCGGGGTCGGCGGCGAGTTGAAGGTCCGGCAGCCGGGTGAGCAGCGTCGCCAGCGCGGCCTGCCCCTCGAGTCGGGCCAGCGGGGCGCCGATGCAGTAGTGGATGCCGTGGCCGAAACCCAGGTGCGGATTGTCCTTTCGCGCCAGATCCAGGGTGTTCTCCTCGGCGAACCTGGCCGGGTCGCGGTCCGCGGCCGCGAGTACCACCAGCACCGGGTCCCCGACCGGGATCTCCACGCCGCCGATGCTCAGCGGGCGGGTCGCGAACCGCCAGGTGGCCAGCTCCACCGGACCGTCGTAGCGCAGGAGTTCCTCCACGCCGGTGGCCAGCAGCTCCTTCTCCCCGCGCAGAACCGACTCCTGCAGCCGGGCCCGCTGCTCCGGGTGGCGGAGCAGCGCGAACAGGCCGTTGCCGATGAGGTTGACGGTGGTCTCGAAGCCCGCGAACAGCAGGATGAACGCCATCGCGGCGGCCTCGTTCTCGGTGAGGTGCTCACCGTGGTCACTGGCCCGGATCAGACCGGAGATCAGATCGTCCCCGAGGTCGGCCCGCTTCCGGTGGATCAGCTCGGCCAGGTAGGACCGCATGCGCTTCACCGCCCGGCCCACACCGCCGCGCTGGCCGCCGTGGTGGCGGATCATCATCCCGGCCCAGTCCCGGAAGTCGTCCTGGTCCTCCGGCGGGACGCCCAGCAGGTCGCAGATCGCATAGATGGGGAGCGGGAAGGCGAACTCGTGGATCAGGTCGGCCGAGCCGCGCCCGGCGAAGCCGTCGATCAGCCGGTCCGTCAGCTGCTGCACCCGCGGTTCGAACTCGGCCACCCGGCGTGGGGTGAACGCCTTCGACACCAGCCGCCGCAGCCGGGTGTGGTCCGGCGGGTCGATGTTCAGCAGGTGGGTCATCAGGTCCGCCTGCCGCTCCCCCGGGATGCCCACCCGGCCGCTGCGGTGCGCCTGCTCGCTGTGGTGGGCGGGGTTCTTGGACAACCGGCCGTCGGCCAGCGCCTGCCGGGCGTCGGCGTACCGGGTGACCAGCCAGGCGTCCACCCCGCTCGGCAGCGTGGTGCGGTGCACCGGCGCGTGTTCGCGCAGCCAGGCGTACGCGGGGTAGGGATCGGCGGCGAACTCCCAGGTGAAGAGTTCCGGCTGCGGGGTGGATTCGGGCGATTCCGGCATGCCACGACGGTATCCGGCGGCAGGGGCGACACATCGCCACGGGCGGCGTCACGTGGGCGGCACCACTGGTGGGCAGCACCGGCGGGGCGTCATCGGCGGGACCACGCGGGCCGCGGGCCGCCGAGGATCCGCCGGGCGCTCTCCCGGGGCGCGGCGCTTCGAACGGGCGACCGGAGGTGGACCGGCCGGAGGCGGACCCGCCGAAGGTGACAGGGTGATGACGGCCAGGTGACCGGGGCTGCTGGGGTCCGTGACACGCTCACCCCGCCGGCCGGACCGTCCTCGCAGGAGTGAGCCTGGTCACCTGGCGGGTAATGAGTGTCGCGGAGGCTCGCGCAGTGCCTACGATCCTCCGCAATGACTCTGATGGACGGCAGTGCGGAGTCGTCCACAGGGCACAGCTCAAGGAGGAGCAGGCCATGCGAGTAGCCGGGGCAGTGGTGGTCATCGCGGTACTCGACGGTGGGTCCGGCGACGGCCTGGCCCGCCGGTTCGCCGCGGCGGGCGCCGCCGGGATCCTGGTCGCCGACCTGCGGGCCGGCGTCGCCGAGGACCTCGCCGCCGAACTCGACCGTCCCGGCTGCCCGGTGGTCGGTGTGTCCGGCGACATCCACCAGCCCAGCGACGTGGCCGCGCTGGTGGACACCGCTGCCAAGCACCTCGGCCCGATCGACCTGTTCTGCATCGCGGGCCCGGACGGCGAGCGGATCGTCACGCTGGCCGAGCTGCCCGGCCACCTCGCCCCGCTGGCCGAGCTGCTCGCCCTGCTCGGCGACGCCATCAGCGAGGTCGTCCCGCCCCAGCGCAGCCCGCTCCAGCAGCACGTGGACCTGCCCCGCTCGGCCTAGCCTGCCCGCGCCGGGAGCACCGGCCGCTCTGGGAGCACCGGAAGCACCGGCGGCGTGGGCACGGGGTGGCCGGCACCTCGGGCGCGGGGCGTGCGCGCCCGAGGAACGCGCGCCGGGGAGCGCAGGTCGGAGCGCCCGTCTCCGCTGCAGAGCTGCGCCCCGCGCCCTTGGCTTCCTCGCGCCCTCGGCCGCCCCCATGCCCTTGGCCGCTCCCGGCCGGCCGGGCACTCCGTCAGTCGGTGGCGAGCCCCTCCGCTGCGCGTACCGCGCCGCGGTAGCCGCGCGCAGCCGCGCGGAGCGCCGCATCGACGTCCACACCCGCGTCGTGGGCCCGCTGGACCACGGCGAGCAGCAGCTCGCCCGCCGACTCGGACGTCAGCTCGGCGGGCAGCTCGTACGGCTCGTCCGGCACCCCGGTGAAGCCCGCCCGGCGGACCCGGGAGACCAGCTTGGCCGCGTACGCCAACGCGGGCAGCCCGGCCGGGACGCCGTCCAGGACGGACTCGCGCTGCTTCTCGGCCGCCTTGAGCTGCTCCCAGTTGGCCTCGACCTGGGCCGTCCCGCTCGCCTCGACGTCCCCGAAGACGTGTGGGTGGCGGTACATCAGCTTCTCGACGATGTCCCCGGCCACGTCGTCGATGGTGAACGGGTCCTCTCCGTGCTCCTCCGCGATCCGGGAGTGGAAGAACACCTGGAGCAGGACGTCGCCGAGTTCCTCGCGCAGCGTCTCCCGGTCGTCCTCCTCGATCGCCTCGACCAGCTCGAACGCCTCCTCGACCAGGTACTTCACCAGGGAGGCATGGGTCTGCTCGGCGTCCCACGGACAGCCGCCGGGCGAGCGCAGCCGGTCCATCACCGAGACCAGGTCGAGCAGCCGGGCACCGGGCAGGTCGTACGAGCCCGGGAGGATCTCGATCTCCGGGACCTGCCCCGCCTCCTCCACCGCGATCCGGGCCAGCGCGTCGGTCAGGCCGGGGTCGCCGTCCGGGCTGCCGAGCCAGACGGCCGGGGCGGACCCGGTCAACAGCCGGGCCAGCGCCGGGGCGCTGCCCTGCTCGACCAGCTCCACCTCGACCCCGGCCTGGCGGAGGGCGGGCAGCTGCGGGTGCGCCGGATCCCCGGCCAGCACTCGGTCGGCCCCGCGCAGGGCCTCCCAGGCCGGCCAGGACAGCAGCCCGGGGGCGACCCGGTGGGTGGTGGTGAGCAGGATCAGCTTCGCAGTGTCGTCCACGCTCCGAACCTACCTGCCCGCCCACCCCGGCCACCGCCCCATTCATCCCCGCCGCCCCGTGCAGGGGGCTCCCGGGCGGAGAACGGACCCCGGTGGCGGGAACAAGGGTTCGCCCGAGGGGCGCGAGCAAGCACGCGGAGCGGGCGGCCCCGAGGCACCGCCCCACCCGGGGGGTGTCAAGGCGCATCGCCCCACCGGCGGCGCGGAGGTGCAACCGATCCGGGGACTCCGGCCGGCCGCTGGATCCCTCCGATGCACGCAGTTCCCCGCGCCCCCGGAGCGCACCCATGCCCCCGCGTGCACCTGGGGTGCTCCGCCCCTTGGGGGTGCCCGTGCTTCCGGGCCCTGGGGCGGGCCGACCCCGTCAGCTGGAGGTGGCGCGCTGCGGGAGCCAGTCGGGGGAGGTGTCGACCAGGGAGACCTGCTGCGGATCCCAGGTGCCGTAGCGCGGGTTGACCACGACCTTGAGCTCGGTGCCGGCTGCGGCGAGGGCCTTGCGGACGACCGCGTCCCCCTCGGCTGTCCGGGCGTCCTTGCCCTCGGCGGCGGCCAACTTCTGGATGCCGAGCTGCTGCCGGTAGAAGGCGTCCGTGTCCCCGGTGGAGACGCCCTGCTTGAGCAGCAGCTCCCGCTGGAGCTCGCTCTCCCCGCCGAGCAGCTTCGCGTCGGCGTCCCGGGCCTGGCTGATCTCGGTCCGGCTGATGTCGAGTTGGCGGTCGGACAGGGCGCGGTCGACCACCCGGCTGAGGACCAGGTCGGCCAACGCCCGATTGGTCAGCCCGGCGCGTTCGGTGCGCGGCCCGCTGCCCTGGGCGTCGACCTCGTCCCGCAGTGCGGACACCTTGGCCTCCACGGTCGCGATGGTGATCCGCTGCCCGCCGAGCACGGCCGCCGCACCCTGGCGCGCCGGGCCGCCGCAGGCGGTGAGGGCCGCTGCGGCGATCAGGACGCCGACGGCGCCGACGGCCGTACGGGTTTGGCGCTGGGCGGAGTTGGTGCGGATCACGTGTGGCCTCCCTGGCAGGGGTGCCCCCGGCCCGAGGCGCGGGGGACGGTGTGGCTGATGCGGTGTCCGATGGTTCTCCTGGCAGGTACAGACAATAGGGAGCGGCGCGACGCCTTGCCCAGACCTTGCACCGAATGGGTCATGCGGATCCACCGAACAGCGGTTCAGCGACCGCCGGTTCGCGGGAACGGACCGGGTGTCGACCACCCCGCCGCGCGCGGATCGACGACTCGCGGATCGACGGCAGGCTGTTCGACGACAGGCTGTTCGACGACAGGCCGAACGGCCGGTACGGCCGACAGTGCCGGAGCGGTGACCGGGCCGGTCCCGGTGCGGCGGGCGTTCAGCTGGTCCAGGGTCTGCCGCAGGCGCTTGACGTCCGGGTGGTGCGGCCCGAACCGCCGCTCACGGTCGAAGAGCAGTTGCAGCAGCCCCTGCCACGCCGCTGCCACGTCACCCGAGGCCGTCGCCAACAGGCCGATGCGCTCGCGGAGTTCGAAACTCGGCTCGGGATCGGTGTCCAGACCGGCGTCGAGCCTGGCCTGGTAGGCGGCCAGCAGGGCGTGGTACTCGGCACCGGCCTCGGCGCCCTGCCCGAGGTGCTCCAGGCAGGTGGCGGCCTCCCGGCGCGCATCGAGGGCCTTCGGGTGCTGCGCGCCGTACTCGGCGGCCGCCGCCGCGGCGAGCAGCCGGCACTCGGGCAGTGCCGCCCGGTACTGGCCCTCCTGCAGCAGGGTCCGGGCGTAGATGGCCCGGATGGTGCGTACGGGCGGTGCGGCGTCGCCGAGTTCGGACTGTGCCCTGGGCAGCAGACGGGCGGCGAGGTCGATCACCTCGGCGTGGCGGCGGGCCGCGACCAGGTCGGCGAGTTCGGCACAGGCGGCGGTCAGGTCGGCTTCACTCGAAGGCTGTTGCCGCGCTCCGAGGACCGGACCGACCTGACCGACCGGCGCGGCCGGCCCGGCCGGTCGGGCCTCGAGCCGTACCGGCCGCTGCGACCGCGGTTCGGCCACGGGCGCCGCCGGGACCGGCGCGGGCTGCGGCTGGTGCGGGTACCGGTAGGGGCTGGTCGGATCGGGCAGCGGGGCGTACCGGGGCTGCGGCACGCCGGTGGCCGCCGGCAGCAGCGGGAGCAGCCGGGCGTGGACGTGCTGGACGTCGGCAGGCCGGTCGGCCGGCTGTTTGGCCAGCAGGTCGAGGACCAGCGCCTCCAGCTCGGCCGGGGTCTCGGGACGCAACTCGCGCAGCGGGAGCGGGGCTTCCCCGAGGTGCCGGTGGAGCAGGCCGAGCGCGGTCGGGGCCCGGAACGGGGCCTCGCCGGCCAGCATCTCGTGCAGCATGCAGCCGAGCGCGTAGAGGTCGCTGCGCGGGTCGGCGGCGGTCGCCAGGGCCTGCTCCGGCGCCATGTACGTGGGGCTGCCGACGGGGACGCCGGTGAGTGTGAGCCGGGTCGCGTCGGCGTCCAGCGCGGTGGCGATCCCGAGGTCAAGCAGCACCACCCGGCCGTCCTCGCGGACCATCACATTGCTCGGCTTCAGGTCGCGGTGGACCACGGGCACGGCGTGCACGACGGCGAGCGCCGCGCAGATCTGGGCAGCCACCGCGACCGCCCACTCGATCGGGAAGGGGTCCTCCTCGGCCATCAGGTCGGCCAGGCTGAGACCGGGGATGCGCTGCATGACCAGGTACAGCTCGCCGTCCTGCTCGCCCGCGTCGAAGACGGTGACCAGACCGGGATGGTCCAGCGCGGCGGTGATCCGGCACTCGCGCAGGAACCGGCGGCGCAGCTCGTCGCCCCGGCTGCGGCGGCTCTCGGCACCTCCCCGGCGGTCCGTCGCAGCGGCCGCCGTGGCCGCCAGCAGCAGGTCGGTGCGGAGCAGCTTGACGGCGACCCGGCGGTCCAGCCGCTCGTCGTACGCCGCCCAGACCTGGCCCATGCCGCCGTGGCCGATCTTCTCGGCGAGGCGGTAGCGGCCGTCGATGACGCGCGGCTCGCTCACTGGCGGGGCTCCTGGACCTGGCGGCGCAGCAGTTCGCCGAGCTGCTGGAGGTCGTCCGCGGTCCGGGGCTCCGGGAGTCGCGCGGGGCCCGGAGCCGGAGCAGGAGCCGGAGCAGGGGCCGGAGCGGGGGCCGGAGCAGACGACGATGCGGGGTCAGGAACCGCGTTCGATGCAGGGGTTGATGCGTAGGCCGGAGCGGGCACGACCGTCCCGAGCACCGGGGCCTGGGCGGGAGCCGGGGAAGGGGACGGCCAGGGCCAGGGCCAGTCCTTCGGCCCGGGCTTCGCCGAGACCAAGGCCGGCCCCGGCTTCTCGGGCGGCGCCGCCGACATCGCCCCCGGCGACAGCGGCATGGGCTTCATCACCTTCGAGGTCCCCGAGGGCACCCGGATCGACCGGGTGCAGTTCACCCTGGACAGCGGGATGGCCCCGCAGACCGGCCAGTGGAAGCTCTCCTGAACCGCACCGGCCGCCGCCGGCAGGCACCGACGACGGCGGTCTCAGGCCCGACCGGACCTGAGACCGCCGAACGACCGGAGCACAGCCGCTACTTCTTCGACCCCGCCAGGTCGTCGAACATCGTGGTGAGGAACTCCGCGCACCAGCCGAGAAGGTCCCGCCCGACCAGCGGCTTGCCGCCGATCCTGCCGGTGCTCGGCCGGGGCACCAGCACCTGCCCGGCCGCCGCCTTCACCTGGCTGCGGGGGTAGAGCCGGTTCAGCCGCAGCTGCTGCGACTCCCGCAGCTCGACCGGGCCGAAGCGCACGTTCGGCCCCTGCAGGGTGATGTCGGCGACGCCGCAGCGGCGCGCGAACAGCCGCAGCCCGGCCACCAGCAGCAGGTTCTCCACCGGCTCGGGCAGCTTGCCGTAGCGGTCGGTGAGCTCCTCACGGACGTGGACGATGTCCTCCTCCGAGTTCACCGCCGCGATCGAGCGGTACGCCTGCAGGCGCAGCCGCTCCCCGGGGGCGTAGTCGTGCGGCACGTGGGCGTCCACGGGCAGCTCGATCTTCACCTCGAGCGGCTCCTCCTCCGGCTCCCCGCCGCCGGCCAGCGACTCGCGGAACTCGGCCACCGCCTCGCCGACCATCCGCATGTAGAGGTCGAAGCCGACGCCCGCGATGTGCCCGGACTGCTCGCCGCCGAGCAGGTTGCCCGCACCGCGGATCTCCAGGTCCTTCATCGCCACGTACATGCCGGCACCCATCTCGGTGTGCTGGGCGATGGTGGCCAGCCGCTCGTGCGCGGTCTCGGTGAGCGGCCGCTCCGGCGGGTACAGCATGTACGCGTAGCCGCGCTCCCGCCCGCGGCCGACCCGGCCGCGCAGCTGGTGCAGCTGGGAGAGGCCGAAGGTGTCGCCGCGCTCCACGATCAGGGTGTTGGCGTTGGAGATGTCGATGCCGGACTCCACGATCGTGGTGGAGACCAGGACGTCGAACTCCTTCTCCCAGAAGTCGACGACCACCTTCTCCAGCTGGGTCTCCCCCATCTGCCCGTGCGCGGTGGCGATCCGCGCCTCGGGCACCAGGTCCTTCAGCCGGGCCGCGGCCTTGTCGATCGACTCGACCCGGTTGTGGATGTAGAACACCTGCCCCTCGCGCAGGAGTTCGCGCCGGATCGCCGCCGAGATCTGCTTCTCGTCGTACGGGCCGACGAAGGTCAGCACCGGGTGCCGCTCCTCCGGCGGGGTGGTGATGGTGGACATCTCCCGGATCCCGGTGACCGCCATCTCCAGGGTGCGCGGGATCGGCGTCGCGGACATGGTCAGCACGTCCACGTTGGCCCGCAGCTTCTTCAGCTGCTCCTTGTGCTCGACGCCGAAGCGCTGCTCCTCGTCGACGATGACCAGGCCGAGGTCCTTGAACTTCGTCTCGTTGGAGAACAGCCGGTGGGTACCGATCACCACGTCCACCGAGCCCTCGCGCAGGCCCTCCAGGACCGCCTTCGCCTCGGTGTCGGTCTGGAAGCGCGAGAGCGCCCTGACGTTGACCGGGAAGTTGGCGTACCGCTCGGCGAAGGTGGAGAAGTGCTGCTGCACCAGCAGCGTGGTCGGCACCAGCACCGCCACCTGCTTGCCGTCCTGGACCGCCTTGAAGGCCGCCCGCACCGCGATCTCGGTCTTCCCGTAGCCGACGTCGCCGCAGATCAGCCGGTCCATCGGGACGGACTTCTCCATGTCCGCCTTGACCTCGGCGATGGTGGTCAGCTGGTCGGGCGTCTCCGCGTACGGGAAGGCGTCCTCCAGCTCTCGCTGCCAGGGGGTGTCCGGGCCGAAGGTGTGCCCGGGGGCCGCCATCCGGGCCGAGTACAGCTTGATCAGGTCGGCGGCGATCTCCTTGACCGCCTTCTTGGCCCGCTGCTTGGTCTTGGCCCAGTCCGCGCCGCCGAGCCGGTGCAGGGTCGGGGCCTCGCCGCCGACGTACTTGGTCACCTGGTCCAGCTGGTCGGTCGGCACGAACAGCCGGTCGCCGGGGTGGCCGCGCTTGGCGGGGGCGTACTCCAGCACCAGGTACTCGCGGGTCGCGCCCTGGACGGTGCGCTGCACCATCTCCACGTACCTGCCGACGCCGTGCGCCTCGTGCACCACGTAGTCGCCGGCCTGGAGCGCGAGCGGGTCGATCGCGTTGCGACGGCGGGACGGCATCCGGCGCATGTCCTTGGTGGAGGACTTCTGACCGGAGAGGTCGGTCTCGGTGATGACCGTCAGCTTGAGGCCCTCGTCCACGAAGCCGTGCTCGATCGAGCCGCAGGAGACGTGGACGACGTCCCGGGTCGGGGCCTCGGTGAGGTCGGCGACCAGCCGGGCCGGGATGCCCTCGTTGCCGAGCACCTCGGCGAGGCGGGCGGCCGGACCGTGGCCCTCGGTCACCATGACGACCCGCCAGTCGGCGTTCAGCCGCTCCTTGGCATCGGCGATCGCGCGGGCGGTGTCGCCCCGGTACGCCTCGACCGCGTGCATGCCGAGGCCGAGCGTGTTGGCGTCGAACTCCAGGATCTCCGAACCCGCCGAGGACGCGGAGTCGCTGGTGGCGAACGGGCTGACGGACCACCAGGGCAGGCCGACCTCCGCCGCGTGCTCGCGCACGTCGGCCAGCGACCGGAGCGAGGCCGCCGAGACGTCGATCATCTCCAGGTCGATCGGCCGGTCGGCACCCGCGGCCGCGGCCACCCAGGAGGCGTGCAGGAACTCCTGACTGGTCGCCACCAGGTCGGCCGCCCGGGTCCGCACCCGCTCGGGATCGCAGACCACCGCGACCGAGCCCTGCGGCAGCACGTCGAGCAGCAGCTCCATGTCGTCCACCAGGACCGGCGCCAGCGACTCCATGCCCTCGACCGCGATGCCCTGGGCGATCTTGTCCAGGATCTCGCCCAGCTCGGGGTGGTCCTGGGCCAGTGCGGCGGCACGGGCCCGGACCTCGTCGGTGAGCAGCAGCTCACGGCAGGGCGGCGCCCAGAGGCCGTGCTCGGCGATCTCCAGCGACCGCTGGTCGGCGACCTTGAAGTAGCGGATCTCCTCGACGTCGTCGCCCCAGAACTCGACCCGGAGCGGGTGCTCCTCGGTCGGCGGGAAGACGTCCAGGATTCCGCCGCGCACCGCGAACTCGCCGCGCTTCTCGACCAGTTCGACCCGGGCGTAGGCGGCGGCCGACAGCCTGCGGGCCACCTCCTCCAGGTCGTGCTGCTCACCGCGCTGCAGTGCCACCGGCTCCAGCTCGGCCAGCCCCTTCACCTGCGGCTGGAGCACCGAGCGGACCGGCGCCACGATCACCTGGACCGGCCCCGCCGCCGGGTCGTCGGCACGCGGGTGGACGATCCGGCGCAGCACCGCCAGCCGGCGGCCGACCGTGTCCGAACGCGGCGACAGCCGCTCGTGCGGCAGCGTCTCCCAGGCCGGGAACTCGGCCACCGCATCGGCGGGCAGCAGCGAGCGCAGACTGGCCGCGAGGTCCTCGGCCTCCCGGCCGGTGGCCGTCACGGCGAGCACCGGACGGCCCTGGGCACCCGCCCGCCCGGCGAGCGAGCGGGCCAGTGCCGCGATCACGAACGGCCGCGCGGCCGGCGGACCGACCAGGTCGAGGTGCTGCCTGCCCCCTGCGGTGGTACCGGCAGCCGCCGCTTCGATCGCCTCGGCGAGGGCGGCATCCCGTACGACGACATCGAGCAGTCCGGACAGGCTCATACGAGTCTCTTCTTCGTCCTGTGGCTGGAGTGCCCAGGCGCCGGACGACCGGCCGGGCAACGCGAACGGCCCGGCACGCGGCGCGCCCGGGGAACTCCAGCCTACGCCGCAGCGCCGACGCGCACGTGAAGAGCACCGCCGGGGCCCGTCCGGATCACGCAGCGGAGATCACACGAACTGGACATACTCCTGTCACTGCCTGTCCATGGTGGTCACGCAGGATGGTGTGCGTGCCCGCCGCACCCAACCGTGGGGGATGGAGGCGGTGGCCACCGGCGCACCCCGATGGGGGTCGGGAGTGCGTGGCCGGGCGACCCTGGGTGGGGGCGCCCGTGCCCATTCGCCGGGAGTCGTGGCGCCCTTTCCTGGAGGGCGCCACGGGTCCTGGCCCACTGTGCGTCCGCACCTGCGGGTGGACCCGCGCGCCCGGCAGGCCCCGGCGCAGCGGCCCCGGGGCCGGTCCGCCCTCAGCGGCGGTGGACGACCTCGCTCGGGTACTCCGCGCCGTCGTCCACGATCACGATCTTCGGGATGATCCGCGTCGCGGCCTCCGGCACCTTGGCGGCGGGTGCGGGCGCGGCGGGCGGCGGGGTGGTCGGCCTCGGCGGGACGGCCTGCAGTGCGTGCAGCGCGGTGGTGGGCTTCTCGCTGGTGGCGGGCGCCTCGGCCGCGCGGGTCTGGAGCTCCTGGGTCGTGGCCTCGGCCGGCTCCGGGGCCCGGCGCGCCGGTTCGACGGCGGCCCGCTGCGGTGCGGGGGCCGGCTCCAGCGCCCGTACGGCCGAGGCCCCCTCGACGGCGCCGACCGCCGCACCGGTC
The DNA here is from genome assembly GCF_042264695.1 of Kitasatospora sp. NPDC056138. Classification (NCBI taxonomy): domain Bacteria; kingdom Bacillati; phylum Actinomycetota; class Actinomycetes; order Kitasatosporales; family Streptomycetaceae; genus Kitasatospora; species Kitasatospora sp. NPDC056138. Next base: position 2,657 of record NZ_JBHJVK010000019.1, on the reverse strand, counting down.
AGTGCGGCCAGGGTCTGCTTGATGTGGTCCAGGTGCACCTGCACCTGCTCCTGGCGCTCGGCGAACTCCCGCTGCTCGTGCTCGCTCGCCGTCTGGATCCGCTCGGCCTCCCGGCGGGCGTCGGCGAGCAGCCGGTCGGCCTCGACCTGGGCCTGCGCGTCGGCGGTGCGGATCTCGGCCAGCACCTCCTCACGGTGCTGCTCGGCCTCCTTGAGCCGGCGCTCCGCGATGGCGGCGATCTTCTCGTCCTCGGCGTCCGCCCTGGACTCGGCGGCGGCGAACATCTCGTCCGCACGGCGCCGCAGCTCGGCCAGCTTGGCCTCGGCCCGCTCCTCCGCCTCGGCCGCGCTCACCCGGACCTTGGCGGCCTCCGCCGTGGCGACGTCCCGGGTGCTGCGGGAGTCGCGGTCGGCCTCGGCCCGCAGCCGCTCGGCCTCGGCGCGGGTGCGCTCCTCGGTACGGCGGGCGGCCTGGTCGGCCTCGTTGCGGGTGGTGGTGGAGAACTCCCGCGCCTCGGTGGCAGCCTTCTGCCCCGCCTCGTACGCGTCGTCCCTGGCGTCCTCGGCGGCGCGCTCGGCGGACTCCCGGACGGCGACCGACTCGGCCTGGGCGATGGCCATCAGCCGGGCGGCCTGCTCGCTGAGGCCGGTGTAGTCGGGTTCGGGGGCGTCGGCGGCGGCCTGGACGATGTCCGCGAGCCGCTTCTCCATCTCGCGGATGCCCGAGCCGAGCACGCTGAGCCGTTCCCAGGCCCGGTCCCGCTCGGACGTCAGGGACATCATGGCCCGGTCGACCTGTTCGGGCGCGTACCCGCGCCGGGTCAGCATGAACCCGTGCTGGGAGACGGCGTCGCTCATGGGCTCTTCCCCTCGTGCTCGCGGGCTGCGCAGCCCATGGTCGGACGTGGACGAGGACGGGGCCGGTCGGCCCATCCTCTTGACCTATTTTGCGCAGACAGGGACGAAACCCAAACAGGACAGCGCCGCTCGACCGCGTGAACGACCACGCCGATCGGCCCTGTTCCGATTGCTCGAAACCTCCCGTGCACCACGCATGACCAGTAAGGACGCCGCACGGTCCGCCGACGGTTCCGCGGCTGCCGGTGGCCCGTCACCGGTGTCCTGAACCGGGCCCTGCGCACCGCACGGTGACGGGCCGCACCGGGGATCCGGCACGGCCCGTCGTCCCGTACGTCCCGTGCGACGGGTTCGGCACGGGGAGCGCGAGGTCAGAGGATGCCGTCCCAGAACTGTTCGAGCAGCACGCCCCACCAGGTCTCCGGCGACTGGAGGGCGGCCGGGTCGACGGCGAGGAGCTGGGCCTGGAAGTCGGTGGTCCACCGGCCCGCCTGGTCCGGCGTCAGCCCGTGGCGCAGGCGCCACATCCGGCCGAGCAGGGCCAGGCTGCGGACGAACTCCGGCACCCCGCTGTTGACGAAGCGCGGGGGCTCGCCGCCCGGCTCGATCTCGACCGCGACCACCGCCGCCGTGCCGTACTGCACACAGAGCTGGCGGCCGTAGTCGTTGCCGAGCACCAGGTAGCCGCCGAAGTCCGGCCCGGGCGGCAGACCGCGCTCGGCCGCCAGTTCGGCCAGGGTCGGGATGGGCCGCCCCTCCTGCGCATGGGCCCAGAAGAACGGGGCGAAGTCGCGCGGCAGCCCGGCCCACACCAGGGTGTGCGCCACCGCCTCGGGCACGCCCTGCCGGGAGACCGCGCGCTGCTCGAAGCGGAACACCCCGGGCCCGAAGGACTGCCCGAGCTCACCCGCCAGCTGCTGCGGGGCGAGCGGCGGCAGCGGCGGCACACTGCCGGGCGGCGGCAGCGGCGCACGGACCGGCCGCGGCCGCTGCGGAGCGGCGGCCAGCTGGTGCAGCTGGTCGACGTGGTCCACCAGCACCGCCATGCCCGCCTGCCGCGACTGGTGGTCCCGTCCGTACGGGGCGGTGTGGCTGAGCCTGACGTTCGGCCAGGAGGCCCGCACCATCCGGGCGCAGTAGCCCCCGGGGACGTCGCAGAGCTCCAGGTCGGTGTGGAGTTCGAGCACCTGGTCCGGCGGGACGTTGAGGCGGCGCAACTCGTGCATCGCCTTCCACTCGGGGTGCGGGGTGCCGGGCTCGCTGCGGTGGATCAGCTTCTGCTCGGAACCGTCCGGACCGCGGTAGCTGACCACGGCCACCGTGCCGGGCCCGATCGACGGCACACCGGGGACACCCGGCGCGGCCGGCGCCAACGGCGCGGGCACCACCGGCGGCGGGGGTACCGCGGGTCCGGGCGCGCCCGGCGCCCCGACGGCCGGGTAGCCGTAGCCGACGCCCGGCACCGGGACGGGCCCCGGCGGGGGCGGGGCGGCCGGCGTCCCGGGCATGCCCGGTCCGGTCGGCGGACCGGGCGGCGGGACGGCCGGGCCACCGTGCGGCGGCGTGCCGTGCGCGTGCGGCGCCGGCGGCATCTCGATCGCGTGCGCCAGCTGGGTCGCCTCGTAGGCGATGCCCGCCGCGGCCGGGTTCGCCGGCGGCGGCGTCACCGGGGCGGCCGGAGCGGCAGGCGGCTGGGCGCCCCCGCCCCGCAGCTCGGCGGGCGGCGGGGGCGGCGGTGCACCCGGCGCGGCACGACCCGCCGCACCCGCGGCGGCCGGCCCGCCCGGGGCGTGCCGCAGC
>NZ_JBHJVK010000018.1:0-121838 GCF_042264695.1 Kitasatospora sp. NPDC056138 | reverse complement strand
ACCACCCCCCGGATCATGCGAACTACAGGGGGGAACAGTCATGCCGAGCCGGAGGCCGGGAGCCCCATTGCGGGGCCACGGAAAAGGTAACGGGGTGATCGGGGCTACCTGTTCACCAGCGAGCTGATCAGCACCACTGCCAGCAGCAGTACGAGCGCGCCGGTCACGATCCGCATACGAGTCTTGGGGTCCACGTTCATCGAGGTTACCGGGTGGCTCCGCGAGCCCCGGCACTCCCCCGCTCCGGCCCGTACCGCTCCCACCCGTCACCCCGGCCCGGCGGGCGTGCTGGGCGACCGACAGCGGCGGGCCGCGACCCGGTCGGCCTCGACAATCCAACACGCCCCGGAGCTTCGTCCATGGCTTCCGGCCCGCCGCTCCCGCAGGCTGGGCGCATGCTCACCTACGACTCCGCGGGTTTCCGCCTCGACGGCCGACCGCTGCGGATCCTCTCCGGCGCCCTGCACTACTTCCGCACCCACGCCGAGCAGTGGCCGCAGCGGCTGGCGGCACTGCGCGCGATGGGCCTCAACACCGTCGAGACCTACGTCCCGTGGAACCTGCACGAACCCAGGCCCGGCGAGTTCCGGCGGCTGGCCGAACTCGCCGGCTTCCTGGACGAGGCGGACCGCCAGGGGCTCTGGGCCATCGTCCGGCCCGGTCCGTACATCTGCGCCGAGTGGGACAACGGCGGCCTGCCCGGCTGGCTGACCGCCCGGGTCGGACGGCGGGCCAGGACGAGCGACCCGGAGTTCCTGTCCGCCGTGGACGGCTTCTTCGACGCCGTGCTGCCCGCCGTCGTGGCGCGGCAGGTGGACCGGGGCGGCAATGTGCTCATGGTGCAGGTGGAGAACGAGTACGGCTCCTACGGCAGCGACGCCGGCTACCTGCGGCAGCTGGCCGACGGGCTGCGGCGGCGGGGCGTCACCGTACCGCTGTTCACCTCGGACGGCCCCGAGGACCACATGCTGACCGGGGGCACCGTGCCCGGGGTCCTCGCCACCGTGAACTTCGGCTCCGAGCCCGAGGCGGCCTTCGAGACGCTGCGCCGCCACCGGCCGCAGGACCCGCCGTTCTGCATGGAGTACTGGAACGGCTGGTTCGACCACTGGGGCGAGCCGCACCACACCAGGGACGCCGCCGACGCCGCCGACACGCTGCGCCGGATCCTGGCGGCGGGCGCCTCGGTCAACCTCTACATGGCGCACGGAGGCAGCAACTTCGGGACGGGTGCCGGGGCCAACCACGCCGACCCGCCGTTCGACTCCACCGACTGGACCCGGTCGCCGTACCAGCCGGTCACCACCTCGTACGACTACGACGCCCCGCTGGACGAGCGCGGTGCGCCGACGCCGAAGTACGAGCTGTTCCGCGGGGTCCTGGCGGAGTTCGCGGCGGAGCACCCCGAACAGGCCCGGTTCCGCTCCGCCCTCCCGGCCCGTCCCCCGGCCCTGCCCGACCTGCTGGAGCCGGCGACGGTCCCGCTGACCGGGCGGGCGGCGATCCCGTTCGGCGCGCCGGTGGAGTCCGCCGTCCCGCCCGTCTTCGAGGAGCTCGGGATCGAGCACGGCCTCGTCAGGTACAGCTTCCGCATCCCCGCCCCACGGCCCGAACTCCCGCTCACCGTCGAGGGCCTGCACGACCGGGCGGTGCTGCTGGTGGACGGCAAGCGGGTCGCCGAGCTGGAGCGCGGGGTGGTGCAGGAGCCGGTCCGGGTGGCGGGCGGCGTGCTCGTCGAACTGCTGGTGGACTCGCTCGGCCGGGTGAACTACGGTCCGCACGGCGGGGAGTGCAAGGGCATCACCGGCGGCGTCCGGCACGAGCGGCAGTACCTCCACGGCTGCCGGGCGGAGGTCTTCGACCTGGCCGCGCCGCTGCCCGAACTCGCCTTCGAGGGCGACGAGCCGGGGCTGGCCCGCGGCGTCCTGGAGCTGGACGCGACCGGGGACACCTACCTGGCCGTCCCCGGCGGGCGGCGCGGCTACCTCTGGGTGAACGGCTTCCTGCTCGGCCGGTACGACGACCGGGGCCCGCAGCACGCCCTGTTCTGCCCGCAGCCGTTGTTGCGGACCGGCCGCAACGAACTGGTCCTGCTCGAACTCGGCGACGCCGCACCGCAGTCCGTCGAACTGCGCGGTGCGCCCCTGGCGCCCTGAGGTCCGCGGCAGCGGCGCCGCACTTCCGTGACTGCTCCTTCCAGGGGCAGGGGCCCGTTCAGGGACAGGGGTGCCTCGGGGCGCGGGAGCTGCGCGGAACCGGAAGGCGACTGCCGCGGGCCGGGGCCCGGCGGGTCGGTCGCGTCCTGCTCCCCCGAGTACGGCGGTGCAACCGGCCCGGGTGCGTGCGTCCGTTTCGTGCTGCTCCCCGCGCCCCCGGGGCCACCCCTGCCCCGCTACGAGGAGGCCTCCCACCGCGCCAGCGGCCAGGCCCGCACCTCCTCGTACCTGGTCGGCCCGTAACCGAGCGTGCTGTGCATCAGCCGCAGCTCGCCCGCCTCCCACTCGCTCCCCCTGAAGTCCTCCAGGGCCGCCGCCATGCCCTGCAGCTCCCCGGGCGCGGAGCGCCGTACCGCCCGGCTGCGCCCGTGGCTGGACCCGGCGCGCGCCAGCGTCAGATGCGGGTGGAAGCCGCGCTCGTCGGTCTCCAGACCGAGCTCGCCGATCCCCTCCCGGACGGACTCGGCGAGCCTGCGCAGGGCCCAGGTCTCCCCCTCCACCCCGACCCAGAGCACCCGGTCGCCGAAGCAACCGCCGCCCGCGATCCGCAACCGGTGCGCACCGTTCACGGCCGCCGCCCGCGCGAACGCCTCCTCCAGCTGCGGGACCTGCGTCACCGGCACCTCACCGAGGAAGGCCAGGGTCAGGTGCCAGCCCTCGACACCCGTCCAGCGCAGCCGGTCCGCGCCGGGCAACTCCCGCAACGGCGCCACGGCGTCCGCCAGTTCCTGCACCGCCGACGCCGGCGGATCAACTGCCACAAAGAGCCTCATGGCCTCATCCTCCCCGCCGGACCGACGCTCCCCGCCCCGACACCCCTGGGCGATCCCCACCTCGGCCGCACATCGGCCGCACGTCGGTCCCCGCCTCGGTCCCAGATCGGCCGACGGCCCGGCCCGGCCCGCGAGACCCGGCCCCGTCCGAAAGCACTTCCACGCACCGCCGCCGAACCGGTAGAAACGTTCGCATGAAGATTCGCACCGGCGGCCCCGACGACACGGCCGACATCCTGAACCTGCTCGACGGTGCCGTGGCCTGGCTGGTCTCGCTCGGCCGCACCGGCCAGTGGGGCGACCAGCCGTGGTCCAGCCGTCCCGCCGCCGTCGACCGGGTCCACGCCTACACCGGCGACGCCGACACCTTCCTGGTCCGGCTCGCCGAGGACGCGGACGGCACCGTGGTCGGCTGCTGCGTGGTCTCCGAACAGGCCAACAACTACGCCACCGAGATCGACGAGCGCGAGCTGTACGTGCGCAACCTGGTCACCGACCGCAGCCGCAAGGGGTCGGGCATCGGCGCGGCACTGATCGCGGACGCCCTGGCGGAGGCCCGGCGCCGGGGGATCGGGCTGGTCCGGGTGGACTGCTACGCCGACGGGGACCGCCGACTGGTCGGCCAGTACCTGGAGTTGGGCTTCACACCGACCGAGACCTTCGAGGTCGAACAGCCGAGCGGCCTCTGGCGCGGGCAGATCCTGGAGATCAGGGTCTGATCCGGCACCGGAGGCCACCTCACATCCGACCCACCGTCAGCAGGCGGTCGCCAGACGCTGCTTCGGGATGGTGCGCGGAACCACCGCGACGACCCTGCCGCCGCGCCCCGGGTGCAGGTCCACCCGCACCCGGAGGTCGGCCACCCGCGCCAGCACCAGGCCGACCACGGCGGCGGCCAGCGCCGACACCGCACCACAGGCCAGCAGGCCCAGCCGGGGCCCGTACGCGGCGGTGACCCAGCCGACCAGCGGGGCGCCGATCGGCGTACCGCCCGTGAACACCAGGACCAGCAGGCCCATCACGCGCCCCCGCATCTCGGGGTCGGTGGCGAGCTGGAGCATCGAGTTCACCGAGGTGTTGAAGGTCAGACCGAAGACGCCGATCAGCGGCAGCAGCGCCGCGAAGGTCCAGTACCCGGGCGCGAAGGCCGCCAGCACCTCCAGGGCACCGAACAGCAGCGCCGCCAGGACCAGTCTCCGCAGCCTGGGCGCGCCACGCCGGGCGGCCAGCAGCGCGCCGACCAGCGAGCCGACCGCCATCCCGGTGTTCAGCAGTCCGTACTCGCCCGCGCCGACCTTGAACACGTCGTACGCGAAACCCGACAGCACGGTCGCGAAGTTGAACCCGAAGGTCCCGATGAAACCGGCCAGCACCATCGGCCAGAGCAGCTCCGGACGCTCCCTCACGTACCGGAGCCCCTCCCGGAGTTGACCCTTCTCGCGGGCGATCGGCGCGGTCGGCCGCAGCTCACTGCTGCGCATCGCCAGCAGGCCGCCGATCACGGCCGCGAAGGAGAGCGCGTTGACCGCGAAGGCCCAGCCGCTGCCCACGGCGGCGATCAGCAGACCGGCCACCGCCGGGCCGACCAGCCGCGCGGTCTGGAAGTTGGCGGCGTTCAGGCTGACCGCGTTGGCCAGGTCCTTGGGACCGACCATCTCGCTCACGAACGCCTGCCTGGTCGGGTTGTCCACCACGGTCACCAGGCCGAGCAGCAGCGCGAAGGCGTAGACGTAGTAGGGCGTGACGGTACCGCTGACGGTCATCACGGCCAGTCCGGCGGCCAGCAGGCCCATCGCACCCTGGGTGACGACCAACAGGCGCCGCTTGGGCATCCGGTCGGCGAGCACGCCGCCGTAGATGCCGAACAGCAGCATGGGCAGGAACTGCATCGCGGTGGTCACACCGACCGCGAACGGGCTGCCGGTCAGGCTCAGCACCAGCCAGTCCTGGGCGATGCGCTGCATCCAGGTGCCGGTGTTGGAGACCACCTGGCCGGCGAAGTAGTAGCGGTAGTTGCGGATCCGCAGGGAGGAGAACATCCCTCCGGGCCGGGTGAAACGCGCCCCGGTCGGGCCGGTCGGGCCTTCGTGGCCGGTCGAACCGGTGCGGCCGCTCGAAGCGGCGGCGTCGGCGGGGCTCGGCGCGGCGGTGGAGGCCGCCGCGGTGCGTTCGTCGGGGTCGTCGTCGCCGGTGCCGGGCAGTCCCACGGGAGTGGGGGCCTGGCTCTCGGCGGAGGCAGCGGTGGCGGCTGCCTGGTCGGTGGTGGAGTCGTCGATTCGGATGGCGGCGGCGCTGGCTGCGGCCGGCGGTGTCACGGTGGTCTCCCCTCGGTGCGCGGCGGTCGGCAGGGCGGTCGCCGCGCGGCTGGTGTCAGTCTTCGGTCCTGCGGTGATGCGGTACTCCCTCGTTCGGTCCCGATGTGTCGATGTCGACGCGGCTCAGCCCCGGCCCCGCGGCCGGGCTCCCGGCCCGCTCAGAGGTGGGCCAGCTTGTAGAGCACCGGAGCGGCCCCCTTGAGCACCGCCCACTCCTCCTCGCTGAGCCCCTCGGCCAGCTCGGCCAGCCAGGCGTTCCGCCGCCGGCGGCTCTCCGCGAGGATCGCGTCGGCCTGCTCGGTGCTGCTGACGACCACCTGGCGGCGGTCCTCCGGGTGCGGCTCGCGCTGCACCAGCCCCTTCTCCTCCAGCATCGCGATGATCCTGGTCATGGACGGCGGCTGCACGTGCTCGCGCCTGGCGAGCTCGCCGGGCGTGGCCTTGCCGCACCGCCCCAGGGTGCCGAGCACCCCCATCTCGGTGGGGCTCAGCGACTCCTCGACACGCTGGTGTCGCAGTCGTCGGGCAAGGCGCATCGCGGACGACCGCAGCTGACTCACGGCTGCGAGGTCCTCCTCGGACATCTCGGGCATGTCCTTAGCCTACGTCATTACTCTCGCTAAAGAAAATTGATTACGGCGCGAACGGCCGCCCGGCCATCCGTCCCAGCCCTGCCCGCCCGGGGCCGGGGCACGACTCCCCCGTCGGGCCTTTACCTCACCGGGCAAGCCTGGGAATCCCGTGGAGCTTCACCCGCCGCTCGTGTGCTGATCGTGAAGTACCCCCTCTGAACTGGGAGTTCACTGAAAACGCCAACCTTGCCCACATCCGGAGGCGTCGTTACTGTGCCCGCTGTCAGGAGCACGGCACACCGGCATGCACACCCGTCCAGGGAGTTCCTCTTGGGTCACATCCACCATGCTGTCTACGGCTGGCTGACACCGGCGATCTCGTACGTCGTCGCCTGTATCGGCGCGCTGTTGGCACTACGCAGTACCCGCTGGGCCCTGCTCACCGAAGGGTCGACCCGCCGGAACTGGCTCACGTTCGCCTCGTTCTCGCTGGGGCTCGGCATCTGGAGCATGCACTTCATCGCCATGCTCGGCTTCACCGTCTCGGGCGTCCAGATCCGCTACAACGTGCCGCTGACCACGCTCAGCCTGCTGGTGGCGGTCGGCGTGGTCGGCGTGGGCATCTTCACCATCGGCTACAGCAGGCGCCCGCTCGGCGCCGTGCTGGCGGGCGGGGTGTTCACCGGCCTCGGGGTCGCGGCGATGCACTACCTGGGGATGGCGGCCATGCAGCTGCCCGGCTCGCTCTCGTACGACCACGTCACGGTCGGGGCCTCGGTCGCCATCGCGGTCGTCGCGGCCACCGCCGCGCTCTGGGCCGCACTGAACATCCAGGGCACGCTCGCCGTGGCGGCCGCCGCCCCCGTGATGGGCGTGGCGGTCTGCGCGATGCACTACACCGGCATGGCCGCCGTCTCGGTGCACCTCGACCCCGGCCAGGACTCCGCGTCCGGCGGCGTCGTGGCGCTGGAGTTCATCTTCCCGCTCGCGGTGGGACTCGGCACGTACGTCTTCGCCAGCGCGCTCGCCTTCGCCGTCGCCCCCAGCAAGAGCGCGAAGCGGCCGCCCGTCCTCACCGGCCGGGCCGCACCGCTCCGCAGGTAGTCCGCGGCGACAGGAGCGACATCAGGGCGCGGGGAGCCGCGCGAGGCGCAGGGTGTCGGCGAGACCGGCCCGCTGGAGGCCGGTACCGCCGGCCGCCCTCCGTCCCGCGCGGCTCCCCGCGCCGCTGGAACCGTCAGCCCTGGAGGTGCTCCGGCGTGGCGACCGGGCAGACCTTGTGCACGAAGGCCCGCCGGAGCGCGTGGTAAGGCTCCTCCGGGGCCCAGAAGTTGCGCCGCATCTCGGCCAGCTCCTCCTTCCGGTAGGCCGCCAGCGGCTTCGCCGCCTCGTCCTTGGCGCGCTGCCGCTTCTTCTCCAGCAGCCGTGCCTCCAACTCCGGTGCTGCCGCCAGCGCTTCGGCCTGCCGCACCGTCCAGGACCGGAACTCGGCCGCACTGCCGGACTTCGTCCGGTCCACCAGGCCGAGCAGCCGGGCCTGTCGGGTGCCGACCGGCAGCGCGGCCGTGGTCAGCCGGGCCGCCCACTCGCCGCCCACCCGGCGCGGCAGGGTGTACGTCCAGTACTCGGAGCCGTACAACCCCATCAGCCGGTAGTGCGGGTTGAGCACCGCCGACTCCCGGCACCACACCTCGTCCGCCGCGATCGCGAGCATCAGGCCGCCGGCCGCCGCGTTCCCCGCCAGGGCCGCGACGGTGAGCTTGTCGTGGGTGGTGAGGATCGCCTCGACCAGGTCGTCCATGGCGTTGATGTTCTGCCAGGACTCCTCGGCGGGGTCGGCGGCGGCCTCGATCACGTTCAGGTGGATGCCGTTGGAGAAGAAGTCCCGGCCAGGACCGAGCACCAGGACGGAGGTCGGCCGGTCCACCGCCTCCCGGTACGCGGCCAGCAGACGGCGGCACTGCTCGGTGCTCATCGCCCCGCTCGGGAAGGCGAATTCGAGGTACCCGACCCGCCCTTCCTCCCGGTAGCGGATCTCCGACCAGGTGTCCCGCCAGGCCGCCGCCACCGGCGACAGCGGCAGCTCCGGCACCTCCGAGAGCAGTCCGCCCAGCACCTGGGCGGCCGGCAGCTTGAAGGTGGCGGGCCCACCGGGGATGCGGCGCGGGCGCAGCTGCGGGATCCAGACGGCGCCGTCCACGGTGGCCCGGCAGATCGCGCCGTCCCGGGTGGCGAGCACCGAGCCCGGTGCGCCGCGCAGTTCGTCCTCGGGGTGCCCGCCGTGCAGGAAGTACTCGCGCCCGTACAGCTCGTCCAGCACGCCGGGCTGCGAGTCCGCGGCCCGCAGCTTGCGCAGCACCGTCCTGGTGTCGTCCACCGCCCACTCGATCCGCCTGAACTCCTGGGCGTGGTACGGGCGCAGTCGCCCCTGGACGTCCCAGCGCCCGTAGTCCAGCGGCTCGGGTGCGAACCAACCGCTCTCGAAGCGCTCGACCGCCAGCAGGACCGCTTCGAGGGCCGCGTCGGAGACCTCGTTGCGGTACAACTCGCTCTTCCCGCAACGCGCCACGGGGTACGGCACCGAGGCCCAGATCGGCCCGGCGTCCATTTCGGCGACCGCCTGCAGCACCGTGACGCCCCATTGGGGCGCCTCCTCGTGGATCGCCCAGTCCAGCGCGGACGGGCCCCGGTCGCCCTTGGGGCCGGGGTGCACGATCAGCACGGCGTGCTGCGACCAGACGTCCTCGGGTATCGCCCGGGTGAGCATCGGCGCCAGGATCAGCTCGGGCCGGAAGCGGGCCACCCCGGCCCGCACCGCCTCTTCCCCGAGGGCGAGTTGGACGCCGACGGTATGGCCCCGGTCCCGCAGTTCGGTGTGAACGCGCTGGGTGAGGCTGTTGAAAGCGCTGGCGATCAGCAGGATGCGCAAGGTGCCCTCCGACAGTGGTGTCAGCAGTGCTGTGAAGTCCCCCGGATCTGTCCGTCCCATGGTGCACGCGGGCCCCGACGGCAGTGCGCACATCCCGGCATCACGTCGACATCACATCACCGGGGCGCGCAGCACAGGACACCCGCCCGACCCCGGGCCGGCTCATCCAACCATGGTCATGCACACGCAACAGCCCTGGGGCGGCCCCAACTCCCGGACTCTCACCGGGTTCGCACAAATCTGCGACCAATCGGCCGCCCGGTCCGCAGAACGATCACCCCTGCGATATCCACCCGATACCCGCCCCGCCCGCCGACACCCCGGACACACCCCCGACCGGCGCGCGGCCCTCCGCCTCCCGGCGACTGCGGCCCACGGCCGCCGAGTGGCGTTTCCTGGAGGCAGTGGAGGCGTCGAAGGCGGTGAAGGCGGCGCGGAACAAGGGGAGTAGCGTTCGCGGCAGGCCGAGGGGGTGATGGATCCGGGACGTTGCGGACCGGGCATCACAGCAGGTCCCGGACGGGCCTGGGTCGCGTACGCCCCTTGCAGGCGACGCCCCCGCACACCGCGTTCGACCGAACCGTCTCGAGGAACAGCAGTTGACCCCGCACTCCCTGGCGTTCTACGTGGACGTCGTCGCCACCGGTACCGTGCTCGGTGCGCGCCCGACCGACTCCCCGGACCGCGTCGCCGAGGTCCTGGGGCCGGACTTCGGTGAGAGCGTCCTCGACGCCCACACCATGTACCGCGACTACGGCATGACCGAGTTCTTCTGGGACCGCGCCCGTGCCGACCACCCCTGGTCGGGCCACCACTTCACCCTGCAGGTGCACAGACTCGCCCACGGGGGCCGCACGTTGGCCGACGGGACGCTCCGCGCCCGCTACGGGCGGTTCACCCCCAGGCTTCGGTTCGAGAAGCTGCAGCGCCTGCTGGAGCGACGCGGCATCCCCCTGCTGGAGATCCCGGACCCGGCGAACGCACCGTACTACCGGACGTTCTGGCAGCCCGACTCCCAGGTCGCCGTCCTCGTCGTCGGCACCTACGGCGAGTACAGCACACCGGACAATCTGCGGGTCGGCGACGTGTACAACATCCAAGCCCCGGTGACCGTCGGCGAAGTGGAACGGCGGAGGGCGCGGGTCGGATAGCGCCGGGACGGACCTGCGGTTCCCGGGCGGCTTCCCTGAGCCCGCAGCGACCGCCCCCGGTAGCGGTGCGGCCACGACAGGACCGTGCACCCCATGACGTGACAGTGCCTCGTGTTTCGCTGTCCGACTGGCAGTGAAACACGAGGCTTCGTCTCGCGGCGCTAAGCCTGCGACTTCATGCCGCAAGGGAAGAGGGAATTCGCGCGGATCATCCGATGCCGGGCACGATCTTGCCGTTGGCGTCCCCGGGCATGTACTTCTTGTTGCCCTGGAAGTGGACCTTGTAACCGGAGCCGAGCGCCTTGGCCCACAGCTGCGGGTCGAGGATGTGCGATCCACTGTCAAGGTGCGCGACGCCACTGGCGTCGGTCACTCCGATGCCGAACTGCTGGCCATCGGTGAGGGCGAAGGTGATCGGCTGGCCCACGATCGGCTCACCGTCGTTGTTGATGAGCTTCGCACTGAATTGAGCCTGCGCCTGACCGAGAACAGTGCCCTTCACCGTCGAGGCGGTGAGCTGCGGGTACTCCTTCTCCCCGGTCGGCTGGGGCTGCGGCGGGTAGTAGTACTGCGGCTGCGGCTGCGGCGGGTAGTAGTACCCCGGCGCGGGCTGCGGCTGGTAGTACCCGGGCGGGGGCTGCGGGGGGTAGTAACCCGGCTGCGGCTGGTAGGGCTGCGGCTGATACGGCTGCGGCTGATACGGCTGCGGCTGCGGCTGGGTCGGCGCGTACGGCTGCGTCACTGGGGAACTCCTAGAAATCATGGCCTCAATGGGGCGGTCTCACCCCGGATCAGCGTGCCACGCATGCTGACAGTGCGCATGTGGTGCGACTACCCTGCGTAACGCCCTCCCGTCGCCGCACACCTGTGCAGCACTCCCCTTGGCTGCCGGCTCCGACCGGGAATCCGTGTACGGACATGCCTTCTCCCTGCTCCTGCACGGCGCACCGGAGCTCGTCCGCGAAGGCGTCGAGTACGGCGACCACTCCGCACCGGACCGGCCCCACCTGCTGACCGTCGGCATGGCCGGCTACACCGGGAACGGGATCATCGGACAGCCCTCGCTCGGCACTCCCGCCAAGGGCAAGGCCATCCTCGACAGCCTGTCCCGCAGCGCCGCCGCCCACCTCGCCCTCCTGGAGGAGACCAGGTAGCTTCCGAAGGCGTACCTACGGCTCGAGCCCTCCCCCGGCAGCCGGGGGAGGGCTCGAACGGTTCCGCACCCCTCTCAGCCGAGGCCGAGGGCCGGCATCAGGTAGTAGAAGGCGAACACCGCCGCCACCGCGTACAGCGCGACCGGCACCGACCGGCCGCGACCGGCGGCCAGGCGCAGGATGCAGAAGCTGATGAAGCCGAAGCCGATGCCGTTGGTGATCGAGTACGTGAACGGCATCATCACCATGGTCAGGAAGGCCGGGATGGCGATGGTGAAGTCGCTCCAGTCGATCTCCCGGATGGAGTTCGCCAGGATCAGGAAGCCGACCGTGACCAGCGCCGGGGTGGCCGCCTGGGCGGGGACCATGGTGGCCAGCGGGGTCAGGAACAGGGCTACCAGGAAGAGCCCGCCGGTGACGATCGAGGCGAAGCCGGTACGGGCGCCCTCGCCGACACCCGCCGTGGACTCCACGAAGCAGGTGTTGGCGGAGGAGGAGGTGGCACCGCCGAGGGCGGTGGCGACGCCGTCGACCATCAGGATCTTGTTGATCCCGGGCAGGTCGCCGTTCTCGTCCAGCAGGTGCGCCTCGTCGGCGACACCGAGGATGGTGCCCATCGCGTCGAAGAAGCAGGACATCAGCACGGTGAAGACGAAGAGCACCCCGGTCAGCACACCGACCTGGTGGAAGCCGCCGAACAGGCTGACCTTGCCGACCAGGCCGAAGTCCGGCGCGGCGACCGGGTTCCCCGGCCAGGCCGGGACGGTGAGCCCCCAGTGCAGGGCCGGGATCGTCGCGACCTTGTCGATGACGACCGCGACCACCGTCATGGAGGCGATGGAGATCAGGATGGCACCGGGCACCTTGCGGATCAGCAGCACCAGGGTGAGCAGCAGACCCAGGATGAAGACCAGCACCGGCCAGCCGTTGAGGTGACCGTTGCCGCCGAGCTGGAGCGGGACGGTGGTGTGGGCGGCGTCCGGCATCCGGCTGACGAAGCCGGAGTCGACCAGACCGACCAGGGCGATGAACAGGCCGATGCCGATCGCGATGGCCTTCCGCAGACCGAGCGGTACCGCACTCATCACCCGCTCGCGCAGGCCGGTGGCGACCAGCAGCATGATCGCGAAACCGGCCAGCACGACCATGCCCATGGCGTCGGGCCAGGTCATCTTCGGTGCGAGCTGGAGGGCGACGATGGTGTTGACGCCGAGACCGGCGGCCAGACCGATCGGGACGTTGCCGATGACACCCATCAGCAGGGTGGTGAGACCGGCGGTGAGGGCGGTCGCCGTGACCAGCTGGCCACTGCTCAGGTGAGCGCCGTCGAGGTCCGTGGCACTGGCGAGGATGATCGGGTTCAGCACCAGGATGTACGCCATGGTGAAGAAGGTGGCGACACCGCCGCGGATCTCGCGCGGCAGGCTGGAGCCCCGCTCGGAGATCCGGAAGTAGCGGTCCACGGCGCTCTCGGGGGACAGCGCGGCGTCCTGGGGAGGCTCGGGCGACTTGGAGGTCGGCTGGGCCAGCGGAGACATACGGGTGGTCCTCGTCGGGTGGGGGCGGAGGAGGAGGGGTACCCGGTGCGACGGTGGCCGGGTCCGCCGGGAGCGACCGCGCGGTCAAGGCAACACGCCGGAGCTAACCGGAACCTCAAGTATGTGTTCCTCGGTCGTGCACGCGCCATCTTCGCGCGTAGAAGGCAGCCCTTACGATCACCGGCCGGTCGACGGCCGAACCACTGAGGCCGATTCACTGATCGACCGGCGCCCGGTCGACGGCCGAACCACTGACCAGCCGGCAGCCGGTCGACGGCCGACCAGCGGTGACCGGCCGGCCGGAGCCCTGACCGGCCACCCGCCTCTCCTCCTCCCGACCGCCGCCCCCGTACGCTTGGGGCCATGCCCAAGACCCCGCTGCGCCCCTCTCCCCCGCCGCTCGAAGCGAACGACGTCATGATCGTCGGCGGTGGCACGGTGCTGTGGTTCGTCGCCTTCCTGGTGCTGCTGCCGTTCCACGGCGCGCTGGACCGCAGCGGGCACGGCAACTGGCCCTGGATCTGCCTGGCCGGCGGCTGTCTCGGGCTGATCGGACTCTGGTACTGCCGCGCCCGCCGGGACGCCATCAGGCGCAGCGAGGCGGCCGCCGAGGCCCCCGAGCCCCCCGCCACTCGGTTGGACTGAATCGCCCCACAGGGGGGCGCACCGGACAAATCGCCCGCCTACAGTCGGTCCCATGACGCATCCGGCGGAAGAGACCGCGGACCCCACCGGCCAGGGTCCGACAGCTCCGGGCGCCCACTCCTCCGGGCTCGGCTCCCACCGCCGGGGCGGGCTGACGGCGGAGGAGGTCGCCGACCGGGTCGCGCGCGGCCGGGTGAACGACGTACCGGTCCGGTCCAGCCGCTCGGTCCGCGAGATCGTCCGGGCCAATGTCTTCACCCGCTTCAACGCGATCATCGGCATCATGTTCGCGATCATCCTGGTCGTCGGACCCATCCAGGACGGGCTGTTCGGCCTGGTGATCGTCGCCAACACCGGCATCGGCATCATCCAGGAACTGCGTGCCAAGAGGACCCTGGACAGCCTGGCACTGATCGGCGAGGCCAGACCACAGGTCCGCCGGGACGGCGCCGCCCGGCAGATCGCGGTGGCCGAGATCGTGCTGGACGACACCGTGCTGCTCGGCACCGGCGACAAGGTCGTCGTGGACGGCCTGGTCACCGAGGCGGACGGCCTGGAGATCGACGAGTCCCTGCTCACCGGCGAACCCGACGCCGTGCTGAAGCACCCGGGCGACCCGGTGATGTCCGGCAGCTTCGTGGTGGCCGGGGCCGGCGCCTTCACCGCGACCAAGGTCGGCCGCCAGGCGTACGCGGCGCAGCTGGCCGAGGAGGCGAGCCGGTTCACCCTGGTCCGCTCCGAGCTGCGCAGCGGCATCGACAGCATCCTGCGGTTCATCACCTACCTGCTGGTCCCGGCGGCGATCGGCCTGATCGTCAGCCAGCTGGCGGTGGAGCGGCACGACTGGCGGGAGGCCGTCCGCCGGATGGTGGCCGGCATCGTGCCGATGGTGCCCGAGGGCCTGGTACTGCTGACCTCGGTGGCCTTCGCGATCGGCGTGGTGCGGCTGGGACGCCGCAAGTGCCTGGTGCAGGAACTGCCCGCGATCGAGGGCCTGGCCCGGGTGGACACCGTCTGCCTGGACAAGACCGGCACCCTCACCGAAGGCGGCATGGACGTGGTCGAGCTGCGCCCGCTCGCCCCCTCGGCCGCTGCCCCGAGCACCTCCGCGCCAGGCACCGCCGCACCGGGCACTTCCGCACCGGACGAGTCCCGGCTCTGGCGCGCCCCGGCCGAACCGGCCGCGCTGCAGCAGGCGCTCGGCGCGATGGGCCGCGCGGACGCCCGCCCGAATCCGTCCATGCGGGCCGTGATCGACGCCTACGGCACCCCGGACGGGGAGGACGGCTGGCGGGTGCTGGAGGCCGTGCCGTTCTCCTCGGCCCGCAAGTGGAGCGGGGTGCAGTTCCTGGAGCCGCAGGGCACCGAGGCCAGCTGGCTGCTCGGCGCGCCCGACGTCCTGCTGCCCGCGGACCACCCCGCCCTGGACGAGGTGGACGAGCTGGGCGCCAAGGGCCTGCGGGTCCTGCTGCTCGGCCGCTCACCGCTCCCGCTGGACGCGCCCGACCCGGCGGGACGGCTGGACCCGCTCGCCCTGGTGGTGCTCCAGCAGCGGCTGCGCGAGGACGCGTCCGCCACCCTGCGGTACTTCGAGAGCCAGCGGGTCGAGGCGAAGGTGATCTCCGGCGACAGCGCGGTCTCGGTCGGCGCGGTCGCCTCCCACCTGGGCCTGCCGGGCGCCGAGCACCCGGTGGACGCCCGGACGCTGCCGAGCGGGTCCGCGGAACTGGCCGAGGTCGCCGACCGGACCACCGTCTTCGGCCGGGTCACCCCGCAGCAGAAGCGCGACCTGGTCGGCGCGCTCCAGGAGCGCGGGCGCACGGTGGCGATGACCGGTGACGGCGTCAACGACGTGCTGGCGCTCAAGGACGCCGACATCGGCGTGGCCATGGGGTCGGGCAGCGAGGCGACCCGGGCGGTGGCCCAGATCGTGCTGCTCGACGACAGGTTCGCCACCCTGCCCTCGGTGGTCGCCGAGGGCCGCCGGGTGATCGGCAACATCGAACGGGTGGCCGGCCTCTTCCTGGTGAAGACCGTCTACTCGGTGCTGCTGGCCCTGCTGGTGGTCAGCTGCCACGTGCCCTACCCGTTCCTGCCCCGGCACTCCACCGTGCTCAGCTCGCTGACCATCGGCATCCCCGCCTTCTTCCTGGCCCTGGCACCCAACAACGAGCGGGCCAGGACCGGATTCGTCCGGCGGGTGCTGCGGCTGGCGGTGCCGGGCGGCGTGATCGCCGGCACCGCCACCTTCACCGCGTACATGCTGGCGCGGGCCGACCACGCGACCGATCTGAAGGCCGACACCAGTGTGGCCACCCTGACGCTCTTCCTGGTGGCGATGTGGGTACTGGCGATGGTGGCCCGGCCCTACAACTGGTGGCGGCTGACCCTGATCGGCACGATGGCGGCGGCCTTCGCGCTGGTCCTGTGGGTGCCGTGGCTGTCGGACTTCTTCCAGCTCTCCCTGGTCGGCACCCGGGACCCGTTCGTCGGCGTGGGCATCGCCGTGACCGCGGGGGTCCTGCTGGAAGTCGTCTGGCGCTTCGTCGTCCGCCGGACCGACGGGCCCTGACCCGGCCGCGGTTCCCCGCGCCCCCGAGGGTTACCCCTCGCCCCGGCTTGGAAGGATCCCGGTGGAACGAGGGGGCGCGATGGCGGAGCGGGACGGGGACTTGGAGGCGTTCATCGCCTTCTGCGGCGGGCTCGTGGTGACACTGCTGGTGCTGCTGGGCCTGTGGCTGGTGGCCGGCGGGTCGGCGACCAGCGAGCCGAGGTGGTGGCTGGTGCCGGCCGCCGCCGCCGGGCTCGGGACCACGGTACTGACGTACCGCCGGCTCCGGGCCCGGCACACGGCTCAGGACTCGAAGTCCCGGGCGGCCAGCAGCTCGTAGGCCCGGTCGGGCTCGGCGAGGGCGGCCAGGACCTCGAAGCGGCGGTGCCACTGCCCGACCGACCAGGCCAGCCCGGCGGCCAGGCCCTCGGGGGTGGCGGCGTGCAGCAGTCCCGGCACCGGCGGCACCTCGAACTCGTCGTCCTCGTCGGCCGCCTCGGTGTCCTCGGGGTCGTACGGGAGCTCGGGCGCGGTGGCGGCGGTGTCCCAGCGCCAGCCGATCGCGGCCTCCTCGCCGTCCGGGCCGACCACCAGCAGGTCCTCGTGCTCCTCGTACACGGCGGGGCAGCCGGGCAGCAACTCCCGCACCACGGCCGGGGTCCGGTGCAGAGTGCCTTCGGAGAGGACCCGGCCGCCCGCGACCTCGCTGGCCAGCGAGACGTGCAGGCGCTCGGCCAGCTCGGCGGCCCGCTCGGGGGCGACGGGCAGCACCGGGTGGTCGTGCAGGAGCTCGACCAGGTCGGGGGCGTCCGCGACGACCGCGTCGGCGGCGTCCACGATCACCGTGCCGTCGGGGCGGCGGCCGGTGTCCGCGTCCAGCGGCGGAACGGCCCGCACCTCGTCCAGCGGCTCCACCCGATCGGCCGGAAGCGCGGCCAACGCGCTGTAGATGCCGTGCAGTTGGCGGTGCGAGACGCGCGAGGACGGGTCGACGAGGCGGTCCAGCAGCTCGTCCGTCCCGTGCGGCTCGGCGAGCAGCGCGGCCAGCGTGGTGCGCACGCCCAGCGCGTGCAGGAAGGGCTCGTCCAGGCCGGTGCGGGCCTCCTCGTAGAGGCCGCGCAGCAGCGGGTCGGCCCCGGCCGCGCGCAGCCCGGCGGGCTCGCGGCCGCCGAGCACCGGGTGATCGCGCAGCCACCAGGCGGTGTACGGCGGCAGGTCGGTGTACGAGCCGTCCGGCAGCAGGGTGCGCACGGGGTTGACCACCGCGTCGCGGTACGGCGGGCGGGCCAGCAGCGCGAGCGCCTCGGGCCAGGCCTCGTCGTCGATCAGGTCCAGGTCGCGGACGGCCAGCAGCTCGGCGGCGACCGGCGGCACGCCCAACTCCCCGCCGTCGTCGATGTGCAGGGCCTCCAGGGCGTCCTCGCACCATTCGGCGAGACCGTCCGGGGCCTCGTCCAGCAGGCCGGTGGGGCGGCCGCCGGCGGCACGGTCGGCGGGGGCGGTGGGGTCGAGCCGCTCCAGGTCGTCCGGGTCGAGCACCACGTCCTCGGCGCGGACCAGCACGAAGGTGCTCAACGCACCTGCCGCGGCGAGGACTTCGGCTCCCCAGCGCTCCAGCAGGTCCTCGTCCACGTAGCCGGCGTCGTCCTCGCGGGCCAGGGCGGCGAGCGGGCTGTCGGGGAGGATCAGCTCACCGGCGCGGGTGAGTTCGCCCTCGTCGTCGGGGAGGGCGAGCCGGGCCAGCCAGGGGTGCTCGCCGGGCGCGGCCTCGGCGGCCTTGACCAGGGCCAGGACGGCGTCCGCGAGATCGACCGCGGCGTCGAAGTCGTCCTCGCCGAGTTCCAGCGAACGGGCGACCGCGGCGCGCACCTCGGGGGTGTCCAACACCCCTGCGGGGGTTGCGGTTCCGGCGCCGAGCCGGGCCAGCAGCGGGTGGGCGGCCTCGGGGTGGGCGAGGCGCAGGTCGAGCATGCCGAGGGCGTCGGCGAGAGCGTCGGGGTAGCCCTCGTACCCGGCCCAGTCGGCGGCATCGGACGGCAGCAGGACGCGGCGCGGCCCGGTGATCGTACGACCGTCGGCGAGCGGGACCGGCAGCGCGCCGAGCGCCTCCGGGTCGGCCCCGGCGAGCGCCGCGTACAGGTTGCGCCACCAGGCGGGTTCCCGCTCCAGGCCGCCGAGTTGGTCCACCACCTCGGCCAGCGGCACCCGGCGCACCCCCAGCACCCGCAGCTCGCTGCGGCGCTCCAGCCCGGCCGGGAGCAGCCCGGGGAAGATCGGGGCGAGCGCCTCGACCACCGAGTGGTCCGCGCCCTCCAGCAGTGTCGCGTCGCGCGGCCGGAGCGCGGGCGTGCCCTCCTCCACCGGCGCCGGGTGCGGCAGGAACGGCGTACCGGGGAGGCGCCCGATGATCGCCGTGCGCACCGCGTTGTCCAGCGCGCCCTGCCCGAGCGGCCCCGGCACCAGCGAGAGCGAACCGAGGTCCGCGCCCCGGGCGCGCAGCAGGTCGGTGTACGCGTCGGCGGCCCGCTCGGTGAGGAAGTCGGTCAGCGGGCCCGGCGCGACGTGCCGCCGGGTCGGGTCCAGCGGGTACCCGGCGATCAACAGGGCGGGCACGCCGAGGGGCTCGTCGCTCGGGGTGGGGGCGTGCACCACCGGCAGGGTGCGCAGCGGCTGCGGGGTCCCGTCCGCGCCGACCGGGACCGCCCAGGTCACCGTCCAGTACGGGCGGGCGCGCTCCTCGGTGGGCCGGTCGGTCAGCAGCTCGGGAGCGGTGGCCCCGGCCAGGGTGACGGTCTGCCAGACGGTCTCGGCGCCGTTGTCGGTGAGGGTGACGGTGGTGATGCCGTCGGGCCGCTGCGGGGCGGCGGCCCGGGTGAGCGTCCGGGTGCCGTCCGGGGTCTCCACCACCACCTCGGCCAGACCCGGGAGGGTGAGCAGCAGGGCGTCGTCGATCTCGGCGAGCAGCCGGCGGGTCAGGTCCTCGGCGGCGGTGTCGCGCAGCGGCAGCACCACCACCGTGTCGTACCCGGCGGGCGCGGCCCCCTCGGCGGGGAACGGCAGCCGCAGCAGCGGGACGTGGCCCTCGCGGCGGCGCAGCTCCTCGGCCAGCTCGGGCCGGGCCTCGCTGAGCGCGTACGCCTCGGACAGCGACCAGCGGACGCCGCCGTGGGTGCTCAGCACGGCGGGTTCGTCGGTGACGGCGAGCACGGCGGAGAAGCCGACGCCGAACCGGCCGACGGTGGAGGAGTCCTCGGGGCGCTCGGCGCGCTTGGCCGAGGCCCGCAGGGTGGAGAGCGACTCGACCGCCGTGGCGTCCAGCGGCGCGCCGGTGTTGGCGGCGGCGAGGGTGCCGTCGCGCAGGGTCAGCCGCAGCCGTCCGGGGGCGGCACCGGCCCGTGCGGCGGCGTCGGCCGCGTTCTGCGCCAGCTCGACGATCAGCCGGTCGCGGTAGCCGCCGAGGGCCAGCTCCTCCTCCGCGTTGGCGTCCTCGCGGAACCGTGCGGGAGCGGCCGTCCACGCCTGCAGGACCCGGTGGCGCAGCCCGGCCGTGTCGAAGACATCGGGGGCCTGTTCGTCCGTACCGCTGCCGATGATCCGAGGCTCCACTGGCCTTGCCGCCTTCCGCCGTCTGCACCCTGCCCTGCGTACGGTGGGCATTCTCCCCCGCCTGACGCCCCGCCACCGACCAGGGGCGCCCCGGGCGCCGGAAACGGCCTTCCGGGCAGGGGCCGACCCGTCGGAATCGATGCCGCTCCGTCAGGGGGCGGGAACCCGCGCGCGGCGGCGCGCGTCCGGCCCCGCGCCACTGCGCCCCCGGTGGGACGGATGCACCCCGCCCACCGGGAGACCGGTGCAAACCGGCGTCCTCCGGCGCACGCGGGCCCCGCACCTCACGGGTTCCCCGGCGGCGCGGGCCCGCCCTCGCGACGGGTCAGGAGTGGCCGAGCTCCTCGGCCGGGGCGTCCGGCTCGACCGAACCGCTGGAGCGGTCGGGGTGCAGCTGGAGCGGCTCGACCTTCAGCTCGTCCAGGATCAGCTCGGACGGCACCGGCGGAGCCGGCAGCACGGCGGCCTCGGAGTGCCCGCCGCAGCCGTAGGCGAGCGAGACCACCTGACCGTCCGCCGGACCGAACTCGTTGCCGCAGATGCCGAACGCCTGCCCGAGCGAGCCGCCGATCGGCACCAGGAAGCCGCAGCTGGTGCAGTGCGCCGGTGCGGCCTGCGCCATCGGCGTCTGCGGACCGTACGCGGTCTCCCAGCGGTCCGCGGCCAGGTGCAGGCCGAGCCGGGACAGCACGCGCGGGCGGCCCATGCCGAGCTCCTCCGCGACGGCACCGATCTCGGCCCGGGCGGGCGCGGGCTGGACGCCGGTGTCGGCGACCACCACGTCCTCCTCGGCGGCCAGCGCGACCGCGGAGTTCGGGGCGGGCTCGTCCTCGCCGGTCCAGCCGGGCTCCAGGCGCAGGTCGTCGGCGCCGGTCGGCAGCAGGTCGCCGGGGCCGAGGTCGCCGGGGCGCAGCCGCTCGCTCCACGGCACCCACTGCGGGGCGAGCACCGCGTCCTGGCCGGGCAGCAGGACGACCTCGTCCAGGGTGACGTTCTTGGCCCGCGGCGCGCGGGCCACGGTGACGGCCCAGTGCCAGCCTCGGTAGGCGGCGTCCAGGCACTCGAAGGTGTGGGTCACCACCCGGTCGGCGTCCGCCTGGGTCCCGAGGTGCGCGCCCACGATCTCGGCGCCGACGGCGTCGTCAGCAGCCTGGCGGGCGAGTTCGACGGCCTCGGCACAGAGCCGGTCGGGGGTACGGCTTCGCATCGCAGCACTCACGGCGTCGATTCTCTCCCAGTTCTGTTGCCTGCGGTCCATGGCCGACGGTCCATGGCCGTCGGTCCCTTGCCAGCGTTCCGTCGCCCGCGCCACGCGGTCGTCCGTCGTGGTCGTCGGTCGCGGTCGGATTCGGAGAGCTCTCCGGGAGATGCTCCCGAAAGAAGGCTCCGAGAACCTTCACCGGACCATGCCGCGAGTTCCGGCCCCGCTGGGTACCGTGCTCCCCATTCTGCGCGACCCGGGACCCTCGCGGGGACCGACCGCGCCGCCCACCGGGTTGCGCACATGCGAACTGCAGGCTACCCGCCGGTCGGCCCCCTCCGACAGTCCGGTGCCGAGCTCCTGACAGAGCCGCGCCGATTGGCGCCGGTTCCCTCGTACGGTGGGGGTTTGTCAGGCAGGATGACGTACGTGGCGGACGAGACCCCGTCGCAGCACGCACTGCACGACCAGCAGGCCAACGGCACCCCGGGTCAGGCCCCGGAGCCGGCCGGCGTGCCGCGACAGCAGCTCCAGGTCCCCCCTGCGGACGGCGCCGAGCCGCAGCCGGAGGACGGATCCGCCCCGCCCGCAGCGAACCTCCCGCCCGCGTCGCCGACCGCAGCGACGCCCGCACCACCGCCCGCGTCCGCCCCGGGCACGCCCGAGTCGCCCGTGCCGGTGCCGTTCCCGGGCGAGCCGTTCCCGGACGAGGACGAACCCTTCGTGGACGAGCCCTTCACGGGGTTCGGCCGACGCCGCGGTCTGCTGGTCCGCGGCGCCTCCGCCGCCGGGCTGCGCACCGGCCGGCTGGTGCACGGCACCGGCCGCCGGATCCGGCGGGCGACGGCCGCCGAGGGAGCGGGCGAGTCGGGCCTGGCGAAGCTGATCGAGCTGCACGCGCTGAACTCCTTCGGCGACATGCTGATCACCATCGCGCTGGCCTCGACCATCTTCTTCTCGGTCCCGACCGGCGAGGCCCGCGGCCGGGTGGCGCTCTACCTGCTGATCACCATGGCCCCGTTCGCCCTGCTGGCCCCGGTGATCGGCCCACTCCTCGACCGGATGCCGCACGGCCGCCGCACCGCGATGGCGATGTCGATGCTGGTCCGTGCCGTCCTGGCGTGGACCATGGCCGGCACGGTCGCCGACGGCGGCCTCGCGCTCTACCCGGAGGCCCTCGGCGTCCTGGTGGCCTCCAAGGCGTACGGCGTGGTGCGCAGCGTGGTGGTGCCCCGGCTGCTGCCGCAGCGGCTGTCGCTGGTGAAGGCGAACTCGCGGGTGACCCTGGCCGGGCTGCTGGCCACCGGCCTGGCGGCTGGCCTCGGCGGGCTGCTGCACCTGATCGGGCCCGGCTGGCCACTGCGCGGGGCCTTCCTGGTCTTCGTCATCGGCACCCTGATGGCCTTCCACCTGCCGCACGAGGTGGACTCCGCCAAGGGTGAGCAGCGCGCCGTCCTGCACGCCGACGAAGAGTGCCCGGCGCTGCCCGACGGGATCACGCTGCTGCCGGAGAAGGCGACCCTGCGGACCGTCGGCCCGTCGGTGATCCTCGCCCTGCGCGCGATGGCGACGCTGCGCGCGCTGGTCGGCTTCCTGGTGATGTTCCTGGCCTTCCTGCTGCGCGAGGACCCGGTGGGCGGCCTCGATCCGACGGTGAGCCTCGGCATCGTCGCCCTCGCGGCCGGCACCGGCAACGCGTTCGGCTCGGTCCTCGGCTCCTGGCTGCGGACCAGGGGCCCGGAGGCCACCGTGACGGTGATGCTGCTGCTGGCCGCCCTGGCCACCGGGGCGGCGGCGCTCTGGTACGGCCTGCCGACGGTCGCCGTGGTGGCGGGCGCGGCCGGGGTGGCCGCCTCGCTCGGCAAGCTGGCCCTGGACGCGCTGATCCAGCGGGACGTCCCCGAAGCGGTCCGGACCTCGGCCTTCGCCCGCTCCGAGACACTGCTCCAGCTGGCCTGGGTGGCGGGTGGCGCGATCGGCATCCTGCTGCCGCTGGACGGCGCACTCGGCCTCTCGGTGGCCGCCGGACTGGTCGGCCTGATGCTCCTGTGGACCGTACGGGCGCTCCTCAGGGTCGGCCTGCGCGGCCCGGCCGCCCAGCCCCGGGTCGCGTGACCCCCACCGGCGCCGGACCGCGCCGGGCCTGCGGACAGCAGGGTGCACCACTCCACCGGGGGTCCCGCGACCGGCCTACCGGAGCGGAGCGAACGCAGTCCTCCCCCGCTTCGCGCGGTTCCCCGCGCCCCTGTGGGGTTCCCCCGCCCCGGGCGGGCCGGTTCCACATGACACGGGCGGGGGGACTTGGCCACCCGCGCGCACCTTGATCGGCGCTGCCCGGTAGATTCATGCCCATGAGCCTCAGCACCCGTGTCATCGCCGCCGTCGGCGCCGTTGTCGTGATCGGCGCCGGCACGGTCGTCGGTTCCGTCGCGTACGCCAGCAACCAGGGCAAGCCCGAGCACCCGCTGGCCACCCTGGTGGTCGGCCGGTCCTCCATCCACGCCGGGCCGACCTGCTACAACGACGGCAAGCCGCTGAACAAGGACGCCATCGCCAAGTGCCAGGCCGACTCCAAGAAGGCCGGCGACGAGGGCAAGCTGCCGTCCTCCGAGGTGACCAGCACTGACCGGATCGGCGTCGGCGTCGACCCGGACGTGGCCGACAAGGGCTGGTGGGCCGCGACCGACGGCGGCCAGGGCCAGGCCCAGATCGCCTCGCTGCGCACCGGCTCGACCTTCTCCGGTCTGCAGTCCGCCTCCGCGCTGCTCTCCACCAGCTCCGAGAACACCCGGGTCACCGTCGTCGAGAACGACGCGAAGACCGGCGACATCATCGCCGCCTGGTTCTTCGACCTCAAGAACAAGGACTTCGTTCCGACCGCGCAGTGACGCGGCGTCCGTCCGACGACCAGCAGCCGGGAGCGCAGGCCGTCCGGCTGCTGGTCGTCGTCGCCGTTCCCGCCGAGGCCGGGGCCGTGCTGCGCGGGCTGGGGGACGGTGCCGTGACCCTGCCGGTCCCCGGCGGTGAGCTGCACCGCGCCGAGCACGCCTGCGGGGTGCCGGTGGACGTCCTGGCCGGCGGCGTCGGCCCGGCGGCCGTGGCGGCGGCCACTGCGGGTCTGCCCTGGCTGCACCGGTACGAGCTGGTGGTCTCGGCCGGGATCGCGGGTGGTTTCGCCCCGCACGCACCGATCGGTTCCGTCGTGGTCGCCGACGAGATCGTGGCCGCCGACCTGGGCGCACAGACTCCCGAGGGTTTCCTGGACGTCGCCGAGCTGGGTTTCGGCAGCGTCCGCCACACGCCGGTGCAGGCCGCCGTCGGCCTCGCCGCCGAGGCGCTCGGTGCCGCCCGCGGCACCGTGCTGACCGTCTCCACGGTCACCGGCAGCGCCGAACGGGCCGCCGAGCTCGCCGCCCGCCACCCGCGCGCGCTGGCCGAGGCGATGGAGGGCTTCGGGGTCGCCGAGGCCGCCGCCCGGCACGGGGTGCCGGTGTTCGAACTGCGGACCGTCTCCAACGCCGTCGGCCCGCGCGACCGCTCCGCCTGGCGCATCGGCGAGGCACTCGGCGCGCTGGAGCGGGCCTTCGCCCACCTGCCGTACCCGGAACTGCTCCAGGAGGTCGGACATGGCTGAGCCGCTGCGGGTCGCCTACTCCCCCTGCCCGAACGACACCTTCGTCTTCCACGCCTGGGCACACGGCCTGGTCCCCGGCGCGGCCGCCCCCGAGGTGACCTTCGCGGACATCGACATCACCAACGGCCTCGCCGAGCGCGGGGAACTGGACGTGCTGAAGATCAGTTACGGCCAGCTGCCCTGGGTGCTGGACGAGTACGCGCTGCTGCCCTGCGGCGGTGCGCTGGGCCGGGGCTGCGGGCCGCTGGTGCTCACCCGCGAGCCCGGTACGGACCTGACGGGCCGCCGGGTCGCGGTGCCGAGCGAGCGCTCCACCGCGTACCTGCTGTTCCGGCTCTGGGCCGCCAAGGCGGTGCCCGGCGGGTTCGGGGAGATCGTGGTGCTGCCGTTCCACGAGATCATGCCCGCCGTCCGGGACGGTCGGGTGGACGCCGGTCTGGTGATCCACGAGGCCCGGTTCACCTACCAGCAGTACGGCCTGCACAGGCTGGCCGACATGGGCGAGGCCTGGGAGCAGGAGACCGGCCTGCCGATCCCGCTCGGCGCGATCATCGCCCGGCGCTCGCTGGGCGCCGAGCGGCTGCGCGAACTCAGTGCGGCGATCCGCACCTCGGTCGCGCTGGCCTGGGAGAACCCGTCGGCATCCCGGCCGTACGTGCTGGAGCACGCCCAGGAGATGGACCCTGACGTGGCGGACCAGCACATCGCGCTCTACGTCAACGAGTTCACCGGCGACCTCGGCGAGGCCGGGTACGCGGCCGTGCACGGCCTGCTGACCCGGGCCGCCGCCGAGGGACTGGTACCGGCGATCGACCCGGGCGCACTGGCCTTCTGAGCCCGCCGGGCGGTGGCCCGCTCAGACGTCGAACTGGTCGGCCACCGCCCGCAGCAGCACCGCGAGCTTCTGTCCGGCGGGCTTCGCGGGGTAGCGGCCGCGCTGGAGACCGGGCAGCACCGCGTCCAGCGTGGTGATCAGGTCCTGCACGATCGGTGCCATGTCGTCGGCGCTGCGGCGCTGGGCGACGGCCACCGAGGGCAGCGCCTCCAGCAGGGTGACGGCCATCGCCTGGTCGCCCCGGTGGCCGGCGACGACGCCGAACTCCACCCGCTGGCCGGGCCGGAGCGAGGTGACCCCGGTGGGCAGCGCCTTGGTGTGGACGAAGACGTCCCCGCCGTCGTCGCGCGACAGGAAGCCGAACCCCTTCGTCTCGTTGAACCACTTGACCTGGCCGGTGGGCATCTCGAAAAGTCCTCGGTGTGGGTGCGGGGCGATCTCGGCGCCGAGGCCGACGATCACCGGGTGGATGGCGAACCGACCGCACGGACAAGCGGGCCGGACTCGTTCTGCAGACTAATGATCCGTCAGCGGCTCAACCGCTCACCGCGGGCCAGGGAGTTGCCTGGGGCCCCGCGCCCGGGATCCGTGCGCCGATGGTGCGTGCGCTGCTGAGGCATCGGCCGCCGCCCCGGGCCTGGCGCGGCCAGGGCGCGGCATCGCGCTGTCCATGGCTCACGCCCCCGTCGGGAAAGCGGGGCGTCCGGACGGCCCCGTGCGATGGCTGCATACCCTGGTCAACGGGAGGCCGAAACTCCCAGTTCCCGAGGAACTGCACGCAGTGACGGAGGCGTCCGGCCGCCGGAAGTCCGCCGAGGAGTCCGGGTTCCGGGCTCAGGCGGGGACGCTGAGGTGCTGGCCCAGCCAGCCGAGCGAGGCGGGGAGCATCCGGGACCAGGTGTTGAAGTTGTGGCCGCCGGTGTCCAGGGTGATCGCGGCGACCTTGGTCTCGCTGCCCTTGGCGGCCGCGATGAACTTCTTGGTGGCCGGGTAGTAGTCGCCGTCGCCCTCCTTGCTGCCGCCGACCAGCAGCGAGACCGCCGGCTTGGGCAGGTTGGCCAGGCGCCAGTCCAGGTCGGCCTGGTCGCGGCGGTCCTTGCTGCCGGCGAACAGGTCACCGGTGGTGGCGTCGTCGGCGGCCTTGTAGTAGCCGGAGAGCGAGACCGCGGCGCTGAAGACGTCCGGGTGCTTCATCGCCAGCTTGAGCGCGCAGTAGCCGCCGGTGGAGTTGCCGATCACGCCGAAGCTGCCGGCCCCCTCGGCGACCCGGTAGGAGCTGCGGATGGCCTGCGGAACGTCCTTGGCGAAGTACGACTCGGCCTGCGTGCTGTTCGGGACGTCCTCGCACTCGGTGTCGCGGGGCATCGCCGGGGACGGGCGCATCATCACCAGGACGGTCGGGTTGGTCTTGCCGTCCTTGATCAGCTGGAGCTCGGTGGAGGGGTAGTTGAGCTTGGTGATCAGGTTCTTGGCGTCGCCGGGGAAGCCGGTGATCGCGATGGCCGCCGGGAACTTCTTGTCCTTGTACTCCGGCTGGAAGTACTGCGGCGGCAGGTAGACGTAGCCCTCGGTGGACAGGCCCGTGCTCGCGCCCGGGATGCGGATCTTCTCCAACTTGCCGACCACCAGCGGGTCACGGCCCACGGTGTTGGCGCCGCGCACGTTCTCGTTGGAGATCTGCTGCACGCCGGGCTGGCCCTTGGCAGCCGAGAGCTGGCTCTGGATGTTCACCGGACCGTCGTTGCCGGTGCCCAGCAGGTCGTCCCAACTGCTGTAGAAGGCGAAGTAGTTGTTGGCCACCAGGCCGAGCGTGCACATCACCGCGAGCTGCGTGCCCACGATGGTGCCCAGCCGGCCGAAGACCGCGGCCCAGGAGCGCTTGGCGAGCCGGGGCCACACCCAGACCGTGCCGGCAACCACCAGAACCGAGATCAGCGCGGACAGCGCCAGCACCTTGTGACTGGTCAGACCCATGCGTCGTTACGCCCCTGCTCCACCATTGACCATGCTCCACCGTTGCCTCTGCGGCACCCGGCCTTCACCCGAGGACACCCCCGCCGGAAGACCGGCATCCCTCCTAGAGTGCCTGAGAGTTTCCTGGGAGACCTGAGCGTCAGGGGTGAGCCTACCCCCGCCGATCGGCGGGGGTAGGAAGGGGTCTGCGACACTGAACCGTCGATCGGAACCGGATCCGGCTGGAGGAACGGGCATGAGCAGCACCACGAGCGCCGGCGACGGACTGGTCCGGGCCGGAGCGATCGTCTTCCTCGTCGGGTCGATCGCCACCATCGTGACGTTCGTCCCGCTCTTCTTCGGCCTGCCGCGGTTCCCGAGCATCGCGTACTGGGTCTGCATGCTGATGCCGGCGGGCTTCCTGCTCTCCCTCGGCGGCCTGCTCCGCTCGGCGCGCGCCCAGCGCCGCCGCGTGGCCGCGTAGTCGACCTCGGCCGCGCACCCGGCCGGCCACGTGGCAGGCCGGTCGGGCCCGGCCGCGGCGTCGGCCCGGGATCAGGCGAAGGCCGCGAGCCAGGCCGGGAACTCCGTCAGGTCCGTGAGCACCACGTCCGCACCGGCCTCGGCCAGCTCCGCCGCGCCGTACGGTCCGGTGGTCACGCCGACCGCGACCGCGTCGGCGGCCCGCGCGCCCCGGATGTCACCGAGGTGGTCGCCGACGTACACGGCCGCGCCGTGTTCCCGCAGGGCCTCGCCCTTGCCCTCGGCCCAGGTGTCGCCGACCAGGATGTCCGGGGCGAGTCCGATGTAGTCCAGCTGGAGCCGGGCGTTCGGCTCGTACTTGCCGGTGATCACGGCGACCCGGCCGCCCCTGGCCCGGACCGCGTCGACGGACTCCCGCGCACCGGGCAGCACCAGGGTGCCGGGGAGCGCGTACTCGGGATAGAGGGCCCGGTAGCGGGTCGCCATCTCGGCCACCCGCCCGGCCGGGTACCAGTGCGCCAGCTCCTGCTCCAGCGGCGGGCCCAGCCGGGTGACCACCAGGTCGCTGTCGATCCAGGTGCCGGTGGCGGCGGAGAGGGCCTGGTAGGCGGCCTTGATCCCGGGGCGGGTGTCGAGCAGGGTCATGTCGAGGTCGAAGCCGACGGTGAGAGCCATGGGCCCAGGGTATGCGGGCGGTGATTCACCCCGGACCTACCGGGCGATGCGGCCCCGCCCGGGCCGACCGCGAGACGGGAGCGGCCATCCCGGGCGCGCCCCGGGCGGCGTGCGCCAGGGCCTAGCGACAATTCAGACATACTGGGCGGACTGCCCGGCCGTGACCACCTCGCCTGGCCGTCCCCGATCCCAGCGTCCCCGATCCCAGCGTCCCCGAACGCGGCGTCCCCGAACACGGACGTCTCCACCACGGCTTCAACCGACCACGCGAGGAGCGCCCGATGCCGCGTCAGCCCTCCCGCCGCACCGCCCTGCTGGGCCTGGCCGCGCTCGGCGCGGGGGCGCTGTCCGGCTGCACCTCCCCGTCCGGCGGTCCGGCCGCCGGCGGAGGCAGCCCCTCGCCCGGTCTCCCGCTCTCGCCGTCGCCCGCCGCCTCCGACACCGGTCCGCCGAGCCCGCGGCCCATGCCCAGCACGACCGTCACCGCCGCCACCGGCGTGGTGGTGGTCCCCGGCTCGCCGGTCCGGGTGGTCGCCCTGGACACCGCCGAACTCGACTCGGCGATCACCCTCGGCATCGCCCCCGTCGGCGCCGCCCGCGCGTCTGCCGACCGCGGCCTGCCCGACTACTGGCCCGCCTCCTGGCGCGCCGCGATCGCCCCCGTCGGCACCGTCGACAGCCCCGACCCCGCCAGGATCGCCGCGCTCTCCCCCCAGCTGGTCCTCGGCAACCAGACCCGCGACGGCGCCGCCTACGACACCCTGCGCAGGATCGCCCCCACCGTCCTCACCCAGACCACCGGCTACCCCTGGAAGGCCAACTTCCAGCTGCACGCCCAGGCCCTCGGCCGCCAGGAGCAGGCCACCGCGGTCGTCGGCGCGTACGGGCGGCACGTCACCCAGGCCTCGCAGGCCATCTCCGACGCGGGCTCGGCCGGGAAGCGGGTCAGCATCGTCCGGTTCGTCGAGGGCTCACCGAACGTACGGCTGTACGGCAAGCAGAACTTCATCGGAACGCTGCTCACCGATCTCGGACTCGGGCGGCCCGACCCGCAGAACGTCGACCAGTTCGACATCGAGGTGCCGCCCGACCAGATCGCCAAGGCCGACGGCGACCTGCTGCTCTACTCCACGTACGGCGATCCGGCCAGGGCCGGGACCGCCGCCGTACTGGCGAGCGGCGGCTGGCAGGCGCTGGGCGCGGTCAAGGCGCACCGGGCCTTCCCGGTGGACGACCAGCTCTGGTTCGAGGGCATCGGCTACACCGGCGCCAACCTCGTCCTGGCCGAACTCCAGCGCTTCCTGGGCGGCTGATCAGCCCTTCGGACCGCGGCGCAGGTTGAGGACCAGCAGGAAGAGCGCCGAGAGCACCGCCGCCAGGCGCAGCACTCCCGGCGCCGCCGCCCACGCCTCGTGGTTGAGCTGCTCGCCCGGAGCCACCGGGGAGCCCCAACGCCCCTGCGCCCGTCCCCAGAACCAGACCGTCGAAGCGGTCATGGTGATCAGCGGGATCCCGAAGACCGCGAACTTCTTGGTGAAGTCGCCCAGCCTGCTGGAGAGGTACGCGGCGGCCCACCCGATCAGCATGGCCGGGATCTGCCCCGTCACCGCCCCCGCGAGCAGGGCGATCGCGGCGATCAGCAGCAGCAGCGACGGGCGGCGGCCCGCCAGGAAGGCCGCGGCCCGCGGCGGCCGGTCACCGGTCCCGCCCTCGGCAGCGCCCTCGGGTGCGGGAGGGGCGTCGGCGGTCGGCTGCGCGCCGTCGGCGGACTCCTTGCGCTGGTCCGGGACGGACGGCGCGGCGGGCGGCGTGGCACTGCCGAAGTCGAAGGTGACGCTGTCCCAGCCGGGGAAGTCCGCGGCGCTCACCCCGAACCCGTGGGCGGCCGGTCCGCCGCGCGCCATCGACTCGGCCTCCGAGCGCACGTCCGCCGGCGCGGCGGGCTTCGCCGAAGGCGCGGCGGGCTTCGCCAGAGGTACGGCGGACGGGGCCGAGGCCTGTGCGGGCACCTCGGCGGCGTACACGCTCTCCCCCTCGGCCTCAGCGCCCCGGTGCTCCGGGTCCGACTGCCCGAGGACCCGCCGCGGCCCGTCGACCCGCCACCACTCGCCGCCCGCACGGCCCCCCTCGTGCCCGTCCGTCATCGCCCCGCCACCCCGCCTCGTGTAGCCGTGCCCACCGTTCGCCGACGGTACCCACTCCCTGACTACCCACGCGAGCCGACCACCCACGCGAGCCCCGCCCACCCGGGCCCCGCTCGACCGTGCCCCGGGAGCACGGAGGCCCGCCCGACGAGCCCACCCCGAAGCTCCACGGCGACCCGCGCGTTCCCCGCACCGTTCCCACCCCTTGGACGACGCACCGGCCCCGACCCTCCGGGCAAGCCACGCATCCGGGCAGGCCGTACAAGCCGTTCCCGCTCCCCGGGAGTTGCTCGGGTGCCCTCACTCAAAGACTGGCCGACTAAGCTGGGTCGGATGACCGCATCGCAGCGCGTACCGCGCCCCGGCCGGGCCGCCGCCGCACCACGTACGCTCGCCGAGGATCTCCGCGCCCGCAGCGACGAGGCGCTGGCCGAGCTGCTGCGGGCCCGGCCCGACCTGCTGAACCCGGTGCCGAGCGATCTGACCCAGCTCGCCGCCCGGCTCTCCGGCCGGGCCTCCGCGCTGCGCGCGCTGGAGCGCCTGGACCGGTTCACCCTGCAGGTCGCCGAGGCACTGGCGGCCGCCCCCGACGGGAGTTCCGAGGCCACCGTCCGCAACCTGCTGGCCGGTCCCGCCCGGGTCAAGGCGCATCCGCACGCCGCCGCGGTCGAGCGTGCCGCCGTCACCGCCGCCCTGCCCGCCGCGCTGGCCGCCCTCCGCAGCCGCGCCCTGCTCTGGGGCCCGGACTCCGCGGTGCGCCTGGTGATCGCCGTCCGCGAGGCGCTCGCCCCCAGCGCGAGCAACCCGGGCCGTACGGGTCTGGGGCCCACCCTCGCCGAGGCGACGGTGGGGATGTCCCCGGCCCGGCTCCAGCAGCTGCTGGCCGGTGCCGGGCTGCCGCCGACCCCCGACCCGGTCACCGCCGTCGCCGCGCTCGCCGGGCTCCTCGCCGACCGCAAGCGCTGCGCCGCGCTGCTCGCCGAGGCCCCCGAGGCCGCGCTCGCGCTGCTGGAGAAGCTGGTCTGGGGCCCGCCCACCGGCACCGTGCCGGACGCCGCCCGCCCGGTGACCGCCGAGGAGGCCCGCAGCCCGGTCGAGTGGCTGCTGGCGCGGGGGCTGCTGCTGCCGTCCAGCACCGGTTCCGTGGTGCTCCCCCGCGAACTGGCCCTGCACCTGCGCGGCGGCCGCAGTCACCGTGCGGTCGAGCCGGCCGCGCCCGCCCTGGTGCCCGCCGCCGAGCGCGATCCACAGGCTGTGGACGGCGCCGCCGCCGGACAGGCCTACACCGCCGTCCGCACCGTCGAGGAACTGCTGGACAGCTGGGGCCTGACGCCGCCGCCCGGTCTGCGGGCCGGTGGACTCGGCGTACGCGACCTCAAGCGGGTCGCGCTCGCGCTGGAGTGCCCCGAGCCCACCGCCGCGTTCTGGCTGGAACTCGCCCACAGCGCCGGGCTGCTGGCCCCCGACGGCGAGGTGGACGAGCGATGGGCCCCCACCCCGGCGTACGACAACTGGCTGAAGCAGCCGGTCGCCGAGCGCTGGGCACTGCTCGCCCGCAGCTGGCTCGCCACCACCCGGGTCGGCCGGCTCGCCGGTACCCCAGACGGCAAGGGCAAGGTCCGCGCCGCCCTCGGCCCCGAACTGGACCGGACCCTCGCGCCGTCGGTCCGCCGCGCCACCCTCGGCCTGCTGGCCGCACTGCCGCCCGGCGGCACCGCCACCGCCGCCGCGCTGCTGCCCGTGCTGCGCTGGCAGCGCCCGCTGCGCGGCGGCCCCGTCCAGCCGGACGACCGCGAACTGCGGGACCACCTGGTCGACTTCACCCTCGACGAGGCCGAACTGCTCGGCCTCACCGGCCGGGGTGCCCTCGCCCGCCCGGCCCGCGCGCTGCTGACGGGCGACGACCCGGTGCCCGTGCTCGCACCGCTGCTGCCGCAGCCGCTCGACCACGTGATCCTGCAGCCCGACCTGACCGCGATCGCCCCGGGCCCGCTGCTCACCCCGCTCGCCCAGGCGCTGGCGCTCTGTGCGGACATCGAGTCCAAGGGCGGCGCCACGGTCTACCGCTTCACCACCGAATCCGTGCGGCGCGCGCTGGACGCCGGGCGCACCGCCTCCGACCTGCACGTCTTCCTGGAACAGCACTCCAGGACGGGTGTCCCGCAGCCGCTCGGCTACCTGATCGACGACGTGGCCCGCCGGCACGGCGTACTGCGGGTCGGCTCCGCCTCCTCGTACCTGCGCTGCGACGACACCGCGCTGCTGGCCGAGGTGCTCGCCGACCGGCGGACCGCCGAGCTGCGGCTGCGACTGCTGGCACCGACCGTGCTGGCCGCCCAAGTGCCGCCCGAGACGCTGCTCTCGGTGCTGCGCGGCATGGGCTTCGCACCGGCCGCCGAGTCCGCCGAGGGCGATGTGCTGATCACCCGCCCCGACAGCCACCGCACTCCGCCGAGGGCCGCCCCGACCCCGGTCCCGGACGGGCCGCCGCGCCCCGACGACGTCCTGCTGGGCGCCGCGGTCAAGGCGGTGCGCGCGGGCGACCGGGCGGCCACCGCCGTCCGCAAGGAGACGGTGGCCGGCCCCGCCGCCACGCCGCAGCAGACCGGACCGGCCCGTACCGATCTGCGCCGGCTCCCGCGCACCGCAGCCGCCGACACGCTCGCCGCCCTGCAGACGGCCGTCCTGCTCGGCGAGCGGATGTGGATCGGCTACGTCAACGCGGAGGGTCTGGCCTCCCAGCGCGTCGTCGACCCGGTGAAGGTCGAGGGCGGCTTCGTGACGGCGTACGACCACCTCACGGACGAGGTGCGGACCTTCGCCCTGCACCGCATCACCGGAGTCGCCGAGGTGGACGAACCCGCCTGAGCCGGCGAGGGCTCAGTGCCGACCCTGCTGCTTCTGCTGCTCCTTGGCCTGCTGGTCCTTGGCGTGCTGTTCCTTGGCCTGCTGCACCATCTTGTTGGTGTCCGGCATCGAGAGGTCCTGGCCGCTGATCAGGCTGGCCGCCCCGAGCCCGAGGAACGCGAAAGGTCCCCCGGTCTCGCCGAGCCCGGCCAGGGCGTGGGCAGGCGTGGCGCTGGCCGCGAACGCGGCACCGGACAGGAGCACAGCGGAGAGAACCCGCTTCGGCGTCTTCATGCCCGGCTCAACGACGGCCCGGGAAACGGGTCACGTGCTTTGGGCCGAGTGCGGGACACTGGAAAGTCTGCGACAGGACCTACGGAGGGTTGCACCGCGTGAACGACGGACCGCTCATCGTCCAGAGCGACAAGACGCTGCTGCTGGAGATCGACCACCCGAAGGCCGCCGACTGCCGTCGGGTGATCGCTCCCTTCGCGGAGCTGGAGCGCGCCCCCGAGCACGTGCACACCTACCGGGTCACCCCGCTCGGCCTGTGGAACGCCAGGGCCGCCGGACACGACGCCGAGCAGGTCGTGGACGCCCTGGTGACCTACTCCCGCTACCCGGTGCCGCACGCGCTGCTGGTGGACATCGCCGACACCATGGCCCGCTACGGCCGCCTCCAGCTCTCCAAGCACCCGGTGCACGGGCTGGTGCTGACCACCACCGACCGCCCGGTGCTGGAGGAGGTGCTGCGCTCCAAGCGGATCGCTCCGCTGGTCGGCGCCAGGATCGACCCGGACACCGTGGTCGTGCACCCCTCCGAGCGCGGCCAGATCAAGCAGGTGCTGCTCAAGCTGGGCTGGCCCGCCGAGGACCACGCCGGGTACGTGGACGGCGAGGCGCACCCGATCGACCTGGCGGAGGACGGCTGGCAGCTGCGCCCCTACCAGCGGCAGGCCGTCGAGGGCTTCTGGCACGGCGGCAGCGGCGTGGTCGTGCTCCCTTGCGGCGCGGGCAAGACGCTGGTCGGCGCGGCGGCGATGGCGGAGGCCAAGTCGACCACGCTGATCCTGGTCACCAACACCGTCTCGGCCCGGCAGTGGAAGCACGAGCTGGTCAAGCGGACCTCGCTGACCGAGGACGAGATCGGCGAGTACAGCGGGACGAAGAAGGAGATCCGCCCGGTCACCATCGCCACGTACCAGGTGATGACCACCAAGCGGAAGGGCGTCTACGCGCACCTGGAGCTCTTCGACGCCCGCAACTGGGGCCTGGTGGTCTACGACGAGGTGCACCTGCTGCCGGCGCCGGTCTTCAAGTTCACCGCCGACCTGCAGGCCAGGCGGCGGCTCGGGCTGACCGCAACGCTGGTGCGCGAGGACGGCCGCGAGGGCGACGTCTTCTCGCTGATCGGGCCCAAGCGCTTCGACGCGCCGTGGAAGGAGATCGAGGCCCAGGGCTACATCGCCCCGGCCGACTGCTGCGAGGTCCGGGTCACGCTCACCGACTCCGAGCGGCTGGCGTACGCGACCGCCGAGCCCGAGGAGCGCTACCGCTTCTGCTCGACCACGGCGACCAAGCGCCGGGTGGTGGAGTCCCTGGTCAGGAAGCACAAGAACGACCAGACCCTGATCATCGGCCAGTACATCGACCAGCTGGACGAGCTCGGCGAGGCCCTGGACGCCCCCGTGATCAAGGGCGAGACCAGCAACACCCAGCGCGAGAAGCTCTTCGAGGCGTTCCGGAACAAGGAGATCAGCGTGCTGGTGGTCTCCAAGGTCGCCAACTTCTCCATCGACCTGCCGGAGGCGACCGTCGCCATCCAGGTCTCCGGGACCTTCGGATCCCGCCAGGAGGAGGCCCAGCGCCTCGGCCGGGTCCTGCGGCCCAAGGCGGACGGCCATGCGGCGCACTTCTACTCGGTGGTGGCCCGCGACACCGTGGACCAGGACTTCGCCGCGCACCGGCAGCGCTTCCTGGCCGAGCAGGGCTACGCGTACCGGATCATCGACGCCGACGACGTGTAGCGCACCGGATCACAGCTTGACGCCGTCGCGCCCGAGGAAGATCACCCGTGCGGCGGTGTCGAGCATGATCCCCATGTTGCGGACGGCCTGCGCCATCGGGTTGCGGCGGCGGTTGTCGGTGGCGGTGCTCCCGGTGGGCCCGTGCTGCTTGATCCGTTCGGTGTTCATGCCTCAACCGTAGGTTTCCGGCCGCCGCCGGGACATCAGCCCGAAGTGCGCGGCGAGCAGGCCCTCCGTCCTTCTTCCGGCGTACGGCACCCCTACGTCCCGGCGCGCGGCGACCCTGAGTCAAATGATTAGCGCCGGGTCCGGCACCGGTCTATGATCGCCGGTCTGCCCCTCCCGAAACGTGGTGCCAGTCGTCGGCAGCCGTGGGAGTACCGTCCGCTCGGCAACCGGCCGGTGTCCTTCACTGTGAGCTAACGACGAGTCCGCTGCCCCGCCCACGAGGGCAGCCGGGAAGGTTCGCTGTGCACGCCCCCACCGACCACCGGTCCACCGACCCCCTGCAGCGCGAACGCGACCATCTGGCCGCCTCCCGGGCCGCGCTGACGGCCATGCGCGAGGACGTCGAGTCGCTCGACCTGCGCGACGTCACCGGCACCTGGGTCTCCGCCGCCGTCCTGCAGAACCAGATCGAGCTGCGCATCGCGGCCCTGGCCGACCTCGCCCACACCCCGCTGTTCTTCGGCCGCCTGGACTACCTGCACGCCATCAGCGAGGAGCTGGCGGAAGGGGGCAGCGGCGAGCGGTTCTACATCGGGCGCAGGCACGTGCACGACGCGGGCGGCGACCCGATGGTGATCGACTGGCGCGCGCCGGTCTCCCAGCCGTTCTACCGGGCCAGCCGCACCGCGCCGATGGACGTCGAGCGCCGGCGCCGGTTCGGCTACACCGGTGGTGAACTGACCGCGTACGAGGACGAGAACCTCACCGATCCGGCCGAGACCGACACCGCCTCCGCCCTGCTCGCGGCCGAGATCGAGAAGCCCCGCGTCGGCCCGATGCGCGACATCGTCGCCACCATCCAGCCCGAGCAGGACGAGATCGTCCGCGCCGACATCACCGGCACGGTCTGCGTCCAGGGCGCGCCCGGCACCGGGAAGACCGCCGTCGGCCTGCACCGGGTCGCGTACCTGCTGTACGCGCACCGCGAGCGGCTCGCCCGGACCGGCACCCTGGTGATCGGGCCGAACCGCTCGTTCCTCCACTACATCGAGCAGGTCCTGCCCGCCCTCGGCGAGCTGGACGTGGCACAGGCCACCGTCCAGGAACTGGTCGACCACGTCGAGGTCCGCGGCACCGACACCGTCGAGGCGGCCACCGTCAAGGGCGACCCCAGGATGGCCGAGGTGCTGCGCCGCGCGGTCCGGGCCGGGATCAGCCTGCCCACCGAGCCCTGCGTGGTGGTCCGGGGCTCCCGCCGCTGGCGCGTACCCGCCTACGAACTGGTCGAGATCATCGAGGAGTTGAAGGGCCGCGAGATCCGCTACGGCGCGGCCGGGGAGGCCCTGCCGCAGCGCATCGCGCACGCCGTCCTGCTGAAGATGGAGCAGAGCGGCGAGGCCCCCGACGACCGGGTGCAGGACGCGGTCGCCCGCAACACGGCGGTCAAGGCGGTGGTCAAGCAGTGCTGGCCGCCGGTCGACCCGGCCAAGCTGGTCCACCGGCTGCTCACCGACGCGGAGTTCCTCGCCGAGTGCGCGGACGGCGTCCTGGACGCCGGGGAGCAGGCCGCGCTCCTGCGGTCGAAGCCCGGACGTTCCCTGCGGACCGCGCCGTGGACCCCGGCCGACGCCGTCCTCGTCGACGAGGCCGCCGACCTGGTCCAGCGCACCCCCTCGCTCGGGCACGTCGTGGTGGACGAGGCGCAGGACCTCTCCCCCATGCAGTACCGGGCCGTCGGCCGCCGCTGCTCCACCGGCTCCGCGACCATCCTCGGCGACCTCGCCCAGGGCACCACTCCCTGGGCGACCGGTAGTTGGCCCGAGGCGCTGCACCACCTCGGCAAGTCCGCCGCCCACGTCGAGGAGCTCACCACCGGCTTCCGGGTGCCCGAGGAGGTCATCGCGTACGCCTCCCGGCTGCTCCCGGCGATCGCGCCCGGACTGGCCCCCGCCACCTCGATCCGCGACACCCCCGGCGCGCTGGCGGTCGAGCACGTCGCGGACGGGCTGACCGAGGCCGTGGTCGAGAGCTGCCGCAGGGCCCTGGCCCGCGAGGGCTCCACCGGCCTGATCACCGCCGACGCCCGCATCCCGCTGTTCGCCGGGGTGCTCGCCGAGGCCGGGCTGCCCTTCCTCGACCCCGGCACCGAGACCAGCAGCGAGGCCCGGCTGACCCTGGTCCCGGCCTCGCTCGCCAAGGGTCTCGAGTACGACTACGTGGTCCTGGACGAGCCGGCCGCCGTGGTCGCGGGCGAGCCGGACGAACGCACCGGCCTGCGCCGCCTGTACGTCGCGCTGACCCGGGCGGTCTCGGGGCTCACGGTGCTGCACTCCGAGCCCCTGCCGGAGCAGTTGACCCGGTAGGCGTCACCCGCGGGGGCGGGCCGCCGGTCCGGACGGCACGGGCCGCCCGCCCCGGCGGCCGAGGCGCTCAGGCGTCGACCAGGGCGCGCCACTCGGCGACCCTGGCGGCCTCGACCGGGGAGGTCCAGCCGTTGCCGCGGACCGCGCCGCCGACGTGGAAGGCGTCGAAGCCGGCCGCCCGCAGCTGAGGAACGTGTCCGGCGCGCAGGCCGCCGCCGACCAGGATCCCCTGGCGGTAGCCCGGCGCACCGGACTTGGCCAGCTCCCCCAGCAGGACCCCCAGGCCGGTCTCCACCCCGGCGGCCGCACCGGAGGTCAGGAAGGTGTCCAGGCCGGGCAGTTCGCCCACCGCGGCACGGACGGCGGCCCGGTCGACGCTGTGGTCGAGGGCCCGGTGGAAGGTCCACCGGCAGCCTTCGACGGCCGCCGCGACGGCGGTGGTCGCGGCCAGGTCGACGGCACCGTCGGCACTCAGGAACCCGAACACGAACTCCTCGGCGCCCTCGGCCCGCAGCGCGGCGACGCGGGCGAGCAGTTCGTCCAGGTCCCCCGGTGCGAAGCCGTCGCGGATCCGGAGCATCACCCGCAGCGGGACACGGACGGCGGCCCGGATGGCGGCGAAGTCGGCCACCGAGGGGGTCAGTCCGTCGGCAGCCATGTCGGTGACCAGTTCGAGGCGGTCGGCGCCACCGGACTCGGCAGCCTGGGCATCCTGTGCCGTCAGCGCGATGACTTCGAGAATTGGTCTAGACATATCGCTACCTTGCCACATCGTGGACCCGCCCGGCGAGCCCCCCGCCGCCCCGGCCGACCGACCCCGGCCGACCGACCGTCAGCCCGCCCCGCCACAATGGCCGCATGCCGACCGGAGCCCCCGCGCTGCTCGACCGCTGGAACGCCCTGCTGATCCGCTGCGGCGCCACCGCCGACCCCGCGCCGTACGGGCGCGACCTGCTGGGGCGCTGGGCCGAACCCCAGCGCCGGTACCACACCACGGCGCACCTGACGGCGGTGCTCGACCACGTCGACGCCCTGGCCGGGTACGCCGAGAACCCGGACGCCGTCCTGCTGGCGGCCTGGTTCCACGACGCGGTCTACCGCCCCGACCGGTCCGAGAACGAGGAGCGCAGCGCCCAGCTGGCCGCCCGCGCACTGCGCGAGGCGGGCCTGGCCGAGGAGTCGACCGCCGAGGTGGTCCGGCTGGTCCGGCTCACCGCCAGCCACCACCCCGAACCCGGTGACCGCAACGGCGAGGTGCTCTGCGACGCCGACCTGGCCGTACTCGGCGGCCCACCGGAGGCGTACGCGGCCTACGCGGCGGCGGTCCGCGAGGAGTACGGCTTCGTCCCCGACGACGCCTTCCGGACCGGACGGGCCGCCGTCCTGCGGCAGTTGCTCGACCTGCCCGCCCTCTACCGCACCCCGGCGGCCCGGGAGCGGTTCGGCACCGCAGCCCGCGCCAACCTCTTCGCCGAACTCACCGCACTGACCTGAGCGCTCTCAGCCGAGCCCGCCGACCGGGGCCACCACGGTGGCGTTCTTGCCGCAGACCCAGTGCGGCTCCGCCCCCAGCTCGGGTTCCACGCTCAGCGCGTGCGGGTCGCCGTCCGCGGCGCAGGCGGTGCACAGCGGCCAGCGGCCGTACGCCTCCAGCAGCGCGTCCTGCACGTCCTGCGCCAGCAGCCCGAGGACGAACTCCGTCCCGGCCGGCCACTGCTCCAGCCACCAGCGGCGGTGCGTCACGGCCTTCTCGACCATCGAGACGACCTCCGCCTCGGCCACGTCCCGGGCGGTGAGGTCGGCGAGGATCAGGGCGCGGGCGGCGTGCAGTGCGGTTTCGATGTCAGAACTGGCCATCCACCCATTGTCCCGCAGGTCAGCTCGGCACAGGGAAGCCCTCGGTGCTCAACTCGACGCCGAACGGCGCCGGCAGGCCGACCGGCTTGCCGAAAGGCGTACGGAGACTCTGCCGGTACGCACCGTTGTGGGGCTCGGAGAACAGCGTGACCGTCGGGCCGGGCTCGTCGAAGCGGTCGATCAGCAGGTAGAGCGGGACCGGGGCGTGGGCATAGCCCCAGAGCTTCTTCGTCCGGTCGTGCCGGGCCGTGCTCCGTGAGGTGATCTCGACCGCCAGCAGCACCTCGGCGGCGTCGACCGGACCGTCCTCGTCCACCGCGAGGACAGCGGTGTCCACGACCACCAGATCCGGGATGTAGAGCTTCTCCAGCCGGGCGATCTGCGTGCCGAGCGTCTGGAACACCTCGACGTCGTCCGGCAGGCACCGGACCAGCGCCCGGTGGACCCGTGCGGCGATCAGGTTGTGACCCGTGTTCGGCGGTGGCACCAAGACGATCTGCCCTCCCTCGATCTCGGCGCGCCAGCCCTCGGGAACGTCCAGTTCCCGCCAGGTGTCCAACAGGTAGGACCACTGCCGGTCCGACTCGACTGCCATGGCCGTCACCCCCGATCCCCCTTCCTCGTGACGCTGCTCGTCCTCAAGGTGGTCCGACTCGAAGTCGCCGACGGCGTTCATGCGCCCAGCGTGCCACGGACGAGTGAACGCGGGGCGGGAACGCCGCGAGGGCGGCCTCCCCGCAGTGGGGAGACCGCCCTCGCAGACGATCAGAACTCGCCGATCCCCGGGGGATCAGAAGTCCATGTCACCGCCCGGCATGCCGCCGCCGGCGGCCGCAGCGGCCTTCTCCGGCTTGTCGGCGATGACGGCCTCGGTGGTGAGGAACAGCGCCGCGATGGAGGCGGCGTTCTGCAGCGCGGAGCGGGTGACCTTGGCCGGGTCGATGATGCCCGACGCGATCAGGTCGACGTACTCGTTGGTGGCGGCGTTCAGGCCGTGACCGGCGGGGAGGTTGCGGACCTTCTCCACCACGACGCCGCCCTCGAGGCCGGCGTTGGTCGCGATCTGCTTGATCGGGGCCTCCAGCGCCACGCGGACGATGTTGGCACCGGTGGCCTCGTCGCCGTCCAGCTCCAGCTTGTCGAAGGCGACACCGGCCTGCAGCAGCGCGACGCCACCACCGGCGACGATGCCCTCCTCGACGGCGGCCTTCGCGTTGCGGACGGCGTCCTCGATGCGGTGCTTGCGCTCCTTGAGCTCGACCTCGGTGGCCGCGCCGGCCTTGATGACGGCCACGCCGCCGGCCAGCTTGGCGAGGCGCTCCTGGAGCTTCTCGCGGTCGTAGTCCGAGTCGCTGTTCTCGATCTCGGCACGGATCTGGTTGACGCGGCCGGCGACCTGGTCGCTGTCGCCGCCACCGTCGACGATGGTCGTCTCGTCCTTGGTGATGACGACCTTGCGGGCGGTGCCCAGCAGGTCCAGACCGGCGTTCTCCAGCTTGAGGCCGACCTCCTCGGAGATGACGGTGCCACCGGTGAGGATGGCGATGTCGCCGAGCATGGCCTTGCGGCGGTCACCGAAGCCCGGGGCCTTGACGGCGACGGACTTGAAGGTGCCACGGATCTTGTTCACGACCAGGGTCGACAGGGCCTCGCCCTCGACGTCCTCGGCGATGATGACGAGCGGCTTGCCGCTCTGCATGACCTTCTCCAGCAGCGGGAGCAGGTCCTTGACCGAGCCGATCTTGGAGTTGGCGATCAGGATGTACGGGTCCTCGAAGGACGCCTCCATCCGCTCCAGGTCGGTGGCGAAGTAGGCGGAGATGTAGCCCTTGTCGAAGCGCATGCCCTCGGTGAGCTCGAGCTCCAGGCCGAAGGTGTTGCTCTCCTCGACGGTGATGACACCTTCCTTGCCGACCTTGTCCATGGCCTCGGCGATGAGCTCGCCGATCTGGGTGTCGGCGGCCGAGATGGAGGCGGTGGAGGCGATCTGCTCCTTGGTCTCCACGTCCTTGGCCTGGGCCAGCAGCTGGTCCGAGACGGCGGCGACGGCCTTCTCGATGCCGCGCTTCAGAGCCATCGGGTTGGCGCCG
Source organism: Kitasatospora sp. NPDC056138 (assembly GCF_042264695.1). NCBI lineage: Bacteria > Bacillati > Actinomycetota > Actinomycetes > Kitasatosporales > Streptomycetaceae > Kitasatospora > Kitasatospora sp. NPDC056138. The sequence goes on along the minus strand of NZ_JBHJVK010000018.1, from coordinate 80,111 downwards.
GCGGCGACGTTGCGCAGACCCTCGCGGACGAGCGCCTGGGCGAGCACGGTGGCGGTGGTGGTGCCGTCACCCGCGACGTCGTCGGTCTTCTTGGCGACCTCCTTGACGAGCTCCGCGCCGATCTTCTCGTAGGGGTCCTCGAGCTCGATCTCCTTGGCGATGGAGACACCGTCGTTGGTGATCGTGGGGGCGCCCCACTTCTTCTCAAGGACGACGTTGCGGCCCTTGGGGCCCAGCGTCACCTTGACGGCGTCGGCAAGCTGGTTCATGCCGCGCTCAAGGCCGCGGCGAGCTTCCTCGTCAAACGCGATGATCTTGGCCATCGGAAGTGGTCCTCCAGGACACGGTCGACTGCTCGGACCGAGAGGTGCCCGCGACGGACGGCCCTGCGAGCGCGGGTCCTTTCCCCTGCCGCTCCCTGGGGCCTCACCGACCCGGTCCGTTTGTCACTCTCAAGCTGAGAGTGCTAACGCCAATGATTAGCACTCCGGGGTATCGAGTGCAAGCCCAATGCGGCAGTGTCGACCGGCAGTCGGCAGTCGGCCCCGGGCCCCGCAGACGGCGGTGGACCCGCACGACAGGCGTCGTACGGGTCCACTGCTCGAACAGAGTGAGCGCCAGCTCGTGACCGAGCCGAGGGCTCCGCAGGTCGGAAGGTCAGACCGCAGCGTTGCGGACCATGTCCGCCTGCGGACCCTTCTGCCCCTGGGAGATCTCGAACTCGACCCGCTGGCCCTCCTCGAGGGTGCGGTAGCCGTCCATCTGGATCGCGCTGTAGTGGACGAACACGTCCGCACCACCGTCGACCGCGATGAAGCCGTAGCCCTTCTCCGCGTTGAACCACTTGACGGTGCCCTGAGCCATTCCGAACTCCCCTTGTGCTGTGCTGGCCCTTCACGGACCCGCAGGTTGCGGGCCCAGGCTGGTAGGCCGGCCCGAGGGAACCCCCCCTGGGCACAGCCGTGCACGTCGCAAACCGCCGTCGTTTCCCGGGAGTTGCCGGGTCGACGGGTGATTGCGTACGACCGCCGCTGAATGTATCCGGACAGACGCCCTCTGCAACAGGCCCAACTTCCGCGAATTCCATCCGGAAGCTTTCGGGTGTCGCGGGATAAAAGCGGCAGAATGCGCCAATTCCTGCCGGGCATAATGGACGAACAGTCGCAAATCGCCGGTAAATTTCTGACGTCGTCCTGACATCTTCTGCCGTGGACCGCCCGGGGTCCGTCTCAGCGGCCGGAAGAGCCTTGCGTATGCGATCGGCTGGCGGAGCGTCAGTCACCGGCCGCTCCTGGGCCTCGCTCCCGAGATGTGGTCGGCGGGGGAGTATGCCGACACCTGCGCACTTTACCGCCACTTGAGAGCGCCCTTTTCCACCGGCACGCCAAGAGCCGCCAACCGGCACGGAAATAAACATTCCATGCCCGTCGACGGCTCCCGGTGTGGTAGCGGCGACCGCGTCCGCAGGTGTGCGGGGTCCGCTCCGGCGGTTCAGCAGCCGCCGGCCACGGCGGGGATGACCGAGACGGACGAGCCGTCCCTGATCTCGGTCTCCAGGCCCTGGTCGAAGCGCACGTCGTCGTCGTTGACGTAGACGTTGACGAAGCGGCGCAGCCTGCCCGTGTCGTCCAGGATCCGGGCGGCGATGCCGGGGTGGTTGGCGTCCAGGTCGGCGATGACGGCGGCCAGGGTCGCGCCCTCGGCGGTCACCTCGGCGGCGCCGCCGGTGTAGGTGCGCAGGATGGTCGGGATGCGGACGGATGCGCTCATGGTGCGAAGCTCCTAGGTGGTGGGTCGTGGGACGCCGGGTGGCCCGGGCGGCGTCGGGCTCAGGCCAGGCCGGCGGCGCGGAAGGAGTCCAGCGTCGGGCGGATGGTGGCGGTCAGGCCCGCGTCGGACACCGCGTCCAGGGTCTTCAGGCCGTCACCGGTGTTGATCGCGACGGTCTCCTTGGCCGGGTCCAGCCGGCCGCTCTCGACCAGCTTCTTCAGCACGCCCACGGTCACCCCGCCGGCGGTCTCGGCGAAGATGCCCTCGGTGCGGGCCAGCAGCTTGATCGCGGCCACCACCTCGGCGTCGGTGACGTCCTCGACCGCACCGCCGGTGCGGCGGGCGATGTCCAGCACGTACGGGCCGTCGGCCGGGTTGCCGATCGCCAGCGACTTGGCGATGGTGTCCGGCTTGACCGGGCGGATCACGTCGTGGCCGGCCTTGAAGGCGGCGGAGACCGGGGAGCAGCCCTCGGCCTGGGCGCCGAAGATCCGGTACGGGCGGTCCTCGACCAGGCCGAGCCCGATCAGCTCCTGCAGCCCCTTGTCGATCTTGGTGAGCTGGGAGCCCGAGGCGATCGGGATGACGATCTGCTCCGGCAGCCGCCAGCCGAGCTGCTCGCAGATCTCGTACGCCAGGGTCTTGGAGCCCTCGCCGTAGTACGGACGGAGGTTGACGTTGACGAAGCCCCAGCCCTCACCGGCCGGATCGCCGATCAGCTCGGAGCAGAACCGGTTCACATCGTCGTAGTTGCCCTCGATGCCGACCAGTTCGCCGCCGTAGACACCGGCCATCACGACCTTGCCCTGCTCCAGGTCGTGCGGGATGAACACGCAGGACCTGAACCCGGCCCGGGCCGCCGCCGCGCCCACCGCACCGGCCAGGTTGCCGGTCGAGGAGCAGGACAGGGTGGTGAAGCCGAAGGCGCGGGCCGCCTCGATGGCGCAGGCCACCACCCGGTCCTTGAAGGAGTGGGTCGGGTTCCCGGAGTCGTCCTTGACGTGCAGCTGTGCGGTGAAACCCAGCTCGCGGCCCAGGTTGTCGGCCTTGACCAGCGGGGTCCAGCCGGGGTTCAGGTTGGGCTTGCCGGCCACGTCGGCCGGGACGGGCAGCAGCGGGGCGTAGCGCCAGATGCTGGCGGGGCCCGACTCGATCCGCTCGCGCAACTGCTCGGCCCGGTAGGAGCCGAAGTCGTAGGCGATCTCCAGCGGGCCGAAGCACTCCAGGCAGGCGAAACTGGGACCGAGGGGGAACCGGGTACCGCACTCGCGACAGGACAGCGCGGCGGCAGGGCCGAGGTCGACGGTCGCAACGGGTGCTTGGGTAGCGGTAGCCATGATGGCGGAGGCCTCTCTCCTCATCTTCCCCGTGACGCGGCTGCGCCACAGGCCGGAATTGGCACCTGTCCCGCCGGGGCCTGTGACCGCCGGGCGAGAAGGTTGCCGGGACGTCAACGGGCCGTTCCCTCAGTCCCTCTGGATGAGCTCTGTGAAGTTGTGGTCACGCTGCCGGGCCGACCCCGATGTACGCAGGTCCGGCCGGGTTACGAAGACTGTAGCCGAAGGTGTCAAGCTCGAACGGGAGCGTCCGACACGCGAGATGAACCCGACCGTTTCCATCCGAACACGAGGAGCGACACCGTGCCCGACCAGCTGACCGAGGCCCTCCTGCCGGAGGTGGAGCGCTGGCTGCGCAGCCACTCCTGGGCGGCCGCCGACCGTCCCGTCGAGGCCCTGCTCGCGGCCAAGCGGGCGGCCGGCCGGGCCGGTTCCGTCAGCGTGGTGCTGCCCGCGCTGGACGAGGAACCGACGGTCGGCGAGATCGTCCGGGTGATCCGGCGCGAACTGGTGGAACGGATCCCGCTGGTCGACGAGTTGGTGGTGGTCGACTCCGGCTCGGTGGACCGGACCGCCGAACTGGCCGCCGCCGCCGGCGCCCGGGTGGTGCACCGCGACGACATCCTGCCCCGGATACCCACCGTGCCGGGCAAGGGCGAGGTGCTCTGGCGCTCGCTGCTGGCGACCACCGGCGAGATCGTCTGCTTCATCGACGCGGACCTGCGCGAGTTCGACCCGGCCTTCGTCACGGGGATCGTCGGACCGCTGCTCACCGACCCCGGCATCCAGCTGGTCAAGGCGATGTACGACCGGCCGCTGGAGACCGAGGGCGCCGTCGTACCGGCCGGCGGCGGCCGGGTCACCGAGCTGGTCGCACGTCCGCTGCTCAACCTGCACTGGCCGCAGCTGGCCGGGTTCGTCCAGCCGCTGGGCGGGGAGTACGCGGCCCGGCGCTCACTGCTGGAGCGGCTGCACTTCCCGACCGGGTACGGGGTCGAGCTCGGCCTGCTGGTGGACGCCCTGGACGAGGTCGGCCTCGACGCCCTGGCGCAGGTGGACGTCGGCGTCCGGCACCACCGCCACCAGGACGGCCAGGCCCTCGGCCGGATGGCCGCCACCATCTACCGCACGGCCCTGGAACGCCTCGACCGGACCCACCGCCTCAAGGCCGCGGACGACCTGGTCCACCCGCACCTCACCCAGTTCACCCGGGCCTCCCGATCCCGCGGCTTCACCCCGCACACCCACCCGGTCACGGCCCTCGAACGCCCTCCGATGCTCAGCGTTCCCGAGTACCGGGAACGGGGTTAGCCCTCGGGGGCGCGGGGGACCACGCACCTTCGATGTGCGCGGTTCCGCGCGCCCCCGATCCGTTCGCCCCGGCCCCGGCGGGTGTCCCGACCCGGAGGGTTTCCGGCACCCCGGGCCCGGCAAGGTTCAAGACATGGGCGATCTCGCGACCGAACGTTCGAATCCGACCGGCAGGGCCCCGATCCTGGTGGCCTCGAACCGCGGCCCGGTGTCCTTCACCCTCGAGGACGACGGATCGCTGACCCTGCGCCGAGGCGGCGGCGGCCTGGTCTCCGGGCTCTCCGCGATCGACGACCCGTCCTCGGTCTGGGTCTGCGCGGCGCTCGGCGACGCCGACCGCGCGGCGGCCCGCCGGTCCCCCGACGGCCGGCTCGACCTAGGCGGCTTCGAGGTCGGCGGCCAGGCCGTCCGGATGCTCGACATCGATCCGGACACCTTCCGCCGTGCCTACAACGGCATCGCCAACTCCACTCTGTGGTTCGTCCACCACCTGCTGTACGACACCCCCGTCTCGCCGCTCTTCGACGACCGGTTCCGCCGCGAGTGGGAGTCCTACGGCGCGTACAACTCCGCCTTCGCCCGGGCGCTGGCCGCCGAGGCGGCCCCCGGCGCGGTGGTGCTCGTCCAGGACTACCACCTCTCCCTGGCCCCGACCCAGCTCCGCGCGCTCCGCCCCGACCTGCGCATCGGGCACTTCTCGCACACCCCGTGGGCCCCGCCGGAGTACTACCGGATGCTGCCGGACGACGTCGCCGAGGCGGTGCTCGCGGGCATCCTCGGCGCCGACCGCGCGGCGTTCCTGACCCTCCGGTGGGCACTCGCCTTCGCCGACTGCTGCGAGGCGGTGCTCGGCGCGACGGTGGACCGGGACGCCCTCACCGTCACGCACGCCGGGCGCACCACCCGGCTCGGCGTCCACGGCCTCGGCGCCGACGCGGACTTCCTCCGCTCGCGCGCCCACCGGCCGGACGTGGACGCCCAGCTGGCCACCCTGCGCGAGGCGGTCGGCCGCTCCGCGGACGGGGCGCCGCGCCGGACCGTCGTCCGGGTGGACCGCACCGAGCTGAGCAAGAACATCGTCCGCGGTCTGCTCGCCTACCGGCACCTGCTCCGCACCCGCCCCGAGTGGCGGGACCGGGTGGTGCACGTCGCCTTCGCCTACCCCTCGCGCCACGACCTGCCCGAGTACCGCGAGTACACGGCCGCCGTCCGGCGCATCGCGCAGGAGATCGACGACGAGTTCCGGACGGCCACCTGGCGCCCGCTGATCCTGCACGTCGACGACGACTTCCCGCGCTCGCTGGCCGCCTACCGGCTCGCCGACGTGGCCCTGGTCAACCCGATCAGGGACGGCATGAACCTGGTCGCCAAGGAGGTCCCGGTGGTCTCCGACGCGGGCTGCGCCCTGGTGCTCTCCCGCGAGGCGGGCGCTTGCGCCGAACTCGCCGACGACGCCATCACGGTGAACCCGTACGACATCGTCGCCACCGCCGAGGCCCTGCACCGGGGCCTGACCATGCCCGGTCACGAACGCGCGGACCGCACCAAGCGGCTGGCTGCGGCCTCGACCGCGCTGCCGCCCCAGCAGTGGTTCCTGGACCAGCTCCACGCCCTGGACTGAGGCTCCGTGCCAGGGGCCCAGGCGTCCTCGAGGACACGCCCGCGCCCGCACGGCCGGCGCCGGCCGGATCAGCGCCCCGAGCCGATCCGGTCGGCCAACTCGGCCAGCAGCGCGACCAGTCCGGTCGGACCGGACACCAACAGGTCGGCCCGCTCGGCGAGTTCACCGACCTGTGGTTCACCCGCCACGGTCCCGCCGCTGCACACCAGCAGTCCGGGCCGGCCGTCCGTACGGCGCTTCTCGACGGCCGCGTACGCGGGCAGATCGCCGAGGTCGTCCCCGGCGTACAGCACCGCGCCGACGGCCGGGCGTTCGGCGAGGAAGGCGGTCAGCGCCGCACCCTTGTCCACCCCGGGCGGGCGCAACTCCAGGACGTAGCGGCCGGGTTCGACCATCAGTCCGTGGCCGGCGGCGAGCCGGCCGAGCGGTTCGCGGAGCAGGTCGAGCGCGGCGCCGGGGGCGTCGGTACGACGGGTGTGGACGCCGAGCGCACGGCCCTTGTCCTCCACCCAGGTACCGGGGTGGGCGCCCGCCCGCTCCAGCACCCGGGGCAGTTCGGCCCGGGCGGCGGCCACACCGGCCGGCGGTTCGGGGGCGGTCAGCTCACCGGTGGCGGCCTCCCAGCGCTCGGCACCGTACTGGCCGAGCACGGTGAGGTGTCCGAGCCCGGGGACGCCCGCGAAGCCGCCGTACCGCGCGGCGACGGCCGCCGGCCGACCCGTCACCACGACCACCGCGCCGACCAGCGGGGCCAGCCTGGAGAGCACGGCCACCGCCTCGGGATGGGCACGCGCCTGGTCGGGGTCGGGCACGATCGGGGCCAGGGTCCCGTCGAAGTCGAGGGCGATCACGGCCTCGGCGGGCGCCGCCAACAGGGCCGCCAGGCCCGCGCGTCCGGCCGGGGTACTCGGTGCCGACTGCTCAGTCATCCCCATGCCCAGACCCTACCCAGCCCGGACGCATCCACCGCCGGACCACGCGCCGGACCCCGTCGGGGCCGGCCGCTACCGCTCCGCGCGCTTGGTCTCCCGGATCCGGCGGAGCCGGTTGACCAGCACCGGGTCGTGCGCGAGCGCCTCCTGCCGGTCCAGGAGGCCGTTCAGCAGCTGGTAGTACCGGGTTGCCGAGAGGTCGAGCTCCTCCCGGATGGCACGTTCCTTGGCGCCCGCCGTCCGCCACGGCCGGGCCTCCAGCGCGAGCACCGCCAGTTCGCGTTCACTCAGAGCGGCCACCGCACCCACCTCGCCTCGGACTCGCTACGAAGTGTCATTCTGCCCGGCCGCTCGGACACACTCTGCCGTCCCCACCGGACCCGCCGTCCGGCTAGCGTCGGTGCCATGACCAACAGCTTCGCACTGCACGTTCCCGACCTCGACCTCGAACCCGAGCCGCTCGACCCCGCCCAGATCGTCTCCGGCAGCCCGGAGGTCACCGGCAAGGTGCTCTGGGAGTCCGAGGACGGACGCCGGCTGCACGGGGTCTGGCAGATCACCCCGGGCGTGGTGACCGACGTCGAGGCGGACGAGCTGTTCGTGGTGGTCAGCGGGCGCGCCACCGTCGAGATCGAGGGCGGACCGACCCTGCACGTCGGCCCGGGCGACTTCGCCGTACTGCGCGAGGGCGACCGCACCACCTGGACCGTCCACGAGACCCTGCGCAAGGCGTACTCGATCACCCTCGGCACCGACTGAGCACGGCGCTTGCCCGCCGGGGCGCGGGGAGCCGGGCGCGAACGTCGGTGTCCTCCGACTCGCCCGGCTCCCCGCGCCCCGAGGTCCGACACCCCTGCCCGGCCGGTCGGCCGGGCGGCCGCTAGTGGTGCGCTTCGGCGGCCGCCTGGGCCGCCGACTTCTGCAGGGCGGCGAGGACCTGGTCGCCGCCGTCGCGCACCGCGCCGCCGATGCCCTTCTTGATCATGGCGCTCACCTTCTCCCAGGACGGGTCGCCGACCGGGTAGAAGCTGGCGCTGGGGAGGGTGGCCAGGAAGCTCTTGAGGTCCTCGCGCATCCCGCTGGCGGTCATCTCGTCGCGGGTGTCCTGGGTGACCGGGAGCAGGTTGTAGATCTCGTCGAACTTGAGGGTGTTCTCCTTCTGGTAGACGAAGGAGAGGAACTTCTTGATCTGGGCCCGGTGCCCGTTGGCCTTGAAGGCCATCATCCAGTCCGCGACGCCGAGGGTGCCGACCTTGTCCTGGGCGTTCTTGCGCGGAATGGGCGCCGTGCCGTACTCGAGGCCGGCGGCGTTGGCCTTCTGCATCAGCGAAGGATGGCCGTTGAGCATCGCGACCCTGCCGGCCGCGAAGTCGGCGAAGGCCGTCTTGCGGTCGACCGACCCGGGGTCGGGATAGGTGAGGTGGGCGTCCACCAGGTTGGTGCGCAGCCAGCCGAAGGTGGCCCGGTTCTGCCGGCTGTCGATGCTGTAGTTGCCCGCGCTGTCGGAGAGGCCGCCGCCGCCGCTCATGGTCCACATCATCGACTCGGCCTGGGCCTCCTCGGGTCCCAGCGGCAGTGCGTACGGCGTGACGCCGGGCACCCTGCCGTGGATCTGCGCGGCGTCCTTGCGCAGGTCCTCCCAGGTGACGGGGGGTTCGGTGATACCGGCCTCGGCGAAGATCTCCTTGTTGTAGAAGAAGGCCCGGGTGGAGGCCGCGAAGGGGATGCCGTACTGGCTGCCGACGACCTGCCCGGCCTTGGCGAAGGCGTCGATCAGATTGGCCTGGGTGTCGATCGTGAGCACGTCGCCGACGGGGTAGAGCCGCCCGGCGGCGACCTGGTCGGCGAAGCCGCCGGTCTGGACGAGGTCGGGCGTGTCGCCCTTGGCGATCAGGTCCGCGACCCGGTTGTCGATGTCGTTCCAGTCGACCACCTCGACCGAGACCCTGATCGACGGGTCGGCGCTCTCGAACCGCCGGACCAGCTCGTCCCAGTAGTGGCTGGAGCTGGTCGCCTCGCTGTCCCCGTAGTCGGCGGCGACCAGCTTGAGGGTGACCGTTCCGCCGGCCTGGGAGACGAGGGTCCCGCAGCCGCTGCTCACCAGTACGGCGGCGAGCACGGCGGCCAGGGCCGGCCGGCGGCGGGACGTGCGGGCAGGGGTGTTCAACGGGGATACCGCCTTCGGGTGGGGAGGGCGGCCACACTGTCAGCGCCCTGACGTGGCGGTCCAGACCTACCGGCGGGTATTTATCGAGGTGCGCCGCCGCGTTGCACTCCGTGCAACCGGGGTCCGGCGAACCGGGACAGAACTCCCTCCCCGGGCTGCCCCCGGAGTTGTCAGACCGCGATCACCCGGACACCGGCCTCGGTGAAGGCGGCGGCGAGTTCGGGGCTGACGCCCTCGTCGGTGACCAGGGTGCCGATCCGGTCGACACCGCAGATCCGGGCGAAGGCCCGACGGCCCAGCTTGGAGGAGTCCGCGGCCACCACGACCCGGCGGGCCCGTTCGGCGAGCAGCCGGTTGACGCTGGCCTCACCCTCGTGGTGGGCGGTCGCACCGTGCTCGGCGTCCAGCGCGTCCACGCCCAACACCGTGACGTCCAGGGTGAGTTCGCCCAGGACCAGCCCGGCCAGCGGGCCGATCAGCTCGTACGACTGAGGGCGTGCGACACCGCCGGTCAGCACGATCTTCACCTGCGGGCGGACCGTCAGCTCGTTGGCGATGTTCAGCGCATTGGTGACGATGGTGACGCTCTGCCCGGGGCCGCTCTCCGGCCGTTCGGCCAGATCGGGGCGGACAGCCAGCGCGCGGGCCACCTCGGTGGTGGTGGTGCCGCCGTTGAGGCCGACCACCTCGCCGACCGCGATCAGGTCGGCCACGGCGGCGCCGATCCGCTGCTTGGCGTCGGCGTTCCTGGCGGTCTTGTAGCGCAGCGGCAGGTCGTAGGAGACGTTGTGCGCCACCGCGCCGCCCCGGGTGCGGGTGACCATCTGCTGGCGGGCGAGCTGGTCGAGGTCGCGCCGGATGGTGGCGGCGGAGACGTCCAGCGCCTCGGCGGCCTCCTCGACCTCCAGCTTGCCGTGCTCGGCAAGCAGTTCCAGCAGGGCGTTCCACCGCTCGTACCTGGACACGCTGGGCCGCCCCTCCTGTACCGATCCTGTGCCGACGTCGCGCACCGGTCCCGCGCCGACGCCGCGACCGCCCCGCGCGGGTGCGCGGAGCCGGGTGCGCGAAGCCTGGACAGCTTTGCACACCGCAGCCGGTCCAAGCGTTGTCGGAGGCCCGCCACGAACCGGACGCCCTGTCATAGCATTGCGCAATCATGCGCGAAAGGGCTATAAATCAATCAGCTTCACGCACTCACGATCGGCGGGCCGGCCCGTCGGCGCATCCGCAGCAATGGACCTGAGCACTCCGAGGAGCTCGCACCCATGGCTTTGACTTCCCTGACCGGCGAGGAGCTCGCCACCCAGCCCGCGAACTGGCGCCGCGCCGCGACACTCGCCGCCGAGGCGTCCCTCGCCCTGCCGCAGCGCGGCGAGCGGGTCGCGGTGATCGGCTGCGGCACCTCCTGGTTCATGGCCCAGGCGTACGCCGCCCTGCGGGAGGCCGGCGGGCACGGCGAGACGGACGCCCTCGCGGCCTCCGAGTTCCCGCCCGGCCGCGGCTACGACCGGATCCTGGCGATCAGCCGCTCGGGCACCACCACCGAGGTGCTCGACGTACTCGGCCGGGCCAAGGCGCCGACCGCGGCCGTCACCGGTGACCCGGACACCCCGATCGCCGGGGCCGCCGACCAGCTGCTGGTGCTGGACTTCGCCGACGAGCGCTCGGTGGTGCAGACCCGCTTCGCCACCACGGCGCTCGCCCTGCTCCGCGCCCACCTGGAGCTGGAGGACGCGCTCCCGGCGGGTGTCGCGAGCGTGCCGCGGGCCGCCGACGACGCCGAGCGGGCGCTCGCCGAGCCGCTGCCCGAGGGGCTGCTCGCCGCCGAACAGGTCACCTTCCTCGGCCGGGGCTGGACGTACGGACTCGCCCAGGAGGCCGGGCTCAAGATGCGCGAGGCCGCCACCGCCTGGACCGAGGCGTACCCGGCGATGGAGTACCGGCACGGGCCGATCAGCGTCGCCGCCCCGGGGCGGGCGGTCTGGTCCCTCGGCGAGCTGCCGCCAGGACTGGCGGCGGACGTCGCCCGCACCGGGGCGCTGCTGGTGGCCGACTCCGGCGCCGGCGGCCTCGACCCGCTCGCCGACCTGGTCAGGGTGCAGCGGCTGGCCGTGGCGCTGGCCGGGGCCCGCGGCCTGAACCCCGACGAGCCGCGCAGCCTCACCCGCTCGGTCATCCTCGCCTGAGGCCCGTCCGACGATTCGCGGCAGGGCCGGCGGCCCCGCCGGGGAGGCGGGACGCGCCGCCCCGAGCGCGCCCGGTCGCGCGCTTCCCCGCGCGCCCGCCGGCCCCGCGCCCGCCCCACCGTCCGGTTCCCCCACCACCCCACGTTTGCCCGCACCGGCGCGGTGCAACAGGAAGGAAGGTTGCCCACGGTTCTGGAGAGCACCCGGTGCACCTCCGATGGCGACAAAGCTCACCCCCGCTGGACCAGACCAATCCGGCAACTGGACTAGACCTCTTCGACCTGGTCAAGGGACACTGTCACCCGTGAAGCACGTCATCGCACTCGATGTGGGCGGCACCGGCATGAAGGCCGCGCTACTCGCCCAGGACGGCTCCGTGCTGTTCGAAGCACGCCGACCGACCGGGCGGGAGCGCGGCACCGACGCCGTGGTCGCCGCCATCCTCGACTTCGCCGCCGACCTGGCCGACGAGGGCTGCAGCCGTTTCGGCTGCCCGGCGCTCGCCGCAGGCGTCGCCGTGCCGGGGACGATCGACGAGAAGAACGGGATCGCGGTCTTCTCCGCCAACCTCGGCTGGCGGGACCTGCCGATGCGCAAGCTGCTCGGCGAACGCCTCGGCGGCCCGGACGGCACGGCCGTACCGATCGCCCTCGGCCACGACGTCCGCTCCGGCGGACTGGCGGAGGGACGGCTCGGCGCCGGCCGCGGCGTGGACCGCTTCCTGTTCGTCGCGCTCGGCACCGGCATCGCCGGAGCCATCGGCATCGAGGGACGGATCGAAGCGGGCGCCCACGGCTACGGCGGCGAGATCGGCCACGTCGTGGTCCGGCCCGGCGGCCCGGCCTGCGGCTGCGGAGCCCGCGGCTGCCTGGAGACCCTGGCGTCGGCCTCGGCCGTCTCCCGGGCCTGGGCCGAGGCGAGCGGCGAGGCCGCGGCGGACGCGGCGGCCTGTGCGGTCGCCGTCGACGCCGGGGACGAACGCGCGATCGCGGTCTGGCAGAACGCCGTGGACGCCCTCGCGGACGGGATCGTGCTGGCCCAGAGCCTGCTCGACCCCGCCACCGTGATCGTCGGCGGCGGGCTGGCCGAGGCCGGTGACACCCTCTTCACGCCCCTGCGCGCGGCGGTTGCCGAGCGGCTGACCTTCCAGATGCCCCCGAAGGTCGTACCGGCCATGCTCAAAGACACCGCCGCGTCCCTGGGCGCGGGCCTGCTCGCCTGGGATCTGCTCTCCATGGAGGTGACCGCGTGACGACCGCGCGGAATCAATCGGCGCCCTGCGGCCTTCGGGCCGGCGGCGCCACCGTCGCCGCTGGTACGGCACTGTCCGGCGCCCGGCTGGTGCTGCCGGGCGGTGTCGTCGAGCACGGCCGGCTGACCGTCGAGGGCTCGCGCATCGCGACGGTGACGAGCGGCGCGCCCCGCGCGGGCGGTGGCGGCGGCGAGCCGGGCGACCTCGACCTGACCGGTCACACCGTCGTCCCGGGCTTCGTCGACCTGCACGTGCACGGCGGCGGCGGCGCCTCGTACGCCTCCGGGGTGGCCGAGGAGGCCCTCGAGGTCGCCCGTACGCACCTGGAACACGGCACCACCACCACGATGGCCTCCACCGTGACCGGTGAGATCGACGAGCTCTGCCACCAGGCGGCCGTCCTCTCCGAGCTGGTCGAGGACGGCGTCCTGGCAGGCATCCACTTCGAGGGCCCGTTCATCTCTCCCGGCCGGTGCGGCGCCCACCGCCCCGACCTGCTGCGCGACCCGGACCCGGCACTGGTGCGCAAGCTGGCGGACGCCGCACGCGGCCACGCCAGGATGTTCACCCTCGCCCCCGAGCTGCCGGGCGGCCTGGAGTCCGTCCGGATGCTCGCCGACCTCGGCATCATCGCGGCCGTCGGCCACACCGACTCCGACTACGCCAAGACGCTGGAGGCGGTGGACGCCGGAGCCACCGTCGCCACCCACCTGTTCAACGCGATGCCGGGCATCCAGCACCGCGCCCCGGGACCGATCGTCGCCCTCCTGGAGGACGAGCGGGTCACCGTCGAGCTGATCAACGACGGCGTCCACCTGCACCCCTCGGTGCTGGACCTCGCGTACGGCACGGCGGGCCCGGACCGGGTCGCGCTGATCACCGACGCGATGGGCGCGGCCGGGATGGGCGACGGGCTCTACCCGCTCGGCCCGCTCCAGGTCCGGGTCGAGAACGGGGTCGCCCGCCTGGTCGAGGGCGGCTCCATCGCGGGCTCCACCCTCACCCTGGACGTCGCCTTCAGGCGCTCCGTCACCGTGAACGGCCTGAGCCTCGGCCAGGCCGTGCAGTCCCTGTCCACCGTCCCGGCACGGCTGCTCGGCCTGTCGGACTCCATCGGCTCCCTGGAGGCAGGCAAGAACGCCGACCTCGTCGTCCTCGACTCCGACACCTACGAGCTCGTCGCGGTGATGCGCCGCGGCGAGTGGATCGTCGGCGCGGACCGCCTGCACACGGTCGCCCACGCGGCCTGAGCCCTCCCGTCCCACCGGGGGTGGGTAGCGGCGCCGCGCCCCGCCACCCACCTTCCGGGGGACACCCATGCCTCTTGCCCGTACCGCCGAGCTGCTCGCCGCCGCCGTGTCCGCACGCCGCGGCCTGCCCGCCTTCAACGTGATCACCCTGGAGCACGCCGAGGCGATCGCCTCCGGGGCCGAACGCGCCGCCACCCCGGCCGTGCTGCAGATCAGTCAGAACGCCGTCGCCTTCCACGGCGGCCGGCTGCTGCCGCTGGCCCGCGCCTGCACCGAGATCGCTGCCGCCGCCCGGGTACCGCTCGCGCTCCACCTCGACCACGTCGAGGACGTCGAACTGCTCCGGGCGGCACCCGCCGCCGGGTTCTCCTCGGCCATGTTCGACGCCTCCGCCCTCCCGCACGCCGAGAACGTCAAGGCCACCGCCGAGGCCGCAGCCTGGGCCCACCGGCACGGCCTGCACCTGGAGGCCGAGTTGGGCCGGGTCGGCGGCAAGGACGGCGAGCCACCGCTCTCCCCGCACGCCCCCGGCGCCCGCACCGACCCCCGCGAGGCGGCCGGCTACGTCGCCGACACCGGGGTGGACGCCCTCGCGGTGGCCGTCGGAAGTTCACACGCGATGACCACCCGGACGGCCGCACTCGACCACGACCTGATCCGCCGTCTGGCTGACGCCGTCCCCGTCCCGCTGGTGCTGCACGGCAGTTCCGGTGTACCGGACGATCAGCTGTCGACGGGCATCGCGGCCGGCCTGGTGAAGATCAACATCGGTACGGCGCTCAACACCGCCTTCACCCCGGCCGTCCGTCGGTACCTGGCCGGGGACGACCGGGTCACCGACCCGCGCAAGTACCTCGCCCCGGCCCGCACCGCGATGGCCGAGACGGTGGCCCGCCTGGCGGGGGTGGTCACCAGGGGGCGGTGCTGTCCGCGAACTGCTTGATCGCCACCTGGTCGATCGCGACGCTGCTCCCGGCCGGAACCGACACCGTGAGGGTGACGGTCCCGGCGGGCAGCTGCGGCCATATGGCACCCCGGGTCCACGCCTGGTCGGGATCGCTGGAGTGCGTGTAGTTCTTCAGCATGACCGGGCCGGTGGCCGACTCCGTGCCGTTCACCAGCACCGTGGCGGGAATGTCCGCGCCCGGGTTGTTGTAGTGCACCCAGAACCGGTACTGACCCGCCGTGGGCACCGCGATCGTCCAGGCCAGGCTCGAACCGGGACCGCCGGTCAGGGTGACGTAACTGCCGTCCTTGGAGACCGCGTTCTTGATGGTGCTGCTCACCGCGGCGCCCTGCAGCTGCAACTTGGACGCGTCCGCGATCGGATCCTTGGACGGCGGCGCCACCGAGGGCGCGGCCGACGAGCCCGCGGCGCTCGGGCTCGCACCCTGACTGGCCGGTGCACTGTGGCTGTTGGCCGGCTTGGCGCCGTTGTCGGACTTGCCCGCGTCGCCACCGGACAGCGCGATCCCGCCGCCGATCGCCACCGCGGCGATCACGGCCACCACACCGATCACCGCGGCCTTGCCGCGCCCGCCCGAGGACCGCTCCTCGCCCGGCTGCGGGCGGGAGTGCTCGGCGTAGCGGTTCGGCTGCTGCGGAACCTGCACGGTCGGCGACACCGACGGCTGCTGCTGCCCGTACGGCGGGCGCGGCTGCTGGCCGTACTGGGCCCGGCCGACCTCCATCGGGCGCGCGTACGACGTACGCGGCTGCCCCGGTACCGGGGTCGTGTCGGGCGCCGATTCGCCCTCCGCCGGGCGGTAGAGGTAGGCGAACGGGTCGTCCTTGGCCGCGCTCTCGGGCGCGCCGTTGCTGCCGTCCGTGGTCACGGTGGTCAACTCCCCATCGCAGCGCGCCGCACGGCAGCGCGCCGTACGGGCCAGTGGTGACGGTCGTACCCGCGAACCCTACCTTCCGGAGCTGACCGCAGGGAAAGGCGCCCTGAGCTGCGCTCAGCCCGCGCGACGATGCGAACGCTCTCCCCGCGCGCCCCTCACAGCGCCTCCACGCGCCCGTTTCTCGTCATACATCCGCTCGTCGGCGGCGTGCAGGACTTCCTCGATGCTCATTCCGCAGCCCGCCCAGCCGATCCCCAGGCTGACGCCGACCCGGGTGGTGCGGTTGTCGATCCGCATCGGCGGCACGATCGCGTTGCGCAGCCGCCCGGCGAGGTCCTTGGCCTCCTCGCGGCCGATCCCGTCGGCCAGCACCACGAACTCGTCCCCGCCCAGCCGGGCCACCGTGTCGCCCTCGCGCACCGCCTGTTGGAGCCGTCTGGCCACCTCGATCAGGACCGCGTCGCCCGCCTTGTGACCGAACCGGTCGTTGATCGACTTGAAGCCGTCCAGGTCACAGAAGAGCACCGCGAGCCCCTTCTCGACCCCGCCGCCCCGGAACCCCCCGCTCCACAACTCACCGCCGCCGGCACCCTCGGACGGCACCACCGCGTGCACGTGGTCCGGCGGGGTCTCCTCCCTGCCGACCAGCGGGCGCCCGGCGGCGAAGTCCTCGCGGTCCCGCTCCAGCGAGCGCGAGTCGGCACCCGGGCCGGAGCCGTCAGGCGCGCCGTAACCGTGCGTCAGAGTGGCCGGGACACCCAGCCCGTCGTAGCCGCCGTGCCCGCCGCACGAGACGCCCTGGGCGGCGTACGCGGGCTCCGTGTGCGGCGTCCCGAGCGGATCCGCGTAGCCGGGCTCGGCGCGGGACTGGTCGGCGTAGCCGGGATCCGCGTACGCCGGGTCGGGGTACCCGGGCGGCGGGTAGCCCGGCGGGACGTACCCGGGCGGGGAGAAGCCGATCTCCGGGTGGGCCGCGGTGTGCCCGGCCGGCCCCGGCAACTGCGGCTGGTCGCACAGCCGTCGGCCGAGCCTGGCCCGCAGCTCGGCGCTGTTCGGCAGGCCGGTGAGCGCGTCGTGGCTGGCCCGGTGGGCGAGTTGGAGCTCGTGCCGCTTGCGGTCCTCGATGTCCTCGACGTGGGTGAGCAGGAAGCTCGGCCCCTCGGCGGCGTCGGTCACCACGGAGTTGCGCAGACAGACCCACTGGTAGCCGCCGTCCCGCCGGGAGAGCCGCAGTTCGGCCCGGCCGCCGTCGGCACTGGTGCGGTGCAGCAGCGCCAGGTCGTCGGGGTGCACCAGATCGGCGAAGCGCTGCTGGCGCAGGGTGGCCCGGGGACGGCCGAGCAGGCGGCACAGCGCGTCGTTGACCCGGCTCAACTGGCCCCGCCCGGCACCGTGCAGCTCGGTGATGGCCATCCCGCTCGGGGCGAACTCGAAAGCCTGCCGGAAGCTCTCCTCGCTGGCCCGCAGCGCCTGCTGCTCCTTCTCCAGACGGGCCAGCGCACGCTGCATCTCCGCGCGTAGCCTGGCGTTGCCGATGGCGATGGACGCCTGCAGGGAGAACATCTCCAGGGCCTCGCGGGTCCATGCGCCGGGGCGCTTCCCGCTGCGCGGACGGTCCACCGAGAGGACGCCCAGCAGGTCGCCGCCGGCGCTGTACATCGGGGCGAGCAGGGCGTCGGCGGGGTGCCAGTCGTTGGCGTACACCGGCAGCGGGCCGTCGCCCGTCCAGCGCGGGATGTCGGGACCGATCGCCCAGCCCCGGTCGTGCGGCAGGAAGCGCAGCGTGCCCCAGTGGTCGCTGACCCCCAGCAGCCGGTCCCAGGACTCCCGGGAGCCGACCTGGCCGAGCAGCACGGCGGGCCCGCCGAACGCGCTCTCCTCGATCTCCCAGACCGCGGCCACCACCAGATCGCCGTCCGGCCGGACCAGGCTGACCGCAGCCGCGTCGAACCCGAGTCCGTGCACCGCGCCCTCGACCACGGCCTGCAGGGTGCCTGCCAGGCTGCGGGCAGCGTTGAGGTCCGCCACGACCCGGTGCAAGGTGCGGAGGGTCGCCAGGCGGACGTACGGCTCCGACTCGGCTTCCATGCGGGGGCTCCCCGGCTGCTTCGGATAGTTCTTGATTGGTTATGGTCCGATTGCCAGAAGAACTGAATCACAGCGAGCACTGCGATCGGCACGCTCGGTCAACAATAGGCCGCCACTTGTGACCCAAATCACACAACCCTTATGCGTACATATGTAGTTCATCTGCCCGATACCCAGCCGTTCCCGGACAATCACGACTATTGGGTGGCCGACGGCCGGGAGTTGCTGCTGAGGGCACCTGACGGCCGGGACCGCCCACCGGCCGCCCCTGCGGGCGAGAAGGCCCACGGAGGGTTCCGCATCGGCCTCGGGCCGGGGGCCGGACCGCGGTCAGCCCCCGCCATCGGTCTGCGGTCCCGAGACAGTCCTACGACCAGGGCCCGATGCCGCCCACCCGTCGCGCCGACTACCGTGCGGTACGTGTACAGCTCCCCACGGCCCACCTCCGCCGCCCCGACCGCCACCGCCGACGAGTTCCGGTCCGCGCTGGCCCAGCTCGCCGCCGGCGTCACCCTGGTGACCGCCCACGACCCCGAAGGCGGGGCCGACGGCGAGGACGTCGGCATGACCGCGACCTCGTTCCTCTCGGTCTCGCTGGAGCCGCCGCTGGTGCTCGTCTCGGTGCGCGAGGACTCCCGGATGGACGAGCTGCTCTCCCGGGTGGACACCTGGGCCGTGTCACTGCTCGGCGAGGAGCACCGGACGACCGCCTCGCGCTTCGCCATGAAGGGCCGCCTCAGCGACCGCCTGCTCTTCGCCGACGCCCCGCACCACCGCGGCGAGTTCGTCAACGCGCCACTGATCGACGGCGCGCTCGCCACGGTCGAGTGCCGCACCGAGCAGCGGGTCGGCGCCGGCGACCACACCCTGCTGATCGGCCGGGTACTGGCCGCCCGGGTGCCGAGCCCGGACGCCCGGCCCCTGCTCTACTTCCGCGGCGGCTACCGCAAGCTCGCCTGACCGCCCGATCACCCGGGCACCCGTCAACTCGGCCGGACCGCAACGCCGTTGCTCAGTACTCCGACGGCCGTCCGCGCCCCTGCTTCAACTCCGACCGGTGCCGCTTGTTCTGCAGCCGCCGCTCGACCATCCCCCGACTCGGTTTGGTCGCCCGCCTGGCCTTCGGCGGCGGGGCCGTGGCCTCCCCCAGCAGCGAGGCCAGCCGGGCTGCCGCGACCTCGCGGTTGCGCCACTGCGAACGGTGCTCGGAGGCGCGGACCACCAGGACCCGACCGTCCACCAGCCGGCCGGCCAGCCGCTCCAGCGCCCGCTCCTTCCACACCCGCGGAAGGGCGTCCGAAGCCGCCAGGTCGTACCGCAGCTCGACCTGGGTGTCGGAGGTGTTGACGTGCTGGCCACCGGGGCCGGACGAACGTGAGAAGCGCCAGACGAGCTCGGCGTCCGGGACGACCACCGACCCCCGTACGCGGATGGGCTCAGGCATGCCCCCATCATCCCGCCCCGCCGCGCCCCGGTCACCCGGTTATCCGCCCGACTCGTCCCCCGGCTCATCCACCCGTCGACCGGGCACCTTCTCGTTTTGTCGGCTTCTCCACTTGTCCACAGCTGTGGACAAGTCCGCCCGGTCCGCCGCCGCCGGATGCCCCGCGCCGGATGCCGGACAATGGCCTACGTGATCGAGCTCGACTACTCCCTCTCCGACCGGTTCCCCGACCCCCCGCAGACCGACTACCGCAACGCCTCGGTGCGCAGCCTGCGGTACGACCTGTTCTGCGGTGACATCTTCCTGGAGGCGGACGACCAGGACTTGTCCACAGCCTGGGGATGGGTGCCGGTGCTCGACTTCGCCTGGGCGCTCTGCGACTCCGTCGAGGAACTGGACCTCGATGTGCGCGGCAGCCGCGCCGCCGCCGTGCAGACCTTCGACCTGGACTTCACCCAGAACACCGAACTGCTGCGGTTCGCCCGCCGCTTCGGCCTGGTGGAGATCAGCGCGACCTGGCGGCGGAACACCCCGCCGGCCGTGGTCCGCCACGCCGAACTGCGCCGGGAGGCAAGGGACTTCCTGCAGGACGTGATCGCCGATCTGACCGAGCTGCACGAGGGACTGGGCGACAACCCGAATATCTGGTCGCTGCAGGGGAAGTTTCCCCGGGTCTGACCGGCCCCCTCTCCGCGCCCCGGCACCGGCGGCCGTGACAGCAGATCGATCCGGCCCGGCTGGAACCATGCCCGGCCCCTTTTACGTTCTTTGCCTACAAGAGCAACGAAGGGACACCACACACCATGCCAGTCAGCCTCTCCAAGGGTGGCAACGTCTCGCTGACCAAGGAGGCCCCTGGCCTGACCGCGGTCACCGTCGGCCTCGGCTGGGACGTACGGACCACCACGGGCACCGAGTTCGACCTGGACGCCAGCGCGATCGTGCTGAACGCGGACGGCAAGGTGCTGTCCAACGGCCACTTCGTCTTCTTCAACAACACCAGTGCCCCCGACGGCACCGTGGTGCACACCGGCGACAACCGCACCGGTGAGGGCGACGGCGACGACGAGCAGATCAAGGTCAACCTGGCCGGTCTGCCCGCCGAGGCCATCAAGATCGTCTTCCCGGTCTCGATCTACGACGCGGTGGCCCGCAGCCAGAACTTCGGCCAGGTCCGCAACGCCTACATCCGCGTGCTCAACGCGACCGGCGGCGCCGAGATCGCCCGCTACGACCTCTCCGAGGACGCCGCCACCGAGACCGCCATGATCTTCGGCGAGCTCTACCGCAACGGCACCGAGTGGAAGTTCCGCGCGATCGGCCAGGGCTACGCCTCCGGCCTCGCGGGCATCGCCCAGGACTTCGGCGTCGCGATCTGACGCGCCGTACCCAGAACGGACGCCCGGCCCCCTGCGAAAGGGGGCCGGGCGTCCGTCGTACGTGCCGTCGTCCGCTGTCGTCCGCTACCGCTGCCGGCCCTGGTCGGCACGGAGTTCGGGGAGCTCCAGGTACTCGGTCTCGTCGTGCGGCGTCAGGTCGACCACCTCGGGGCGGGTGTGGCCGGGCTGGCCCTCCGGCTCCCGCACGCCCTGCCCGGCGACCTCGACAGCCGCCTCGTCCGTCCCGGGGACGGCGTACCGGGCGCTCTCGGCCACCGCCTCGTCCCCGACCACGTCGGCCAGGTCCGCCAGCTCGGCCCGCTCGCCCAGCTCCGCCACACCGCCCGCGGCGGCCGCCGGAGCGGCCGGACGGACGGCACCGGGTCGTCCGAAGAAGCTGAATCCCGCGGAGCGGCCCGCCCCCTGCGGACGCGGACGCTGCCGACCGGCAGGAACGGCCGCACCGGCCTGCGCAGCCGGAGCCGCCGCACCGAGCGCACGCGGCAGGACGGCACCGCCGAGAACCCGCGGCTGCGGCATCACCGGCTCGGGCGCGCCCGGCTGCGGCACGGCCGGCGCCGGACGGACGGGCCGCGGGCCGACGGCGGGCAGCCCGCCGGAGCGCGTCGGAGCACCGACCGGCCCGACGGCCGCCGTCTCCTCCGGCCGCGCGGACCGGGGCACGACGGGACCGGCCGGAGCGGTGGGCGCGACGGGAGCCCCCGACGCCACCGCCCCTGCGGACACCGTTCCGGCGGACACCGCAGCGGGCACGGCCGGCCCGACGGAAGCGGCAGCCGACGCGAGCCGGGGTACGAGGCCGGTCGACACCGGGGCAACCGCCGCAGCAGGCGCCGCGGGCGCAGCCGGGAGGGCGGGAACGGCCGGCGCCACCGACGCCACCGGGACCAGGCGCGCCGCACCCGTCGCCGCACCCGGGACGGTGGCAGTCCCCGCAGCCGCCTCCGCCGCCGGGGTCGCCCCTGCTGCCAGGGCGGGAACCGTCTGCGCCTTGGGCCGCAGCGCCAGCTGGGCCCGCGCGGAGCCCTCCCGGCGCGCCTCGGCCCGTTCGGCCTCGCGCTCCAGGTGCCGCAGTACGGCCGCCGCGCGGACGAACGCCGCCGGAGTGGCCGGGTACTTGGGGCGGGCCGCGGCAAGCGCCAGCTGGGCCGCCTCCGCCTCCTTCAGGGCCTGCTCGGCGACGGCCACGGCACGCTCGCGGAGCAGCCGGGCGATCTCCGTCTCGGCCTTGGCCAGCCGGGCCTTCTCGGCGGTCAGGCGGCGTCCGAAACGGGTGGCCCGCTCCTCGGCGACCTCGGCCGCGTACTCGGCCTCGGCGATCTGCTCCTCGTAGCGCTCCTCGGCCACCAGGCGGCGGTTGGCGGCGACCTCGGCCGCCTGCTTGGCGGTCCGGTCCCGCTGGCGCAGCAGGACCGCCATGCCGACGGCGCCGAACACCGCCGCGACACCGACCGAGCGCACCAGTGGTTCATCGGGACTGACCACCAGCGCGACCAGCGCGGCGACGACAAGGGCACCTGCTGCGATCGGAGGTACGGCCCGGCCGAGGACGGAGGATTGACGGTGGCGTCCGCGTGACATGTCAAAGAAACTAGCGTGCGAATCGGGGCGCTGTCAGCCGCGACACCCTTTCGGGTCTTGACAGCGCGCCGAAACCACGTCAGGTACCCGAACCATCACCTGACGTCATGACAGATCCGCCCGGCCGGGCCCGGCTCAACGGGGTGAGGCGGCCGGACCGGACGGGTCGTCGTGGTCCTCGGGAAGCCTGCAGACGTGCTGCAGCCACAGCGCGGCGGCGATCACACCGGCGCCCGCCAGTACCGCGAAGCCGGCCGTCACGGCCTGCTGCTTGCGGGCGGTGATGTCCAGCAGGCCGAGCAGGTAGACGCCGACACCGCCGTAGATGCCCGTCACCACGGCCGAGACCAGGGCGCTCGCCTGGCCGAGGACCACCGCCCGCGCCGCGCCCAGCGGATCCACTCCCTTGGCGCCCGGTTGCCGCTCCCGTACGGCCTTGAGTCTGGCCCGGAGCGAGATCGCGGTGGCGAGCAGGACGACGGCGACCGCCGCCAGCACGATCGGGGCAGCCGTGGGCACACCGGGCAGCTGGCCGAAGGAGTCCCAGAGTTTGGCACCTGCCCAGGAGAGCACCGCCGCCACGATGGCGATACCCAGGAGCAGGCGGAGGCGGAGCGGCTTCACGCGGACGGAGTTCCTTCCCGACGGACGCGACGGCTTGGGGCGCCCCGGCCGACGGCTGAGGACGGATCTGACGGACGGTCGCGCTACGGCGGCGCCACAGGCCACCGTACCCGGGCCGAGCCCTTCCGATCACTTACTCGTACGGCCGACCGGCACCGCGGAGTTCCCGATCCGGCGTGCGCGGAGGCCGCGCACGCCCCGTTCCCGGCCGGAAGGCAGCCGCGCGGCGCCCCGGCACGGGGCGCTGCACGGCCTGCCGCGCGCACGGAGCGCGCGGGGCCTACTCGGGCAGCCGCAGCTGGATGTCCTCGCGCCGCCGCACCGCGTCACCGGCCTCCTCGCCCAGCCCCTTCAGCAGATCGGCGACCCGGCCGTGGCCCGGCAGCTCGCCGTCCGGCTCGGCGTCCAGCCAGGGCGCGAGCACGAAGGCCCGCTCGTGGGCCCGGGGGTGCGGCAGCAGCAGCTGCGGGTCGTCGCTGGTGACGCCCTCGTACGCGAGGATGTCGACGTCCAGGGTGCGCGCGCCCCAGCGGACGGTGCGGACCCGCCCGAAGGCGTCCTCGACGGCGTTGGCGCGCTCCAGCAG
This sequence comes from Kitasatospora sp. NPDC056138, assembly GCF_042264695.1. NCBI lineage: Bacteria > Bacillati > Actinomycetota > Actinomycetes > Kitasatosporales > Streptomycetaceae > Kitasatospora > Kitasatospora sp. NPDC056138. The sequence continues at coordinate 56,718 of NZ_JBHJVK010000018.1, read as the reverse complement.
CGAGCTCGGCGGCAGGGTGGTGCGCAGCACGACCACGGCGTTGTAGTAGTTCGGCTGCTCGTCGGGGCCGCCCACGGCCTCGGTCTCGAAGACCGCGGAGACGGAGGTGATCCGGACGCCGGGGGTGTCCTCCAGCGCGTCCACGGCGCCCTGGAGGGTCTCCAGGCGGTTGCCGAGGTTGCTGCCGAGCGCGATCACGGCGTGCCGCGGGTTGTGCAGGGTCGAGTCGGCACTGTCGACTCGGCGCTCCAGGTCGAACGTGGTCGGCGAGGTGGTCGGGTCGGTGCTCATCGGTATCCCTCTACGGCTCGGGCTGTGGGACAGGACAGGGCGGTTCGCGTCACGCGCGGCCCCGGTGGATCGTGATGGTGACATCGTCGAAGGGAACGGTGATCGGGGCGTCCGGCTTGTGCACGGTCACCTCGACCTCCTCCACCGCCTCGTGCTTGAGGCACTGGTCGGCGATCCGCTGGGCGAGGGTCTCGATCAGGTCGACCGGGTCACCGGCGATGATCGCGGTGACCTCCTCGGCGACGATGCCGTAGTGGGCCGTGCGGGAGAGGTCGTCGCCGGAGGCGGCCGGGCGGGTGTCCAGGAACAGCACGAGGTCGACCACGAAGGTCTGGCCCTCGATGCGCTCGCGCTCGAAGACGCCGTGATGGCCCCGGGCACGCAGGCCCCGCAGGGTGACGCGGTCCAGCAACTCAGTTCTCCCACCTGGACGGGCCCCGCCCAGGGGGCAGGGTGGCGGGCCTGGTCGCTCGCTGCATCGAATCTACCTGCGAGCGCCCACGGACCCCGACCGTCCTACCCGGCACACCCACCCGTCACGCACGCCGGATCGGCAATTGACGTGAACGTTGGGTGTCCGTCCACGGAACAGGTGCACCGCCCCCGGTCACACCTTGCAAAAACGGTTCGCGATCAGTCCTCGTCCTCGTCGTCTCCGCTGGTCAGGACGGGTGAACCATGGTGCGACCAGAGCTTCCAGCCGTCCGCCGTGCGACGGAACAGATTGGTCGAGACGACCTTTCCGCCGACCAGCGGACCGAGCTCGCCCTCCTCCTCGGCCTCGCCGCCGGAGAGGATGTTCTCGGTGCACGTGACAAGGGCCACATCGCCCTGCAGTTCGACCTCCACGTCGGTCAGGAAGAACTGGATGTACTCCGTGTTCATCATGATCAACATGTAGGAGCGGGTGACCTGGGCCCGTCCGCGCAGCACCGGCCAGCCGGGGTGGACGCAGATCACCCCGCCCTTGTCGTCGGCCTCGCCCGCGCCCAGCCAGATGGACTCGACGGCCTCCAGGTCGCCGTTCTCCAGCGCTTCGTAGAGCGCCCGGTTCGCCGCCAGCACGGCCTCCCGGTCCAGCTCCAGCGCCGCCTCGCGGTCCGTGTCGCTCACCCTGCCGTCACCCGCCATGCTTCCTCCAGAGCCGAGCCAAGCCGCTACCCCCTCCGTGCCGCCTGTTGCCAGGCCGCGACCACGCGTACGGCGTCGGCCGTGCCGGCCACGTCGTGCACCCGGACCGCCCATGCCCCGGCCTGGGCCGAGAGCGCCGAGACCGCCGCCGTGGCGTCGTCCCGCTGCCGGGCCGAACGCGGCTCCCCGGTTTCCGGGTTGGCGAGCAGCGTACCCAGGAACCGCTTGCGCGAAGCGGCCACCAGGACCGGGCGACCGAGCGCGGTGAGCGCGTCCAGCCGGCCCAGCAGGGCCCAGTTGTGCTCGCTGGTCTTGGCGAAGCCCAGGCCCGGGTCGAGGATCAGCTGCTCCTCCTTCACCCCCGCGGCCAGCAGCGCCTCCATCCGCTGCGCGAGCTCGGCGGCCACATCGGCCACCACGTCCCGGTAGACGGCGAGGCTGTCCATGTCGGCGGACTGGCCGCGCCAGTGCATCACCACGAACGGCGCGCCGGTGTCCGCGACCACCTCGGCCATCGCCGGGTCGGCCAGGCCGCCGGAGACGTCGTTGATCAGCCGGGCGCCGGCCGCCACCGCCTGCTCGGCGACGCTCGCCCGCATGGTGTCGATGCTGACCACCACCCCGGCCGCCGACAGCTCGCGGACCACCGGGATCACCCGGCGGAGCTCCTCGGCCTCGGTGACCCGCTGGGACCCGGGACGGGTGGACTCGCCACCGACGTCCACCAGGTCGGCGCCGCTCGCGGTGAGCCGCAGACCGTGGGCGACGGCGGCGGCGGGATCGAGCCACAGGCCGCCGTCGGAGAACGAGTCGGGGGTGACGTTGACGATGCCCATGACCGCACAGCGGTCGAGCCGGGGGAGGCCGGGAAGGTGGATCATACGGCCATTATCGAGCCGCGCGAGGCCGGAAAAGCGATGACGACTGACAGATTTCAAAATCTGTCAGTCGTCATCGGTCATCCACTATCGGCCACCCGTCACCGGACAGCCGTCAGCCGCCGACCGCGCCGCAGCTGCCACACACCGGCCTCAGCCGCACGCTCCGCGCTAACGCGGCCTCGGTCACGCGGCCTCGGTCACCGCGCCGACCTGCGCCTGCTCCGGCATCAGCCCCTGCCGCTGGCGCTTGCGGCCGAACCTCGGCATGCCCAGCGTGATGAACGCCTCCGCCTGCATCACGGCGAAGCCGATCCGCGGCAGGTCCCGGGTCTGCGGGTAGACCAGGAAGCGCGGCTCCCACTCCGGCTGGAACTTGGCGTTGAACTTGTACAGCGACTCGATCTGGAACCAGCGCGAGAGGAAGACCAGCAGCCCGCGCCAGGCCCGCAGCACCGGCCCCGCACCGATCCGCTCACCACGGGCCAGCGCCGAACGGAACATCGCGAAGTTCAGCGACACCCGCTTCACGCCCAGGTTCGGGACCTCCTGCAGCGCCGCCACGATCAGCAGCTCGTTCAGGCCCGGATCGGCCGCCCGGTCACGCCGCATCAGCTCCAGCGAGATGCCGTCCTTGCCCCACGGCACGAAGTGCAGCACGGCCTTCAGGTCGTCGCCGGCCGCACCCGCGCTCTCGCCCTCCTCCGCAGCCTTGTGCGCCGTCACGACCACGCAGTTGTCGTCGCCCGGGTCACCGAAGCGGCCCAGCGCCATCGAGAACCCGCGCTCGGTGTCGGTACCCCGCCAACGGGCGGCGGCGTCCGCGATCTGACGCTTCTCCTCCAGCGTCAGATCGGAGACCCGGCGCACCTTGCAGGAGTAGCCGTTGCGCTCGATCCGCTTCACCATCTGGCGGACGTTGCGCATCGCGCGCCCCGACAGCGAGAAGACGGAGGTGTCCACGATCGCCTCGTCGCCCAGCTCCAGCGCGTCCAGTCCCGCCTCACGGGTCCAGACCTCGCCGCCGACCTCGCTGCAGCCGACCACGGCCGGCACCCAGGCGTGCTCACGGGCCTCCGCCATGAAGACCTTGATCGCGCCCGGCCACGCCTCGACGTCACCCACCGGGTCACCGGAGGCGAGCATCACGCCGGAGATCACCCGGTACGAGATCGCCGCCTTGCCGGTCGGCGAGAACAGCACGCTCTTGTCCCGGCGCAGCGCGAAGTACCCGAGCGAGTCGCGCGCCCCGTGCCGCTCCAGCAGCGCCCGGACCTTCTCCTCGTCCTCGGCGTTCAGCTCCGGCTCCGGCTTCTCCGGACGCAGCGCCAGGTACGCCGAGATGAAGGCGGTCATCAGGCCCAGCGCGCCGAGCGAGTACGCCACCAGGTCGGTGACCCGGTCGGTGTGGTACCTGACCGGACCGTCGAAGCCGAACAGGCCGTACAGGGTCTCCTTCAACCGCTGCACGAAGGTCGGGTGCCCGATCTCGGAGCTCGGGTGGACGCTCACGATCAGCATGCCGAGCACCACGCTGAAGGCGCCCATGACCACCAGGTTGACCACGGCCCGCCAGCGGGTGCGCGGGTCGGCCTTGGCGTAGAACTCGCGCCGGTGCACCAGGATCACCACGAACAGTGCCAGCGAGACCACCGCCGGGCCGACCTGGTGCCAACGCAGCAGGTGCAGCGCGGCACCGACCGGCAGCAGCACCACGACCGCCCGCCAGGCGCGCCGCTTACGACGGCGCAGCGCGTGCGCGAGCAGCACGAGCAGGGTGCCGACCATCAGGGTGCCGACCGCGGCCACCGTGGTGGTGCTGCCCGGGATCTGCCCGGCCCAGCTGTGCACCCGGGTGTGCCGGATCCTCGGGAAGACGGCGCTGGCGATGTCCAGCAGGCCGATCAGCAGACAGGCGTATCCGACGGCTCCCGGCAACCAGGCTCGGGGGACGGAGGAAGCTTGGTTGCGCAGCGTCTGCAGACCCCGGCGACGGGGCTGCTCAGGTGACGGCTCAACGGACACGGGAACGCTCATGGGAGCTCAGCGTAGAGGCTGAATCGGACTGTCCTGTCACTCCCAGGGAGGAGCTGTGATGGACCTTCATGACTATTCCTTGGTCTGGCAATCCGCTCGTCAAGAAAGCACCCCCGAACGGTAATTTTTCGGGGGTGCCCCTGCGACACGGGCGCCTCGGGGACAGGGGACGCCGCTCGGACGGCGCGCCCAGCGGGACGGCTGAACGGCTGAACGGCTGAACGGCTGCGGTGACGGTGAATGGACCAACGCCGACACGTCGGCGCCACGGGACGCCCGCACACGCGTTACACACGCTGGACGCCGCATTCTAGAGCTTCGGTTGCACCCTCCGCAGCGGGCACGACCCGGCCGGTGCGCAGCTGTGACGGACCCCCGGGCGGCGCAGCCCCACTGGCTGCCCCGAGTCCACCGCCCCACGATGAACCCTGGCCCCACTGCTGCCCAAGGGAGGGCGAACCGCATGGAACTGACCAGCGGCGCGCTGGTGTACTCGCTCACCGCGCTGGCCGTCGCCTCCCTGGTCGGCACCCTCTGGCTGTGGCCCCGGCTGGCCCGTCAGCGCCCGCTGCCGCTGCTCGGCCGGATCGGCCTCCTGGCGGTCATTCAAGTCTCCGTCGTGGCCGTTCTCGCGCTGTCGGTCAACAACTCGTACGGCTTCTACACGTCCTGGAACGACCTGCTCCACCCCGGCAGCGCACCGCTGACCCTGGCGAGCTCGGAACACCCCAGGGGCGCCGCCCCGAAGGCCGACTCCCTGGTCCAGCCGACCACCGACGGCGGCCTGGGGACCATCAAGGACCTGCCGCAGGGCAAGCCGGAAGAGGTCGGCCGGGTGGACTCCATCAAGGTCACCGGCGCCGAGTCCGGCCTCTCCGACCAGGTGTTCATCTACCTCCCGCCGGAGTACTTCATCCCGCGCTACGCCCGGGTGCGCTTCCCGGTGCTGCTCACCCTGGCCGGGTACCCGGGACCCTCGCTGCACCTGGTCGAGGGCCTGCGGGTGCCGCAGACCGCCTGGGAGCTGGAGCGGACCGGCCGGATGGCGCCCACCGTGATCGTGATGGCCCGCCCGACCGTCACGCCGCCGCGCAACACCGAGTGCGTGAACGTGGCCAACGGGCCGCAGACCGAGACCTGGTTCGCCAAGGACCTGCCGGGCGCCCTGCGCTCCAACTACCGGCTCAGCCACTCGGCCGCCTCCTGGGGGGTGCTCGGCTACTCCACCGGCGGCAGCTGCGCCCTGCGCCTGGCGATGCGCAACCCCGACGCGTACGCCAGCGCGACGGGCATGCACGCCGACTACCAGGTGCCCAACGACCGCTGGACCGACGGCGACCTGTTCGGCGGCAACCAGACCGACGCCCAGCACAGCGACCTCAACTGGCGCCTGCAGAACCTGCCGGCGCCCAAGGTCTCGCTGCTGGTGGTGAGCACCAGGACCGAGGAGGACTACGCGGACACCCAGGCGTTCCTGGCCAACGCCAAGCGCGTCGCCGACGCCCACCCCGAGTTCAAGGTCGACTCGCTCGTCCTGGCCGACGGCGGCCACAGCTTCGAGACCTGGCGGAGCGAGCTGCCCGCCTCACTGGAGTGGATGAGCGACCATCTGAAGCCCCCGCAGGACCGCGAGCCGCGCCAGTAGCCACCCCGCCCCGACCAGCCCAGGCCGCCGCTTCTCCCCCGGCCGGGTGATTCCACCGCCCGCCACCGGCCGACCGGCCGCCGCCGGGGAACGTCTCCCGGCCGACCGCTTCCCCAGCAGACGCCAGGAGGTCAGATGCTCAGCTCCCGAACGCTCTTCGACGAGATCTACCGCAACGACGAGGCGTACCGCCTCTTCTGCAGCATCGCGGCCGGTGGCGAGGACCAGGGCGGCTGGGAGAACGAACGGATCCAGTCGCTGACCGACGACCCGGTCCTGGCCCCGAAGATCGGCCGGCACGGCGCCGACGAGCGCAAGCACGGCCGGATCTTCACCCAGCTGCTGCACCGGCGCGGTCTGGAGAGGGTGAACGTCCCGCCGAACACCGACTACTGCATGCTGCTGGAGCGCCAGGGCATCGGCCTCTCGCACGAGCGCCTGTCCTCCGACGTCCCGCTGACCGAACGCGAGATCATCACCTACCTGGCGCACAGCCGGGTCACCGAGCAGCGGGCCTCGGAGCAGATGCGCCAGCTGGTACGGGCGTACGGCGGCAATCCCGAGCTGGCCAAGGCCATGCGGATGATCTCGGCCGACGAGGACAACCACCTCGCGTACTGCCACGAGGAGCTGCTCCGGCTCACCGCCATGGGGCACGGCCCGTACATCCGGCACACCCTGGAGCACACCGCGCGGGGCGAGATCCGCACCCACCGCGACGTCGGTCTCGCGGTGCTGCGCGCGATGGGACGGATCCTGCGCTGGCCGCTCTGGCAGCGGGCACTGCTCACCGCCGGGGTGCAGGCGCTGTACGCCTACGACCTGACCGTCGGCCGCCGCAGGATGATCCGGCTCCGGATGCCCGCCAAGCGCAACGCCCTCGGACGTTGAGGGGGCGGGCGCCGTGCGCCCGCCCCCTCCCTCAACGTCCGGGCTCCGCCACGCGCGGTTCCGCGCTCCGGCTCCGGCCCGTGCCCGGCCCTACCTGCCGATGATCAGGCTCATCGCCTCGGCGCGCGTCGCGGGGTCGCGCAGCTGCCCGCGCACGGCCGAGGTCAGCGTCTTGGCGCCGGGCTTGCGGATGCCGCGCATCGACATGCACATGTGCTCGCACTCGACGACGACGATCGCGCCGCGCGGCTCCAGGATGCGCATCAGCGAGTCGGCGACCTGGCTGGTGAGGCGCTCCTGCACCTGCGGGCGGCGAGCGTAGACGTCGACCAGGCGGGCGAGCTTGGAGAGGCCGGTGATCTTGCCGCTGGTGGACGGGATGTACCCGACGTGTGCGACACCCTGGAACGGGACCAGGTGGTGCTCGCAGGTGGAGAACACCTCGATGTCCTTGACCAGCACCATCTCGTCGTGGCCCAGGTCGAAGGTGGTGGTCAGGACGTCCTCGGGCTGCTGCCAGAGCCCCGCGAATATCTCCTTGTAGGCGCGGGCCACCCGGGCCGGCGTCTCCTGCAGGCCCTCCCGGTCCGGGTCCTCACCGACCGCGAGCAGCAGCTCCCGCACCGCCTTCTCGGCCCGCTCCTGGTCGAACGTCCCGACTGCCGCGGGCTGGTCGAGAGTCACCGGGTCGATCATGCGTGCCTCGCTTGTGGTCGTCTGGTCGTCGAGTAGGCGGTCCGAGCAGCACGGATGCCGCGCCTCCAGGGTACAAACCCTGGTGGCGCGGCATCCATTCCGTACGGGTTGCTCAGTTCTCCGTCGAGCTGTCACCGGCGACCGGGGGCAGCTTCACGATGTCCACCTGGGTGGTCTCCGCGGAGGCGGCGATGCCGTTGGTCAGCGCCAGCTCCTTCGGCGACTGCACCGGCGGGCGGGTGGACGGCGTACGGCGGGAGGAGCCGGTCCAGGCCGGACGGGCGGGGCGCTTCACGATCGTGGAGAAGATCTCGGCGATCTGCTCCTTGTTCAGCGTCTCCTTCTCCAGCAGCTCCAGGACCAGGTTGTCGAGCACGTCACGGTTCTCGACCAGGATCTCCCAGGCCTCGTTGTGCGCGTTCTCGATGAGCTTCTTGACCTCCTCGTCCACCAGCCCGGCGACCTCTTCCGAGTAGTCGCGCTGGTGGGACATGTCGCGACCCAGGAACGGCTCGGAGGAGTCCGAACCGAACTTGATCGCGCCGAGGCGCTCGCTCATGCCGTACTGGGTGACCATCGCGCGAGCCGTCGCGGTGGCCTTCTCGATGTCGTTCGAGGCGCCGGTGGTCGGGTCGTGGAAGACCAGTTCCTCCGCCGCTCGCCCGCCCAGCATGTACGCCAGCTGGTCGAGCATCTCGTTGCGCGTCGTCGAGTACTTGTCCTCGTCCGGCAGGACCATGGTGTAACCGAGGGCCCGGCCGCGCGACAGGATGGTGATCTTGTGCACCGGGTCGGCGTTCGGGGAAGCAGCCGCGACCAGGGCGTGACCGCCCTCGTGGTACGCGGTGATCTTCTTCTCCTTCTCGGACATGATCCGCGTGCGCTTCTGCGGACCCGCCACGACGCGGTCGATCGCCTCGTCCAGGATGCCGTTGTCGATCAGCTTCTTGTCCGAGCGGGCCGTCAGCAGCGCGGCCTCGTTGAGGACGTTGGACAGATCGGCACCGGTGAAGCCGGGGGTGCGCTTGGCGACGGCCGAGAGGTCGACGTCGGGCGCGATCGGCTTGCCCTTCTGGTGGACCTTGAGGATCTCCAGGCGGCCCTGCAGGTCCGGACGGTCGACGGCGATCTGCCGGTCGAAGCGGCCGGGGCGCAGCAGCGCCGGGTCCAGGATGTCCGGGCGGTTGGTGGCGGCGATCAGGATCACGCCGCCCTTGACGTCGAAGCCGTCCATCTCGACCAGCAGCTGGTTGAGGGTCTGCTCGCGCTCGTCGTGGCCGCCGCCGAGGCCCGCACCGCGGTGCCGGCCGACGGCGTCGATCTCGTCGACGAAGATGATCGCCGGGGCGTTCGCCTTGGCCTGCTCGAACAGGTCGCGGACGCGGGAGGCACCCACGCCGACGAACATCTCGACGAAGTCGGAGCCGGAGATCGAGTAGAACGGCACCCCGGCCTCGCCCGCGACGGCACGCGCGAGCAGGGTCTTACCGGTACCGGGCGGGCCGTAGAGCAGCACGCCCTTGGGGATCTTGGCGCCGACGGCCTGGAACTTGGCCGGCTCCTGCAGGAACTCCTTGATCTCGTGGAGCTCCTCGACCGCCTCGTCCGCACCCGCGACGTCCGAGAAGGTGGTCTTCGGGGTGTCCTTGGTGAGCAGCTTGGCCTTGGACTTGCCGAACTGCATGACCCGGGAGCCGCCGCCCTGCATCTGGTTCATCAGGAACAGGAAGACCAGGACGATGATGACGATCGGCAGCATCGACAGCAGCAGGCTGACGAAGGTGGACTGCTTCTCGGGGGTGATGGTGTAGCCCTCGGGCAGCGCGCTCTTGTCGCCCGAGTTGATCTGCGTCTGGAGGGTGTTGGCCACGGCCACACCCTGGTCGCCGACGTACGAGGCCTGGAACTTGGTGCCGGAGGGCACCTTGCCGCCGGTACCTGCCGAAGGCAGCTTCGCGCCGTCCTTCAGCTGGATCTTGATGGTGTTCGAATCACCCGTGGTGATCTGCGCCGACTTGACCTGCTTGGCGTCGATCGCTGCGACGACCTGTCCGGTGTCCACCGTCTTGTAGCCGTTCGAGTCCGAAACGACCTGCATCAGCACGACAACGGCAAGGACGGCCAGCACGATCCACATGATCGGCGCACGGAAGTATCGCTTGACGTCCATCCATGCGGGGCGTTGCCGCCCCGTCCCTCCTGCCACTCAACGGCGCTGCACGGCTGGGGGCCGTCGGCGCATCCGGTATGTGCTCATGAGAAGAGCGGTTAATTGGACCGTACCGCAGCCACCCCCGCTCACGACGAGAGCACAACGACACGACGTATTTCCTACCCCCGCTCAACGGGCGGGAACAGCAGCCTGTTCCCGCCCGTCGCCCCAACGGTTTCAACCGTTGGACAGCGGCTGGTCAGCCACCGTAGACGTGCGGGGCCAGGGTGCCGATGAACGGCAGGTTGCGGAGCTTCTCCTGGAAGTCCAGGCCGTAGCCGACCACGAACTCGTTGGGGATGTCGAAGCCGACGTACTTGACGTCGATCTCGACCTTGGCCGCGTCCGGCTTGCGCAGCAGGGTGCAGACCTCCAGCGAGGCCGGGCCGCGCGAACCCAGGTTGCCCAGCAGCCAGGACAGGGTCAGGCCGGAGTCGATGATGTCCTCGACGATCAGCACGTCGCGGCCGGCGATGTCGGTGTCCAGGTCCTTGAGGATCCGCACCACGCCGGAGGACTTGGTGCCCATCCCGTACGAGGAGACCGCCATCCAGTCCATCGTGACCTGCGAGTGCAGGACCCGGGCGAGGTCGGCCATGACCATCACGGCGCCCTTGAGCACACCGACGATCAGCAGATCGCGCCCGGCGTAGTCCCGGTCGATCCGCTCGGCCAGCTCAAGCAGCTTGGCGTCGATCTCGTCCTTGCTGATGAGCACCTTCGCCAGGTCGGCGCCCATGTCGTTCTGATCCACCGGGGATACGTCCTCAAACGTTCGGGGTCCTGTGTCGGCGACGGCCCCGCGACCTACTGCTCAGCTGTCGCTCTGTCGCCGAAAGACCAGCGTGCCACACCTTCGGGTGACCTCGACGCCCCCGGGTAGGTGTAGCGGCCCCTGACCGCGCCAGCCGGTGACCAGCTGATCGACCGTCTCCAGGTGTCGTGCGAACAGGTCACCGCCCGGACAGCCCGCCCGCAGCGCCGCCCGGCGCAGTACCCGGCGGCGGACGGCGGGGGGCAGTTCGGACAGCTTGCCGACGTCCAGCGTGCCGTCGCCCGTACGGAGGTCGCGCTCGGCCAGGGCCGCCCACTGATCGAGCGCATCGGCGTCGTCGCGGAACAGCCGGGCGGTACGGGCCAGTGCCTCGACCACCCCGGCGCCCAGGTGCTTCTCCAGGACCGGGAGCACCTCGTGGCGGACCCGGGAGCGGGTGTAGGCCGGGTCGGAGTTGTGCGGGTCGTCCCAGACCGGGATGGACTGCGCGGCGCACGCCTGGCGGGTGGCGGCCCGGTCCAGCTCCAGCAGCGGCCGGCGGTAGCGGCCCTTGTGCGCGGGCATACCGGCGAGTGAGCGGGCCCCGGAGCCACGGGCCAGGCCCAGCAGAACGGTCTCGGCCTGGTCGTCCTGGGTGTGCCCGAGCAGCACGGCGATGGACCGGTGGCGCTCGGCGGCGGCGTCCAGTGCGGCGTACCGCGCGTCCCTGGCGGCGTTCTCCGGGCCGCCCTGGTGACCGACGTGGACCGGGATCACCTCGACCGGGTCGAGACCCAGCTCGCGCAGGCGGTCGGCGACCTGCTGGGCGCGTTCGGCGGATCCCTGTTGCAGTCCGTGGTCGACCGTCACCGCGCCGACCCGCAGGCCCAGTTTGGGCGCCTCGAAAGCGGTCGCGATGGCCAGCGCCATCGAGTCGGCACCGCCGCTGACCGCCACCAGCACCAGCGGGGAACCCGGTGCGGCGGGGGTGCGGGGCAGTCCGGACGGGTGGCGGCGGGCGTTCCCGATCAGCCTGGTCGCGGCGGGCGGGCCGCCGGGCAGGACGACCGGGGCGCCACTGCCCGCGGTGGTCACCGGGACGTTGCTCGTGGCCGGGACCGGCGCGGGCTCGGGGTGGGTGCGAGGGGCCGGGGCGGTGAGAGTCACGCCGGCCTCGGCGGCGAGCTCGGCGAGGGCGCGGCGGACGGCGAGACGTATCGCCGCGACAGCGGGGTGTGGGCCCACGGTGAGGCACTCCTTGGCAGCTGGGGGACGGAGCGGGGCGGTGAGGGGGCCGGCCGGGCGTGACACCCTGTCAGCTTCCGGTCACCAGGCGCTCACAGATGGTCGCAGAATCCGGGCACCGGCCACACCACCCGCGCCACCGGTACGACCACGGTCCCACGTACGGGTGAATGCAGAAACGTTCATGCACCCCCATCTGTACGTCTGCGCCATCCGTACGACCCCCCGTGCAGGCCCCCGGAGGGCCTCCAGCGACACGCGGACCCGGCGGGCGGCCCCGCGCCCGGCGACGGCCCGGCCGCGCGGCTGCCGGGCGTCCTGGGCCGCCGCGCGGCCGGGCCGGCCGGGGAGTTCAGCCGGTGACCCGGGCGACCCAGGCGGCGGGGTTGTGGATCTCCTCCTTGGTCGGGAGCGTGTTCGGGGAGGTCCAGACCCGGTTGAAGCCGGCCATGCCGACGCGGTCGACCACGTCCCGGACGAAGACCGCGCCGTCCTGGTACTGGCGCAGCTTCGCGTCCATCCCGAGCAGCCGCCGCAGCACCAGGTCGAGGCGCCCCGCGCCCCGGTCGCGGCGCTGCTGGAACTTCTCCCTGATCTCCGCGACGCTCGGCACCACCGCGGGGCCGACGCCGTCCATGACGACGTCCGCGTGCCCTTCGAGCAGTGACATCACCGCCGTGAGCCGGCCGAGGATCTCCCGCTGCTCGGGCGACTGGACCAGGTCGAGGAGCGTCCCGGGGGCCGACCCGTCACCCCGGCCGCCGAGGCTCGGCACGCCGCCGCCGAGGGCGTCCTTGAGGCGTTCCAGCAGCGCGGCCGGGTCCACGTCGGTCTGCGCCAGGAAGGACTGCACCTCGGACTGGATGTGGTCGCGGAGCCAGGGCACCGCGGTGAACTGGGTGCGGTGGGTCTCCTCGTGCAGGCAGACCCAGAGCCGGAAGTCGTGCGGGTCGACGTCCAGTTCGCGTTCGACCTGCACGATGTTCGGCGCCACCAGCAGCAGTCGGCCGGGGCCGGGCGAGGGCGGCTCCGCGTCGGCGCCGGTCCCGGCGAAGAGCGCCGCCGGGCTGTCCGGGGTCACCGGCGAGCCGGACCCGGGACGGGGGCCGGGCTCGGCCGGGGCGAAGGTCTCGTACTGCCCGAGGACCTTGACGGAGAGGAAGGCCAGCACCGCACCGACCTCGACGCCGGTCACCTTCTCGCCGATCGATCCGAACACGGCCGCGCCGGCCGAATCGCGGCGGCGCGCCTGCAGCTTGTCCACCAGCGGCTGGACGATCGTCCTGAAGCCCGCCACGTTGGCCTTCACCCAGCCCGGCCGGTCCACCACCAGGACCGGCGTTCCGACGGCCGAGGCCAGGCTGCTGGACCGCATACCGGTGAACTCGCGAACGTGCTCCTCCGCCTCCAGCGCCTGCCTGCGCAGTTCGGAGACCACCACGCGGGCCTCGTCCCTGGTCACCTCGGGGCCCGGCCGAGCCAGCCGGGTCGCCGTCGCGACCGCGAGATCCCAATCGACCATGTCGGCACCGCTGCTCGCGCTCGTCATGCCATCACCGTACGTGCTCGCGGCGGCCGGGGGGAGACACCCGCCCGCGCCCGCCGATCGTCCCCCTGGATCCCGGTCGACCACGCACCACTCCGGGGGGCGCGAGCAACCGCGCGCCCGCGCCGCGGGCCGCTCGTGCAGGTCCACGCGCCGCTCGGCCAGGGGCGCGCCGGGGCAGGCCGGGGCGCCCGGCCCGGCGCCGGGGCGCGGGAGAGGTCGCCCGCTCCCGCGGGCCCCGGAGCCGCGCCCTAGTGGCAGCCGCAGGCGGCGAGGCGGGCGACGATCCGGTCGGTGGCCGAGCGGGTGGCGAACCCGTCGGCGGGCGTCTTGCTCATGAAGGCGAAGACCAGCACCCGGCCGTCGGCGTCCACCGTGGTCCCGGCCAGGGTGTAGACCCCGCTGCCGGCGAGCGTGCCGGTCTTGGCCCGGACGATCCCGGCCGCGCTCTGCGCGCCCGAGGCCGCGCCGAACCGGGTGAGCAGAGTGCCGGTGAACCCGGCGATCGGAAGGCCGGTCAGCACCGGGCGCAGCTCGGGGTGTTCGGGCGAGGCGGCGAGACCGAGCACCTTGGCGAGGACCAGCGGCGAGATCAGGTTGCCGGTGTGCAGCCCGCTGCCGTCGTTGAGGACGACGCCGGTCATCGGCACGCCCAGCTTCTGGACGGTCCCGGTCACCGCCGCCACCGCGCCGTCGAAACTGGCCGGCTGGTGGGCGGCGATGGCCGCCTGCCGGGCGATGGCCTCGGCGAGGGTGTTGTCGGAGGTGGTGAGCATCCGTTCGACCAGGCGCGGCACGGTCGGTGACTCCACCGCCGCGACCTGCTGCGCGCCGGCGGCGGCGGACCCCGGCCCGGCCTTGCCGTCCACCGTGATGCCCTGGGCCCTGAGCAGGTCGGCGAAGGCGTCGGCGGCCTGCTCGGCCGGGTCGAAGACACGCGCGGGGGCCTCGTCCGGTGACTTGGGATCGATCCGGCCCTCGTCCACCATCAGCGGGGTCACGGCGGCGATGTTCATCGCGTCGTGCTGCTTGTGCAGGAGCGGGCCGCTGTAGAGCGAGGTGTCGTAGCCCAGCTTCACGGTGGTGGTGCCGGCCGCCTTGAGCGCGGTGGCGGTCCGCCGGGCCAGTTCGGCCAGCGAGGCCGGTGCCGACTCGGCGTCCGGGGGCATCCCGCCGACCCGGATCTGGTCGAGCGGCAGTCCGGTGACGGTCGGGTCGCCACCACCGACCAGGGTGATCTCCCCCGGGGCACCGCCCTTGACGACCTTGGTGGAGATCCGCGCGTCGGCCGGGATCAGCGCGAGCGCGGCGACCGCGGTGAGCAGCTTGGTGGTGGACGCCGGAGTGGCCGGGGCGTTCTCGCCGGAGCCGTACAGGAGTTGGCCGGTGTGGCCGTCGGCGATGGCGAAGTTCATCTCGCCGAGCGCCTTGTCCTGCAGGACCTGGGCCAGGTCGCGCTGGAGGCCCGCGGTGGTGGGCATGCTGCCGGCGCCGTCCACCGGCCCGGCGAGCACCGGGCCGCCGGTGGCGAACGCGCGCGGCGCGGCGGGCGGCGCTGCGGCCGAGGGGGGCTGGTGGCCGGTGGGGCCCTTGGGGTTCGCCCCCGCGCCGCTCTGGCTCTGGCCCGCCTCCGGGATGGGGTGGGCGAACGCCCGGTCCGTGCCGGACGTCAGCCCGCCGGTGGCCAGGGCCACGCCCAGCACCCCCGCGACCGCCGCTCTGCGCCCGCGTCCCACCCCTGCGCCTCGCTGCACCGACCCGCCCCTTTCCTGAGCACACCCTGCCGTAGGAGACACTTGGATTCTGTCAGTCCCTACCTTGGAGGAACCGTTGGAGTTCGACGTCCTGATCGAGATCCCGAAGGGCTCGCGGAACAAGTACGAGGTCGACCATGAGACGGGCCGTCTCCGCCTCGACCGGATGCTCTTCACCTCGACCCGTTACCCGGCCGACTACGGCTACGTCGAGGGCACCCTGGGCGAGGACGGCGACCCGCTGGACGCCCTGGTCATCCTGGACGAGCCGACCTTCCCCGGCTGCCTGATCAAGTGCCGTGCCATCGGCATGTTCCACATGACCGACGAGGCGGGCGGCGACGACAAGCTGCTCTGCGTCCCGGCGACCGACCCGCGCTGGGAGCACCTGCGCGACATCCACCACGTGTCGGAGTTCGACCGCCTGGAGATCCAGCACTTCTTCGAGGTCTACAAGGACCTGGAGCCCGGCAAGTCGGTCGAGGGTGCCAACTGGGTCGGCCGCACCGAGGCCGAGGCCGAGATCAAGGCCTCGATCAAGCGCCTGGAGGAGCAGGGCGGCCACTGAGCCCCCTCACCTCGGACCTCGTTCTGCGGAGTTCTTCGGAGTCCGTCGGAGTTCTGCGGGGTCGCCCGGCCGGGGCGAGCAGCGATGCTCGCCCCGGCCTTTCTGTTGCCCGGCCGTCGGCTCCCGGGCTCGCCGGCCGGGCTCCGGGACTCCCCCCAGGCTCCGGGCCGCCTTCCCAGGGCGGGCCCGCAGGCGCACACTGGGCCGGGGGCGGTTTTCCCGACACCATGTCGGCATGACGTTGACTTAGGCAAGCCTAACCATAACAATCCTGCCCAGTGCCCCCACCGGACCGGAGGACCCGCATGCCCAGCCATGAGCCGCCCACTCCCTTCTCCTCCGTGCTGCGCACCGCCAGCAGCGCCGAGCACGAAGCAGCCGAGCAGTCCTCCTTCATGGCGCACCTGCTCGGCGGCCGGCTCGGCCGCGACGCGTACGCCGAGCTGTCCGGGCAGCTCTGGTTCGTCTACCGGGCACTGGAGGGCCGGGCCGCCGAACTGGCGGGGCATCCGGTGGTCGGCCCGTTCGTGGATCCCGCGCTGTTCCGTACGGCCGCGCTCGAACGCGACCTGGAGCACCTGCGCGGCCCCGGCTGGCGGGCCGGGCTCAGCCCGCTGCCCGCCACCGCCGCGTACACCGCCAGGATCGAGGAACTCACCGCCGACTGGCCGAACGGCTACCTCGCCCACCACTACACCCGCTACCTGGGCGACCTGTCGGGCGGTCAGATCATCCGGGGGATCGCCGAGAAGACCTGGGGCTTCGATCGCAAGGGCGCCGGCGTCCACTTCTACGTCTTCGAGGAGATCGGCAACCCCGCCGCCTTCAAACGCGCCTACCGCGCCAAGCTGGACACCGCCGGCCTCGCCATGGACGAGATCGAGCGCCGCCGGGTGGTCGACGAGTGCAGGCGCGCCTTCACGCTCAACGGTGCCGTCTTCGCGGACCTCGACAGCCGCTACCCGCTCAGCGCCTGAGCCGTCGGCGCTGCGGCACCGGCACCGGCGGAGCAGGACGGTGCCGGTGCCGCCGGGGGCCGGGCGGCACCGGGCGGGACGGCCGCCCAGGTCCCGCGCACGCCGCCGCCGGGCGAGGTGCACGGGCACCCCGTCGAGGTGCTGCCGCGTCCTCGTACCGGGGTGCCCCTGGTGCTGCCCGAGCGGCCCGCCGCGGGTCCGCGCGGGCACCCTCCGGCGGGGGCCTAGTCGTCCTCGTCCTCCAGCCGGAAGCCGACCTTGAGCCCCACCTGGAAGTGCTTGATCTGCCCGTCCTCGATGTGCCCGCGCACCTGGACCACTTCGAACCAGTCCAGGTTGCGCAGCGTCCGGGCGGCCCGGTCGACACCGTTGCGGATCGCGGCGTCGATGCTCTCCTGCGAGGACCCGACGATCTCGGTGACGCGGTAGATGTGGTCGCTCATGGCGGTCTCCTGGGTACCTGAGTAGCGGCACAGCTCCCCCGATCCACCGTGCCGCACCCGGCCCTGGCCCGCACCCGGGACGGCCCGCGGCGCCGCGGTCGGCGCCTGCCGCAACCGTGCCCGGGGACCGCGCTCAGGGACCGTCAGAAGGCCGCCCTACCGTCAGAACGCTGCCCGGACCTCGCCCACCACCGCGCCCCCGCCGTGCAGCGGTTCGGCACCGATCCGTTCCAGCACCTCGCCGCGGACACCGAGCCGCCGCAGTGCCTCGGCCAGCACCGGCCCCCGGGCCCGCTCCGCACCGTCGTCCACCTTGAACGCCAGGGCCCGGCCGTCCGGCAGCGCCACCACCTGGACGGCCTCGGCCCCCATCTTGGACAGCACCCCGGGCACGGCCCGCATCAGCCAGGTGTCGGCACGGCGGGTGCCGGCGACGAACTCGGGGTGGGCGCGCATCGCGTCGGCGACCAGACGCTGCTCGGTGCCGGGCTCGGCGAGCACCAGCGCGCGGTAGCCACGGGCCAGACCGGTGAGCGAGACGGCCAGCAGAGGAGCGCCGCAGCCGTCGACGCCCAGGTGCGTCGCGGTCTCGCCGGTGGCCTCGGCCAGCGCCTCCTGGGCCAGCTGCTGGATCGGGTGAGCCGGGTCGAGGTAGCTCTCGGTGTCCCAGCCGTTGGCCACGCAGGCGGCCAGCCAGCCGGCGTGCTTGCCGGAGCAGTCCATCATGATCGGGCTGCGCCGCCCGCCACCGCCGAGCAGCGCCTCGGCCTCGACCTGGTCGAGCGGGAGGTCGGCGGGGGTCCGGAGGGCGTCCTCGGTGAGTCCTGCGCCGTGCAGGATCTCCCGCACCGCGTCGCGGTGGAACGGTTCCGCGGAGTGGCTGGAGGCCGCGAGCGCGAGCAGTTCGCCCCCGATCGCCAGACCGGCCCGCAGGGTGGCCACGGCCTGGAAGGGCTTGGCGGTGGAGCGGGGGAAGACCGGGGTGTCCGGGCGTCCGAGCGCGAGTTCCACGGAGCCGTCGGCCGCGAGCAGCACCAGCGATCCGTGGTGGCGACCCTCGACGAAGCCGGAGCGTATGACCTCGGCGAGGACGGGCAGGGTGGCAGCAGGCTGCGACATCGGTGTTGCTCCACGATGAGGGGGCCGGGAAGGTGGACGGTGTGCGCCGGCCGCCCCCGTCCCTTCCCGCAGGTCAGCCGCCTGCGAGCAGGTCCTCGACCCGCGCCTCCCCTTCACGGTACCTGCGGGTCATCTCGGCGCTGCAGCCGTCCGCCGTCCGCTGCAGAATCTGCCGCCGGCCCGAGACCTCCCGCTCGTGCTCGGCCAGCCGTTCGACGGCGGCCAGCAGATCCGCGGTGGGGTGGGCGGCCAGGTCGGCCAGCTGGACGTCGCCGATCAGGGCGTCGGCCTCGCGCTGGTACTGCTCGCCGCGCGGCGGCCCGAGGGTGACGTGCCGGGCGGGCCGGCGCACGACCGAGGGGGCGTCCGCGAGGATCGCCGCCAGCCGGTCCAGCAGGGCCACCGGCTCGGCGCCGGCCTCCGCGCACCCGTCGCCGGTCTCCCTGCCGGCCGGGGCGCCCGCCGCGGCACCGGGGTGCACCCGGCGCCGTTCGAGCTCGGCCTGCAGGATGTCGAGCCGCCCCTGCAGCAGACGGCGGAGGTACGAGAGGTCGGCCTCCTGCTCCTGGGCGTCCCGACGGAGCATCCGCAGCTCCTCCAGGTCCAGCCCGGCGAGGTCGGACCACGCAGGCGGCTCCTGCGCCACCGCCACCGGATCGGCCTGCGCCGCCCCCGGCTCGGCGAACCCGTACGACTGATCGTGGGCCGTGCTGCTCGCGTCCATCAACCAACCACCTACCGCTGTCCTGGTCACGCTGTCCGAATCCCGTCCCGCGTCCGCCCACCGGGCACCGCGTACCGCCGGTGCGCGCACGACCCCGCCCTGGAGCACGTCGAGCTGCCCCCGAGGGGTTCCCCCGGGGCGCCGGTACCACCCGCTCGGGCTACCCCGGCCGGAACGGATGTTCGACCAGTTCGAACGCGGCGGGTCCGTGCCTTCCTGCGCCTTGCTGCGCCTTCCTGCCGCCCACAGCGTGCCACCCCGGGCCCGGCCGGTGCACCGGTCGGCCACCCGAACGGCCCTCTGGCGAAGCGGGGTGGCTGATACGAAGAGGGTGATCCGCGGGCAGTACCGGGCCGCTACCGGCGCGCGTTGTTTCACCCCGGCGTGCACCATGCCCGTGCACGCCTCCGGCAGACGCGCACCATGCCCGTGCACGCCTCCGGCAGAATGGCCGCATGCGAGCAGTGGTGCAGCGGGTGGCCGAGGCCACCGTGACGGTGGACGGCGAGACCGTCGGATCGATCGAGGGGCCGGGGCTCTGCGTCCTGGTCGGCGTGACCCACGACGACACCCCCGCCAAGGCGGCCCAACTGGCCCGCAAACTCTGGACGCTGCGCCTGTTCGACGGCGGAGCGGTCCCGTCGGCCGAGGGGCCCGCCGACACGGCGGCACCCGGAGCCGGGCCGGCCGACAAGCCGGCCGAGCAGTCGTGCTCGGACCTCGGCGCACCACTGCTGGTGATCAGTCAGTTCACGCTGTACGGGGACGCCCGCAAGGGCCGCCGCCCCACCTGGAACGCCGCCGCGCCCGGCCCGCTCGCCGAGCCGTTGGTGGACGCCGTGGTGGCCGAACTGCGGGCGCTCGGCGCCACGGTGGAGACCGGCCGGTTCGGCGCGGACATGAAGGTCGCCCTGGTGAACGACGGCCCGTTCACGGTCCAGCTGGAGATCTGACCCACCACCGGACCGCCACCGGTTCGCCGTCCGCCACCGCTCCGCCGCCCCGCGCCACCACCACCCGGCGCCACCACCGGCCGCAGCGGCACCGCCGGGGCCTACTGCGGCACCACGACCTCCTGCGCGGCCGGCACCGTACCAGCCAGCAGCGGCGCGTCCACCGGGACGTTCCGCTTGACGATCGCCAACGCGATCGGGCCCAGCTCGTGATGCCGCGCCGAGGAGGTCACGAAGCCGAGCGCGCGCCCGTCCGGGTCGCTCGCCAGCCGGACCTCGGTGCCGTGCGGCGGCAGCGTCTCCTCCAGGCCGTCCAGGTGCAGGAAGACCAGGCGGCGCGGCGGGCGGCCCAGGTTGTGCACCCGGGCGACCGTCTCCTGGCCCCGGTAGCAGCCCTTCTGCAGGTGGACGGCGCTGGTCAGCCAGTCCACCTCGTGCGGGATGGTGCGGTGGTCGGTCTCGAAGCCGAGCCGCGGGCGGTGGGCCTCGATCCGCAGCGCCTCGTACGCCCAGACCCCGGCGGCCGGACCGTAGCCGGCGGCGAGCTTCGCCAGCTCCGCGCGCGGCACGAACAGGTCGCTCCCGTAGGGGAGTTCGCGGACGGCGGCGGCACCTTCGAGCGAGGCGGTGGAACCGCCGGGGAGGTGGACCACCGCGTAGTCGGCGGTCGCGTCCGTGACCTCCACCCGGTAGAAGAACTTCATGCTCTCCAGGTACGCGATCAGCGCCGCCTGGGTGCCCGGCTCGACGTGCGCCCAGAGGGTGCTGCCGTCGTCCACCAGGTAGAGGGCGTGCTCGACGTGCCCGTTCGGGGACAGGATCAGCGCCTCGGTGGCCTGCTGCGGCGGGAGCTGGCTGACGTGCTGGGTGAGCAGCAGGTGCAGCCAGGAGAGCCGGTCCTCGCCGGTGACGGTGAGCACGCCGCGGTGCGAGAGGTCCACGAAGCCCTCGCCCGCGGCCAGTCGGCGCTGCTCACGGAAGATGTCGCCGTAGTGGGCGGCCACGCCCTCGTCGGGGCCTTCGGCGGGGACGGCGCCGGGCAGGGCAAGCAGCGGGCTCTTGGTACCGGTCATACCGGTCAGCTTACGACTGCTCCCCGGCCGCCTTGGCGGTGCAGTCGGCGCAGCGGCCGAAGATGGCGAAGTGCTTGAGGTCGGTGTCGAACCCGTGCTCCGCGCGCAGGCTGTCGATCAGCGGCGCGGCGATCGCGGTGTCGGTCTCGGTGACCTTCTCGCAGTCCCGGCAGACCAGGTGCAGATGGGTGTGCCGGCCCGCCAGGTGGTAGGTGGGGGCGCCGTGGCCGAGGTGGGCGTGCGAGACCAGCCCGAGCTCCTCCAGCAGCTCCAGCGTCCGGTACACGGTGGAGATGTTGACCCCGCTGGCGGTCTTCCTGACCTGGCAGAGGATCTCGTCGGGCGTGGCGTGGTCGAGCACGTCGACCGCTTCCAGCACCAGCTGACGCTGCGGGGTGAGGCGGTAGCCGCGCTCGCGCAGGTCGGTCTTCCAGTCGGTGGGAGTTTCGGTGTTCGCCACGGTGGTGTCCCTGCCCGGTTCGAGGTCGTGAGACAAGTGTAGGGACCGGCCGTCCGACCGGTCCCTACCTCGTACACCGTGCGCTGGTGCTCAGCGGAAGAAGGCGATGCCGTCGTCCGGGAGGTCCGCGATGTCCTGGATCAGCTTGGCCTGGTTGAGGACCTTCTTGAGCTGGGCCGACATGTACGGCCGCAGCGGCACCTCGGGGGCGGACTTCTCGCCGACCCAGAGCAGTTCCTCGTTCACCATGCCGTAGAGCCGCTTGCCGCCGCTGTACGGGGCCGCACCCTCGATCCGGGCGACCGCGTCGGTGGCGACGTCGATCTGCGGCTTGCCGTCGTGCAGCTTGCCGTACCAGATCTCGACGGTGCCGTCGTCGCGGACCGAGGAGACCTCGATCTCGCGCTCACCGCTGGTGCCGTGCTGGTTGCTGGTGATCCGCCAGAAGCCGTGCTCGGTCTCCAGCGGGTGCAGCTTCTCACCCTCGTTGTTCAGCACCCAGGTGCGGGAGCGGAACTCCAGGAAGGGGCGGCCGTCGTGCCGGAAGATGATCTCCTGGCCGAAGTTGCACTTCTCCGTGCCGGGGAAGTCGTAGACGCCCGCGCCCTCCCAGGTACCCAGGAGGAAGGCCAGCGGGACGACGTCCTTGTGGAGGTCAGAGGGGATCTCGATCATGTTCCTGGTCGCTGTCGTCGGTGATGGACTACGTAGTGGACTACGTCAACCGTACGGCAGCCGAGGTCAGCGCTGGCCCTGGTAGAGCTTCATCACGGAGAAGATGGCGAACCAGGTGATCAGCACGGCCATGAGAGCCAGCAGGCTGTCGAAGAAGATTTCGAGACCGGTCACGGGACGCTCCCAGTAGCGGGGATGGCGGACAGTACGACGGCGCAGAGTCTATCGGCCGGTGATCCCCGGGTCTCGGCGAGCCCCGACTTCACGTCGCTATGGTGGCGTCATGACGAAGAAGCTGGTCATCAAGGTCACGGCCGGGGCCGACGCGCCGGAGCGCTGCTCGCAGGCGTTCACGGTGGCGGCGGTCGCGGTCGCCAGCGGGGTCGAGGTCTCGCTCTGGCTCACCGGTGAGTCCTCCTGGTTCGCGCTGCCCGGGCGCGCGGCGGAGTTCGAACTGCCGCACGCCGCACCGCTGCCCGACCTGCTGGAGTCGGTCCTGGCGGCGGGCACGGTCACGCTCTGCACCCAGTGCGCGGTGCGGCGCGGGATCACCGAGAAGGACACCCTGGACGGTGTCCGGATCGCGGGCGCCCAGGTCTTCGTCAGCGAGATCATGGCCGACGGCGTCCAGGCGCTGGTCTACTGAGCCCTCAGGGGCGCGGCTCGCGGTCGGGGCGGTCCCGGTCGTGGCCCGGGTCCTCCCACTTCGGGTCGTCCCAGCGCGGGTCGTTCCACCAGTCGTCCTCGGGGTCGCGCCTGTTGGCGAAGACGGCCGCCAGCGGCGGGATGACCATGGCGACCAGGCACATGCCGATCGCGGCCGGCACCGACCAGAACCGCACCACGCCCCACGCCAGGACGAACATGCCGATGCAGATGCCCATCATGACGAAGTAGCGGACGTGGCGCTGGTGTGCCTGCACGCCTTCAGGGTATGACTGTGGGCCCCCGCCACGGCAGGGGCCCACAGGCGCGCTCTCGTCGGGTCGGGTCAGACCGCGATCGGGACCTCGGTCTGGGCGCCGAGGGAGGCGTGCACCACGCGGTCCACGGTCGCACCCGGCACCAGCGCGCGCAGCGTCCACTTGCCCGGGCGGGCAAAGAAGCGGAACTGCCCGGTGGCCGAGGTGGGCACCTCGGCGGTGAAGTCACCGTTGTCGTCCAGCAGCCGGACGTAGCCGTTGACCGGCTCGCCGTTGCGGGTCACGGAACCCTGGATGATCGTTTCCTTGGCCACGTCAACTCCTGCCAGGTCCGGGCCGCCGGCCTTCGCACCGCACATGTCTGTCTCTCCTCTGCTTACCGGTGTCGGGCCGGTGACTTCAGTTGCCGAGCTCGATCGGCACGCCGACCAGGCTGCCGTACTCGGTCCAGGAACCGTCGTAGTTCTTCACGTTCTGCTGGCCGAGCAGCTCGTGCAGCACGAACCAGGTGAGCGCCGAGCGCTCGCCGATCCGGCAGTACGCGATGGTGTCCTTGGCCAGGTCGACGCCCTCGCCCGCGTAGAGGGCCGTGAGCTCCTCGTCGCTCTTGAAGGTGCCGTCGTCGTTGGCGTTCTTGGCCCACGGGATGTTGCGGGCGGACGGGACGTGGCCCGGACGCTGCGACTGCTCCTGCGGGAGGTGCGCCGGGGCGAGCAGCTTGCCGCTGAACTCGTCGGGCGAACGGACGTCGACCAGGTTCAGGTTGCCGATCGCGGCCAGCACGTCGTCACGGAAGGCGCGGATCGAGCTGTCCTGGGCCTGGGCGCGGTACTCGGTCGCGGCACGCGAGGGCACCTCGGCGACCAGCTCCCGGGAGTCCAGCTCCCACTTCTTGCGGCCGCCGTCCAGCAGGCGGACGTCACCGTGGCCGTACAGCTTGAAGTACCAGTAGGCGTACGAGGCGAACCAGTTGTTGTTGCCGCCGTAGAGCACCACGGTGTCGTCGTTGGCGATGCCCTTGGCACTCAGCAGCGCCTCGAAGCCGGCCTGGTCGACGAAGTCGCGGCGGACCGGGTCCTGGAGGTCCCGCTTCCAGTCGATCCGGACGGCGTTGCGGATGTGGTTCTTCTCGTACGCCGAGGTGTCCTCGTCGACCTCGACGATGACGACCTTCGGGTCGTCCAGGCGGGCCTGGACCCAGTCGGCGTCGACCAGGACGTCGCTGCGGCTCATGGGGGTTCTCCATCCGGGGGCGGTTGGCGGAAGGCTGCTGGGGAGGTGCTCGGCTGCTTCCCGTCCGTACATCTGTCCAGATGTCGAGACAGGGCGGTTGCGGGTCGTGCCGTGCTCAGATGCAGAGGTGCCGGGTGGCCCTGGGCGGCAGAGTGCCAGTTCAGGCCGGTGGCAAGGGGTTGGGCGGGCCGGGACTGCCGGTCAGAACCGCCCGGTCAGCGCATTCGACACAGGCAGGCGGCCACGCGGCACAGGTCTACCGCCCGCCGCTTCGTGAGTTCCGCCTGTCGCTTCATGCCGACGATGCTAGGGACAAGCCCGGGCCGCTGTCATCAGTGTTTCGAATATTGAGATGAGATGTTTCGAATGCTGAGATATTGGGGTTTTCCCTGCCGCCGAGGTTTCACCGGCGCTACTCCGGGATCGCCGAAAGGGCGGAGCGAGGCCATCGGAGGGAGCATCGCTGGACAGCGCGTCTCGCAGAGCGGAACGGGAACGATCGTTCGGACGGGGCGGCCTCTTCGGCCGACGCCGCCCCCGTGCGCCGCCGGTCTCAGCCGATCAGCTTGACGTCGCTGCCCTGGAAGGAGAGCTTCAGCCCATCCTGCTGAGGGGTCGCGCTCTGCAGGCCGAGCCCGGCCGGCAGGTTGGTCAGGGTGAAGCTGCGCGGACCCAGCACGCCGTTCGCCGCGCCGTTCAACAGCGAACCCAGCGCGCCGAGTTGGAATCCGTCGGCGGTGATGGTGTTGCCCTTGCTGTGCACGTTGCCCTGGCCGATCGGGACCCCGCCGACCGTGGCCTTCACCGTGCCGGGACCCGCGTAGGAGAGCTCGATCTGCTCGCCGCCCGAGACCAGCCGGGCCACGTCGGCGTACGAGACGACACCGCTGCCGCTGCCACTGTGCACGGTGGCGCTGCGGTAGTTGCTGCCGACCTCGACCCCGGACAGCCGCACGCTGAACGAACGCAGCGGTACCTGCTCCCGGCCGTCGCTGACCGTCACGCCCTCGCCCGAGAGCCGGACGCTGTCGAAGCGGCCCGCCACCGCCTGGGTGAGGAAGGGGAACCCGTCGATCCTGACCGTCGGACGGCCGCTGATCACCCCGCTGCCGGCCAGCTTGTCGGCGGCCTCGTCCTGCGCCACGCCGACCGCGATCCGGTCGGCGCCCACCAGCAGCCCGACCAGGGCCACCAGGCCGATGATCAGCTTGAGCAAGCCGCGCATTCCACGCCCCTCGTCCTCGTCCGGTCCGTGCACTGTACGGACGTACGACGATCCGAGCCCGGGGACGGTTCCGCCCGCCGGGCGTACCACCGGCCGCTCGGCAGCCCGGTGCGCGGCTGCCACCCGGCAGCCGCAGGGAGTGGGAACGGGGGCCGGGAAACCGCAACCGCGATTCGGCCATGCGGCTCCCCGCGCCCCCATCTGTTGGCACCCCCGGGGCTCACCCGCCCGCGAACGGCGGGAGTATCTCGACCGTGCCGCCCTCGGTGAGCGCGACCCCCGCGTGCTCCCGGCTGCCGACCTGCTCCCCGTCCACCAGGTAGGAGCAGTGGTCGAGCACCTGGAGCAGGCGCGGACGGCCTGCGTGCCGGGCGCGCGCCGCGGCGAGTGCTTCAGCGAGCGTCGCGGCCAGGTACGGCTCCTCGGCGGTTCCGGCCGCGGCCTTGGCGGCGGCCCAGTAGCGGATGGTCCCGGTCACCCGGGCGCCCCCGTCCACCGTCACTCGCGCAGGTGACGTCACTCGCACGGGTGAGATGGGCGCGTCGTCGGCATTGGTGGCTGCGACCATGGCAACCCTCCTCGTCGTCCTCGCCCGGTGCGGCCGCCCGGCTCCGTGCCGGGCCGCCCACTGTTCGGTGTACACGTACCGTGCGGCCGGTGCGGCTCCCATGATGGCCGAGCCGGGCCCCCGACCGGGAACCGCCCTGCTCGGGCCGGGCCGCGCCGGGGCGGACGAGGGTCAGGGGCAGGTCAGGTCCCGGTCAAGGGGACACCAAGCCCGGCCGCCGTCGAACGCGCCGGGAGCTGACGGAGTCACGGCCGTGTGGCCCACCCGACGGTGAGACGCCCTCCCCCTGCGCAGAGCGGTCGGCTATTCTCGTGAACGTAAGGGATCCGGGCAGAGTCGCCCCCGGGTCCTTTTGTGCATTCAGGACGACCACCACGGATGTCCTCACCGTCGGCGCCCCACCCGCGCCGGCCACGAGGACCACCCCGCGCAGCGGCACAACGACGTGCTCGCGGCGCACCGGGGTGCCAGTACCAGCTCCGGCCGCCATCCGGTGCGGGAGCAGACCCGGAAGGTTCGCGGATGAGCAGGGCACGGACGGAGTACCAGGGGTTGCGGGACCTCCGGCACGCGCCCCGTGCTGCCCTGAGCGCTGCCGAATCGGCCGGAACGCCTCCGGTGGACGGTCCTCCCCCACCTCACTCTCACTTCGCAGCTGCCACTGCCGGCTGTGGCGGCAGCCGCACCGCTGCGACCGCGACGACCCGGAAAGGGGACCACCGGGTATGAGTTCTCTTCTGCTCCTCACCAACGCACTGCAGCCGTCCGCCGAGGTACTGCCCGCCCTCGGACTGCTGCTGCACAACGTCCGGGTGGCACCCGCCGAGGGCTCCGCCCTGGTCGACACGCCGAGCGCCGACGTGATCCTGGTCGACGGACGCCGTGACCTGCCGCAGATCCGCAGCCTGTGCCAGCTGCTGCGCTCCACCGGGATCGGCTGCCCGCTGATCCTGGTGGTCACCGAGGGCGGACTGGCCGCCGTCACCGCCGAGTGGGGAATCGACGACGTCCTGCTGGACACCGCCGGGCCCGCCGAGGTCGAGGCCCGGCTGCGCCTGGCCATGGGGCGCCTCCAGGTGGTGGCGGACGACAGTCCGATGGAGATCCGCAACGGTGACCTCTCGGTGGACGAGGCCACGTACTCGGCCAAGCTCAAGGGCCGGGTGCTGGACCTCACCTTCAAGGAGTTCGAGCTGCTCAAGTACCTCGCGCAGCACCCCGGCCGGGTCTTCACCCGGGCGCAGCTGCTGCAGGAGGTCTGGGGCTACGACTACTTCGGGGGCACCCGCACGGTCGACGTCCACGTCCGTCGGCTGCGGGCCAAGCTGGGTGTGGAGCACGAACAGCTGATCGGCACCGTCCGCAACGTCGGCTACCGGTTCGTGGTGCCGACGGTTCCGGACAAGGGCGAGCGTCCGGGCGCCGAGGCCCCCCGGGTGCCGGCCGCGCAGGAGGTCTGAGCGCCGGGCCGAGCGGTCGCGACGGACGGCGGCCGCCCGGCTTGTCCGGTTCTGCACCGGCTTGCGGTTGCGGAATTCCGGCTTCCGTGACACTGCTCATACCGCTGTCGCGCGACCCGCGTAGACTCCCTGCGTGGCCAAGGTGACGCGCGACGATGTAGCCCGACTGGCTGGGACCTCGACGGCGGTCGTCAGCTACGTCATCAACAACGGGCCGCGGCCGGTCGCGCCCGCGACCAAGGAGAAGGTGCTCGCCGCGATCGACCAGCTCGGCTACCGGCCGAACAGTGTCGCCCAGGCGATGGCCTCCCGCCGCACCAACCTGATCGGCATGGTCGTCCCCGACGCCCGCCAGCCGTTCTTCGCCGAGATGGCCCACGCCGTGGAACGCGCCGCCTCCGAGCGCGGCAAGCTGGTGCTGATCGGCAACTCCGACTACGTGGACGACCGCGAGGTGCACTACGTCCGCGCCTTCCTCGGGATGCGGGTCTCCGGCCTGATCCTGGTCAGCCAGGGCCCCTCGCAGCGCGCGGCCGAGGAGTTCGCCGCCATGGAGGGCGCCAAGGTGGTGCTGCTGCACCGCCGCCCCGAGGCGATCGACGACGTCGCGGTGGTCAGCGACGACGTGGCCGGGGCCGAGCTGGCCGTCCGGCACCTGCTGGAGCACCACGGCCACCCGTACGTGGTCTGCTTCGGCGGCCCGGTGGAGGCCCCCGCACCCGGCGACCCGGTCATCGACCACGTCGAGGGCTGGCAGCGGGCCATGGACGCGCACGACCTGCCCACCGAGCCGTACCTGCTCGACGCGCCGTTCAACCGCTACGGCACCTACCAGGTCGCGCTGGAACTGCTGCGCTCCCCCGACCGGCCGCCGGCCATCTTCTGCTCCACCGACGACCAGGCGATCGGCGTCCTGCGGGCGGCCCGCGAGGTCGGGCTGCGCGTGCCGGAGGACCTCGCGGTGGCCGGCTACGACGACGTGCCCGAGGCGGCCTTCGTCGACCCGCCGCTGACCACCGTGGCCTCCGACCGCGACGCGATGGCGCGGGCCGCGGTCGACCTGGTGCTGGACGACTCGCTGATGGTCCCGGG
Organism: Kitasatospora sp. NPDC056138; assembly: GCF_042264695.1. Taxonomy (NCBI): domain Bacteria; kingdom Bacillati; phylum Actinomycetota; class Actinomycetes; order Kitasatosporales; family Streptomycetaceae; genus Kitasatospora; species Kitasatospora sp. NPDC056138. The sequence continues at coordinate 28,145 of NZ_JBHJVK010000018.1, read as the reverse complement.
CTCCGACACCGAGCGGGTGCGCAAGTTCCCGTCGCGCCTGGTGGTACGGCGTTCCTGCGGCTGCAACGACCCCGCGGCCGGCTGACCTGGCCGTCCCCGCCGTCCCGGCCGAAGTGGCCGACCTGGCCAAAGTGGCCGACCGGGCCCGGTGATCCGCACGCTGACCTGGCTTTATGAGAAGTCAACAGGCTTCTCGGCCGCTTCTGACCCGGTTCTCACCGGATCTTCATGCAGCGGGCGGACCTTGGGTCCATGAGCGATCAGCACCGCACCAACGAAGAGCAGGCGGCCACCGGTCCGTACAGCACCGGGTCGGACAGCACCGCTTCATACCGCTTCGGCCACTGGCCCCAGCCCGAGCAGCCGCAGGCCCAGGCCACCGGGTTCCCGACCGCCGAGCTCCCGGCCACCGGGCCGCAGGCACCGGTCCGGCACGCCGGGCGCGGCTTCCTCAAGGGACGGCTCGCCCTGGTCACCGCCGTGGCCGCGGTCGCGGCCGTGCTCGGCGGAGCCGCCGGGGGCGCGCTCGTCGACCACCGGGCGGCCGCCACCACCGCGTCCTCGTCCACCGCGGTCAGCCCGGTCTCCGCGACCTCCAGCGGGAACGTGGCCGCGATAGCCGCCGCCGTCTCCCCGAGCGTCGTCCAGATCACCGTGAAGACCAGCACCGGCACCGCGACCGGCACCGGCGTGATCCTCACCTCCGGTGGCCAGATCCTCACCAACTACCACGTCATCTCCGGTGCGGTCAGCGAGGACGGCCAGATCACCGTCACCTTCCACAACGGCACCACCGCGAGCGCCACCGTCACCGGCAGCGACAAGTCCATGGACGTCGCGGTGATCGACGCCTCCGGTGCCAGCGGCCTCGCCCCCGCCACCCTGGGCGACTCCGACAGCATGCAGGTCGGCGACCCGGTGGTCGCCATCGGCAACCCCGAGGGCCTCACCGGCACGGTCACCTCCGGCATCATCAGCGCGAAGAACCGGCCGGTCACCGTCCAGGTCGACGAGGGCTCCACCCGCGGCAACGGCGGCTTCGGCTTCCCGTTCCTGCCCGGCCAGCGCACCGACTCCGCCCCCGCCGGCGGGGACACCGCCACCTACAAGGCCCTGCAGACCGACGCCGCGCTCAACCCCGGGAACTCCGGCGGCCCGCTGATCAACGCCGGCGGCCAGGTGATCGGCCTCAACTCGGCGATGTACTCGGACAGCAACTCCGGCTCCGGCTCCGGCAGCGAGGGCAGCGTCGGCCTCGGTTTCTCGATCCCGATCAACGCCATCAAGCAGGTCCTGCCCAAGCTCCAGGCCGGCCAGACCATCTAGGTGTGAGAACGGGCCGGATTCCCGGCCCGCCCGACGGACAATTGCACAGGACACCCGGACGAAGAAAGGGCCGCAGCCCATGACTCCCCCCGCCGACGACCGCACCTCTGCCGAGGCCCCGGGCTCCACCGCCCGTGTCCTCGTGGTCGACGACGAGCCCGCCCTGCGGGACGCCCTGGAGAGCAGCCTCGCCTTCGAGGGCTACGACGTCATCACCGCCACCGACGGCTACGAGGCGCTGGACGCCGTCGACCGCGACCGGCCCGACCTCGTCCTGCTCGACATCATGATGCCCCGGATGGACGGCCTCACCGCCGTCCGCCGGATGCGGGCCAGGGGCGACACCGCCCCGGTCCTGATGCTCACCGCCCGCGACGCCGTCGGCGACCGGGTCACCGGCCTGGACGTCGGCGCCGACGACTACCTCGCCAAGCCCTTCGAACTGGACGAGCTGCTCGCCCGGGTGCGGGCCCTGCTGCGCCGCAACGCCATCGCCAACGAGGCCGCCGCCCGAGCCGCCGTCGACGAGAACGACAGCGACGTTCTCGCCTTCGGCGGCCTGCGGATGAACACCGCCACCCGCGAGGTGACCCGGGAGGGCAAGCCGATCGAGCTCACCCGCACCGAGTTCATGCTGCTGGAGATGTTCCTCTCGCACCCCCGCCAGGTCCTGACCCGCGAGCAGATCCTCAAGGCGGTCTGGGGCTTCGACTTCGAGCCGTCCTCCAACTCGCTGGACGTGTACGTCATGTACCTGCGCCGCAAGACCGAGCAGGGCGGCATGCCCCGCCTCATCCAGACCGTCCGCGGTGTCGGCTACGCCCTGCGCACCGCAGCGGGCGCCGCAGCGTGAGACTGCTCCACCGGCTGACCGGCTGGTTCCGCTCCCGCTCCCTGCGGAGCCGGCTGGCCATGCTCACCGCCGCCGCCGTGGCGGTCACCATCGCACTGTCGGCACTGGCCTGCTGGTTCGTGGTCAAGGACCGGCTCTACGAGCAGGTCAGGCACAACCTCTCACTGGCTCCGCTGGCGCCGACCGGGCCTGGCGGCGTCGTCCGCAGCCAGGACTGGCCGAAGGCGAACTGCGGCCCCACCGCGTTGGCGGCCCAGACCGCCACCCAGGCCAACAACGCCGAGCTCTTCGCCGGCCGTCCGACCAAACCGGGTCCCGGGCACGGCAACTTCTACCAGTGGAACACCGAGCTGGTGACCGCCGACGGCAGCAGCGTGTGTCTGCCGGCCGGTGCGTCGAAGGGGATCGTCCCGTCACCGGCCGACTTCTCCGCGCTCGGCTTCGGCCCCGGGCAGTTCGAGTTCCGCAGCGGCAACGACGCGGACGGCAATCCGCTCATGGTCCGCTACGGTCACTACACCGACGACAGGGGCGCGGAGTTCATCCTGCTCACCGCCAGCTCCATGGACAGCGTCGAGAACACCCTGCGCGGCCTCGGCCTGGTCCTGATCGGTGTGGCCGGGCTCGGTGTGGTCGGGGCCTGGCTGACCGGGCGAGTGGTGGCCCGGCAGGCGCTCAAGCCGGTGGACCAGCTCACCGACGTGGTCGAGCACATCGCCCGGACCGAGGAGGTCGGCACCACCATCCCGGTCCAGGGCGACGACGAGATCGCCCGGCTGGCGGCCTCCTTCAACTCGATGTCCACCGCGCTGCTCAACTCCCGTGAGCGGCAGACCCGTCTGATCGCCGACGCCGGGCACGAGCTGCGCACCCCGCTCACCTCCCTGCGCACCAACGTCGACCTGCTGATCCGCAGCGACGAAACCGGCCGGCCGCTCCCGCCCGCCACCCGCACCAAACTGCTGGGCAACATGAAGGCGCAGATGCAGGAACTCACCCTGCTGATCGGCGATCTGCTCCAGCTCTCCCGCCCGGACTCCCCCAAGCCGGGGCAGAACCTGACCGTGCTGGCCCTGCACGACATCGCCGCCCGCGCCGTCGACCGGGCGAAACTGCGCGGCCCCAGCCTCGAGTTCGCGGTCGCGACGGACCCCTGGTACGTCCACGGGGACGGCCCGGCGCTGGAACGCGCCGTGATCAACCTGCTGGACAACGCGGTCAAGTACTCACCGCCCGGCGGCACCATCGAAGTCGGCCTGTGCCAGGGCACGTTGACCGTCCGCGACCACGGCCCCGGCATCCCGCCGGACGAACTGCCGTACGTCTTCGACCGGTTCTGGCGCTCGCCGTCCTCCCGTCAGCTCCCCGGTTCGGGACTTGGGCTGTCGATCGTCGCGCAGACCGTCAAGGACGCCGGGGGCGAGGTCGCCCTGGGACCGGCGCCGGACGGCGGCCCCGGCACGCTGGCCACCGTCCGGCTGCCGGGCCAGTCCGACGTGCCGCAGTGAGCCGCAGGGGCGGGGCGCCCGAAGGCACCCCGCCCCTGTACCCGGCCCTTGTCCCGGCCGTGCGTCAGCCCTTGTCCCGGCCCGGTGTCAGTCCTTGTCCTGGCCCGTTCCGATGATCTTGATCCGGTCCTGCGCCGGGACGGCCAGCGGGGCACCTGCCTTGCTGTGCGCACCGAGGTAGGCGGTGAAGACGTCCAGGTCGGAGGCGCCCACCAGCTTGTCGGTACCGGCCGCGAAGGCCGGGAAGCCGTCGCCGCCGCCGGCCAGGAACTCGTTGGCCGCGACCCGGTAGGAGGCCGCCGGGTCGATCGGGGAGCCGTTCAGCCTGACCGTGTCGGCCACGATCCGGTCGGCGCCGGTCCTGGTGAGGTCGAGGGTGTAGGTCAGGCCGGCCGAAGGCTGGAGGATCTTCGGCGCCTGGGTGTTCGGACCGCTCACCTGCTGCTGGAGCAGCTGGACGAGCTGGGCTCCCGTCAACGTCTTGACCTGCATCATGTTGGTGAACGGCTGCACGGTGAACGCCTCGCCGTACGTCACCACCCCGTCGCCCTCACTGCCGCTGGCCTTGTAGACCAGATCCGAGCGGATGCCGCCGGGGTTCATGAAGGCGATCTGCGCGCCGCCCTTGTCCTTGGGCGCGAGCCCCTCCAGCTCGGCATCGGCGATCACGTCACCGAGCGGCTTCTCGTAGGCGGTGGAACCGCGGCCGTTGATGTCCGCGCCGATGTAGCCGATCGCGCGGTTGGCGATCGGGGCGGCCATCCTGCCGTAGTAGTCGATCAGCTTGGTCATGTCCGGTGCCTTGGACACGTCGCGCCGCACCACGTGGTTGGCCGCGGTGACCGAGGGGCGGACGATGGTGCCGGTCCGCCTGTCCAGCTTCAGGTCGATCTCGGTGTAGAGCCGGCCGAAGGAGGCGGCGCTGGTGACCGAGCGCGGAGTGCCGTTCGGGTCCGGGATGGTGCAGGCGTACGAGTTGTGGGTGTGGCCGGTGACGATCGCGCCGACCACCGGGTCGATCTTCCTGGCGATGTCGACGATCGGCCCGGAGATGCCCTGACCGGCCGGCCCGCAGTCGTAGTTGTACGTGCTGGAGGCCGGGTACCCGCCCTCGTGGATCAGCGCGACGATCGAGTCGACGCCCTTGCGCTTGAGCTCCGCGGCGTACCTGTTGACCGTGCTGACCTCGTCCGCGAACTTGAGGCCCTTGACGCCCTCCGCCGTGACGATGTTGGGCGTGTCCTTCAGGGTCACACCGATGAAGCCGACCTTCACGCCGTGCACGTTCTTGACCCAGTACGGGGGAAGCACGGTGCGGCCGGTCTTCTCACTGGTCACGTTGGCGGCCAGGTACTGGAACTCGGCGCCCTTGAACTTGCGGCCCTTGACGTAGCAGCCGTCGGTCGGGTGGCAGCCGCCGTTCTGCATCCGCAGCAGCTCGGCCGAGCCCTCGTCGAACTCGTGGTTGCCGACGCTGGTCACGTCCAGGCCGAGCCTGTTCATCGCCTCGATGGTCGGCTCGTCGTGGAACAGGCCGGAGAGCAGCGGGCTGGCGCCGACGATGTCACCGGCGGCGACCGTGACCGAGTTGGGGTGGCCCTGACGGGCCTGGCGCAGCTCGGTGGCCAGGTACTCCACACCGCCGGCCGGGGTGGAGACGACCTTTCCGGTCTTCGGGTCCACCTCCTGGATCGTGCCGGAGGACCCGGCCGGAGGCTCCAGGTTTCCGTGGAAGTCGTTGATGGCGAGGATCTGGAGGTCCTCGGTCCCCGGCCTGTGGTGACCGTGCGCCTCGGCGACGCCCGGCACCAACATGGTGCCGAGCAGCCCCGCGGCGGCCGCCGCCAGTACCATCCGGCGGTGTCTCAACACGGACATGTGTCTCCCCCTGATCGCGGTCTTTGCGAATCGTTGACCACGGCAGCCTAGGGTCAACGCGCGTAGCTGTCAGGAGATCTGACATAGCGAAAAGGTTTCCGCGAGACGAACCGGAACCTCCGGCGGGCGCCGGGCAGCACCCGGCAGCGCACCGGACCGGGCGAGACGGACCGGGCGAGACGGATCAGGCGGGTCAGCCCGGGCACGGCGGACGCCCCCGAGGACCGGCTACCTCCGCGGCTCGGCCGCCAGGTGCTGCTCGGCCCGGTGCCGTTCGGCCACCGCGTCCTCCGTCATCGCACGGTCGGTGTAGACCAGCGGACGCTCGGCGTCCGTGATGATGTGCTTGACCACCTGCACGTTGCCGTTGACGTCCCACACCGCGATACCGGGTGACAGCGTCGGGATGATCTCGACGGCCCAGCGCGGCAGTCCCAGCACCCGCCCGGTGGATCTGGCCTCCTCGGCCTTCTGCATGTAGATCGTCCTGGTGGAGGCCATCTTCAGAATGGCCGACGCCTCCTTGGCCGCCGCCCCGTCCACCACGTCCGAGAGGTGGTGGACCACCGCGACGAAGGACAGGCCGAGGCGCCGCCCGAACTTGAGCAGCCGCTGGAACAGCTGCGCCACGAACGGGCTGTTGATGATGTGCCAGGCCTCCTCGACCAGGAAGATCCGCTTCACCCGGTCGGGCCGCAGCCAGGTGTGCTCCAGCCAGACGCCGACGATCGCCATCAGGATCGGCATCGCGATCGAGTTGCGGTCGATGTGCGAGAGGTCGAAGACGATCAGCGGCGCGTCCAGGTCGATCCCGGCCGAGGTCGGCCCGTCGAACATGCCGCGCAGGTCACCGTCGACCAGCCGGTCCAGCACCAGCGCCACGTCCAGGCCCCAGGACTGCACGTCCTGGACCTCCACCCCCAGCGACTCCACCGAGGAGAGATCGGGGCTGCGCAGGGTGTTGATGATGTCGTCGAGCACCGGCTGACGATCGGTCACCGTCGCGTTCACATGGGTGTGCGCGGCCTTCAGCGCGAAGCCCGCCCGCTCCTCCAGGGCGCGCCCCATCGCCACCTCGATGATGGTGCGCAGCAGCGAGAGCTGGCCGTTGGTGGTGATCGCCGGATCCAGCGGGTTGAGCTTCACCCCGCCGTCCCGGGCGGCCATCGGGTCGAGCCGGACGGACTTTATCCCCAGCGCGTTGGCGATCAGGTTCCACTCGCCGACACCGTCCTCGCCCTGCGCGTCCAGCACCACCACCTGCCGGTCGCGGAAGCGCAGTTGGCGCAGCACATAGGTCTTCTCCAGCGCGGACTTGCCGTTGCCGGACTCGCCGAGCACCAGCCAGTGCGGGGCCGGGAGCTGCTGCCCGTACAGCTGGAACGGGTCGTAGACGTACCCCTTGCCGCTGTACACCTCACGGCCGATGATCACGCCCGAGTCGCCCAGGCCGGGTGCGGCGGTGGGCAGGTAGACCGCCTGTGCCTGACCGGTGGAGGTGCGGACCGGCAGCCGGGTGGTCTCCACCTTGCCGAACATCAGGCTGGTGAACGAGTCGGTCAGGTTGCCGAGCGCCATGGCGAGGCCTCCAGAGGGGGATCAGCGGCGGATGCCCGTGGCGAACGGGAGGGTGTTGACGAAGGCCCGGTGGTGCTCGCGGTCGCACCACTCCAGCTTCAGGTACGACTTGCCCGCCGAGGCCCGGATGGTCCGCTTGTCGCGGGCCAGCGCCTCGGGGTTGCGCGAGGAGACGGTGATGTAGCCGACCAGGTTGACTCCGGCCGCGCCCGAGGCGAGGTCGTCGCCGCGCTGGTCGACCCGGCCGGTGTGGGCCAGGTCGCGCGGGTCGACCGTCCGGTTCATCTTGGCGGCCCGGCTGGACTCCGCCTCGTCGTTGGTCTTCTCGGTGAGCATCCGCTCGATCGCGACGTCGGTCGGCTCCAGGTCCATGGTGACGGCCACCGTCCGGATCACGTCCGGGGTGTGCACCAGCAGCGGCGCCAGGAAGTTGACCCCGACCGGGGTGAGCGGCCACTCCTTGATCCAGGCGGTGGAGTGGCACCACGGCTCACGGGTGGCCGACTCACGGGTCTTGGCCTGCAGGAACTGCGGGTGGGTGGCGTCCAGCTCGGCCGGCCAGGCGTTCCGCAGGGACATCGCCTGGATGTGGTCGATCGGGTGGTCCGGGTCGTACATCGAGTGCAGCAGCGAGGAGAGCCTGGCCTGGCCCAGCGGCTGCCGCACCCGGATGTCCGCCTCCGCCAACCGGGCGCAGATGTCGGTCAGCTCACGGGCCATCACCGCCGCGAGGCCGTCGTCGTCCCTGGCCCGTTGCCCGCCCGCCGTCCGCCCCATCGCGTGCGCCTCGGCCGCCAGGTCCCGGGTGTAGTGCATGCAGGCCACCAGGTACGCCCGGTGCTGCTCGGAGGAGGTGGAGACCATCGACTGCAGCTGGTCGTACGAGTCCTTGAGCCAGCCGGGTGCCTGGGTGTCACCGCGCCGCTCGACGTCCTTGGCGTGCGCGTCCGGGTCGGCGGGCAGCGTGCGGGCCAGGATCTGGAGCCGGGTCACGAAGCCGTCGCCGTTGGCCACGTGCTTGAGCAGCGTGCCGAACCGGTCGACCAGCGCCTCCTGGTCCTCCGAGTCGCGCAGGCCCACACCGGGCCCCTCGATCTCGATCGCGGCGGTGACCGTACGGCGCTCCAGGTGCATCAGCACCGCGACCTCGTCCGGCCCGAACGGCGCGCTCAGCCAGCGCAGCCGCCCCACCCCGGGCGGCGGGCCGACCTCGACCTCGCGGCCGTCCAGCCTGGTCCCCGCGTCCACCACGTCCGAGCGCCACACCGCCCGGCCGCTGCGCACGGTGCGCCGGTAGCTGCGGTTGATCTCCACCCACTTGTAGAAGGTGCGGCGCCGGTACGGCACGTACACGGCGGCGATGGCGAGCAGCGGCAGGGCGACCAGACCGGCGATCCGCAGCGGCAGGATCGGCATCGCCAGGCCCCAGACCATGCCGAGGAAGGCCCCGAAGATGATCAGCATGATCTCTCCGGACTCCCGGTTGCGGCCGATCGGCGCGTTGGGCCGGGACTTGCCGATCAGATAGGTGCGGCGCTGGTGCACGTACGGCTGGGCGTACTGGGAACCGTAGTGGCCGAGCGGTTCGCTGCTCACGACCCGTCACCCTCCCTTCCTGGACTGCTGCTGCTGATCACTCTGCCTGATGCGCCGGCCTCACGAGGCGGGGTTGGCGTCCCGCGGCGGCGGAGCCTGCGCGGGGGTGGCCGGGGTCGGGGCCGCGGTGCGCCCGGCGTGGGCGGCGATACCGGGGGCCACACTGCCACCGCCGGAGCCCGGGGTCGAGGCGTTCGCCGCCTGCGGGCCACCGCGCGAGCCGTGGGCGGTGATGCCCTGCTTGACCAGGTTGGCCGGGCCGTTGATCATCGCCGACCCGGCGCTGACCGCGCTGGCCCTGGCCCGGCGCATCTGCAGCATCTCGTCGCCGAAGCCCGGCACGAAGCGGTAGACGGAGGCACTGGCGAAGATCGACAGGAAGAGGATGGACAGTCCGGAGAGCACCCGCGCGAAGTCGTCGTCGGCCCCCGCACCGGTGGCCACTGCCCCGGCCAGACCGAGGATGATCACGATGATCGGTTTGGCCAGGTCGACCGCCACCATCAGGCCGGCCCAGCGCCGGACGTGCTTCCACAGTTGCTTGTCCACCAGCCCCGCGTACACGGCGGTGCCCAGCAGCGCACCGACGTACAGCATCGCGGCACGGATCAGCAGTTCCAGCCAGAGCACGGCGGCCGCCAGGACGGCGACCAGCGAGACGATGATCAGGATCAGCGGACCGCCGCCGAGAGTGCCCTTCTCCAGGGTGTCGGCGAAGCCGCCCAGGTAGGTGCCGGTGTCGGACTTGGTCCCGGCCGCGATGGCCTTGGTCAGCCCGTCGGTGGCACTCACCACGGTGTAGAGGATCAGCGGGGTGAAGGCGGAGGCGACCACCGTCAGCCACAGGAAGCCGATCGCCTCGGAGATGGCCTGCCCGAGCGGGGCCCCCCGCACCGCCCGCTTGGTGACCGCCAGCAGCCAGAGCACCAGCGTGATCACGGTCGAGCCGGCGAAGACCACCGCGTACTGCTGCAGGAAGGCCGCGTTGGTGAAGTCCACCTGGGTGGTGCCGTCGATCGCCCCGGACAGCTTGCGCACCACCCAGGCCGCCGCCTGCGCACAGCCCTTGGCGAGCGAGCCCAGCGGATCGGTGACACTGCCGACCGGGCCGGTCGGGCCGACGACGGTCGCCTTGTCGGGCGCGCACACCTGAGCGGCACCCGGCAGCGGGACCAGGTTGCAGGTGGAACTCGGGGTCGGGGTCGGGGTCTGGCCGGGCCCCGGGCTCGGATCGGCGAAGACCCGCTGGGCGGTGACCAGCGCGGCCAGTTGGAGCGCGGCGAGTGCGCTGCCGAGCGCACCGGCCCGACGAAGAGAGGAACCTCGGTCAGCGGGCATAGCGGAAGCCTCCGAAGTCCTGGACGGCAGCGGTGATCTCCTCGGCGGTGGCGGCCTGCTGGTCGTCGGGCACCGGTGCCGGGCCGGACTTCCGGCTGTAGTCGGTCAGCTTCCAGTCGCTGCCGGCCCAGCGCAGGGTCACCGTGAGGGTGAACCAGTCCGCGGCGACCGGCTGGGTCGAGCCGTCACCGGCCAGGCCGTGCAGTCCGACCGCCCAGACGTCGACCCTGGTCGCCGTGTCCGCCGCGTTGGTGGTCTTCGTCCCGACCGGGACGGTACGGCTGACGAAGGTCAGGCCCTTGGGGGCCCTGCCCTGCGCGTCCAGCCCGAACTTCGCGGTGGTGTCGGCGCTGAACGCCTGGTCGAGGCGGGCCTGGAGGGCGGCGGCCACGGTCGGGTCCGCGATGGTGGTGATGACGGCCCGTCTGGTGTCGGCGCGGAACATCTGCTCGGAGCCGAGCGCGACCGCGTAGTTGGCAGCCGCGGACTGGGCGCCCTGGTCGGTGTGCGGGTACCCGTTGGCGATCCCGTTGCTCGTCGTGCTGACCGGGTCCTGGCCGCTCGGGACGGTGGCGGCGGGCGCGGGCCGCGCCCGGTCGACGGAGGAGTCCGACGCACCGGGGGCGGGTGCGCCGCGGTTGGCGATGGAGATCCCGACCACCAGCAGGGTGACCACGGCCAGCACCGCCAGCAGCGTCCGCAGCGGCCGCGGCTGGCGCCCGTTCACCTGTTGGTAGACGGACTGTTCGCCGACCGGCAGCCGCGTGCGGGTGTGCGGCTGGTCGTCGGACACCGGCACTGCGGCCCTCCTGGTGCAGAGGAGCCCAGGCGGGCCCCGAGGTCGGTTCTGGTGCGCACCCGGCGGAAGATGCGCGACAGTCCCGGCGGGTGCGGTACGGCCGCTCCGCCAGGACGACTAGTCGACTATCTGATCGTCAGATGGCCATGCCGTACACAATGGTGAACAGGGTGCCGAGGGAACCGATGATGAACACGCCGGTCAGCCCGGCGATGATCAGCCCCTTGCCCTGCTCGGCGCTGAAGGAGTCCCTCATCGCCGTGGCACCGATCCGTTGTTTGGCCGCCCCCCACACGGCGATCGCCAGACAGGCCAGAATGGCCACGGCCATGACGACCTCCACCATCACCCGGGCCTCGGAACCGAGACTGGCGAACGGCCCCCAGTCAGGGGCGATTCCGCCGATGATGGTGTTGATATCGGCTTTCTTGGGTGGGTCTGCCGCCAGGTCACCGATCAACTTGCTGCCGTCCACGCTGCTCAGGTTCATTCCATCTCACCGCCCGATCAGGCAAATTCAAGGCCACCGCACCCTCACGCGAAGAGCCGGTACCTATTCTTGGCCAGATCTGATGTCGCTTTGGCTACTTCTCGCGGATTGGTCGTGCGAAGTGGGACAGCTACGACAGGATGTCCACCGTGCGAAGGATACCGCTCACTCTTAGTATCTGCGATGATTGCTCTGAGCAACGCCTTCCAGAACACTGACAACTGACGACTCGTCGGGATGGTGCTGATGGTACTCGGGAAGGCGGGCGCCGTAGCCGCAGGTGCGGGCGCCGTGGCACTCGGTTTCGCCGCACTGGTCACTCTCGGCACCTTCGCCGCCAGCGGCACCACGCAAGGCTCGACGAACAATCTCCCGCTCTCCAGCGGCACCGTCCCGGCCGCTTACCAACCGCTGATCCAGAAATGGGGCACTCTCTGCCCCGAGATCTCCCCTCCGATGCTGGCGGCCCAGCTCTATCAGGAGAGCGGTTTCGATCCGTCAGCCCGCAGTCCCGCCAAGGCGTACGGCATGGCGCAGTTCCTGGAGGGCACCTGGGCCAGCTACGGAACGGACGGCGACGGGGACGGCAAGGCCGACATCTGGAACCCGGCCGACGCGATCGCCTCCGCCGCCTCGTACGACTGCGCCCTCGCCAAGGACGTCTCCCAGGTGCCGGGTGACAAGCAGTCCAACCTGCTGGCCGCCTACAACGCCGGCCCGTACGCGGTCATCAAGTCCGACGGCGTCCCGCCCTACTCCGAGACCCAGGGGTACGTGCGCAGCATCAAGTCGCTGGCCCGCAGCTTCACCGCACCCACCGCGAGCGTCCCGATCACCCTCTCCTCGCAGTCCGCCGGGGCGATCTACTACGCCCAGACCAAGCTGGGCACGCCCTACCTCTGGGGCGGCGAGGGCCTGCCCTCGCAGGACGGCCGCTTCGACTGCTCGGGCCTCACCCAGGCCGCGTACGCCAGCGTCGGCATCACCCTGCCCCGGGTCGCGAACGACCAGTGGTACGCCGGCGAGCACCCCTCGCGCGACCAACTGCGCCCGGGTGACCTGGTGTTCTTCGCCAACGACCTGAACGACCCGCGGTCCATCCACCACGTCGGCATCTACGTCGGCGGCGGCTACATGCTCGACGCCCCGCACACCGGTGCGGTGATCCGTTACGACACCATCGACCAGCAGGGCTACATCGGCGCCACCCGGGTCACCGCGGACGGCGCCCAGGCGCTGCCGCAGCGGAACGCCGACGGGTCCATCACCGCCCCCAACACCCCCGGTCAAGGGGCGGCAAAGGGCTGACGCCGGGCCGTCCGTCGGTGTGCGAGCGACGTGGACGGTCAGTCAAGTTTCCATAACAGGGCGTTTCCGTGGAACCCTGGGCCGCACGAGTGACGTTCTGTCCGTCGATCACGTTTGATCAAAACGGAACCACCGACCAGGGAGGTGCGGCGTGTCAGCGCTGCTGGCCGACACGACCGGCCCTGATCTCAGTCTGCTGCGCGCGATCAACGGCCTGGCCAAGTCGGCGCCGGTATGGCTCGACAGCCTGGTCTCCTGGATCGGCGAGTACGGCATCCTGATCGGGCTCGCCGCCCTGTGCGCGACCGGGTGGCTGCAGGCCCGCCGCCACCCGAACGCCCCGGTCGCCATCGCCGGGATGCTGTGGGTGCCGCTCTCGGTGGCCATCTGCGAGGTCGCCAACATTCCGATCTCCGCGATCGTCAACCGGCCCCGGCCCTTCGTGGACCACCCCGACCTGGACGTCCTGGTGCAGGGCAAGGAGGGCACGCTCTCCTTCGTCAGCGACCACTCGGCGATGTCCATGGGCGTCGCCGTCGCCCTGTTCCTGGTCAACAAGCGGCTCGGGATGATCGCAGGCGTTCTCGCCCTGCTCCAGGGTTTCTGTCGGATGTTCATGGGCGTGCACTATCCGACCGACGTGATCGGCGGCTACGCGCTGGCCACCGCGGTGGTGCTGCTGCTGGCGCCGATCGCCATGGCCGTGCTGGTACCGCTCTGCCACTCACTGACCCGGACCAGGATCGCCCCCCTGCTGGTCGCCCCGCAGAGTGCCGACCGGGGCGCTGGGCGCGGGCAGGGCGGCAGCAGCCGGCGCCGGGCCACCGAGGGCCGCCGTCGCGGCCGCGGCCGGGGCTCCCGCCCGGAGGACCAGGCCCGCGACTCCGACCTCGCCGCCTGACCCTCCGCGACGGACGCACCGCCAGGGGCGCGGAGCACCGCACGGCAGCCGTCGGCCTTCGCGGCGGCCCGGTCACCGCGGTCGCCCGCGCCCCGGCGCCCCGGGCGGACCGCGCCTTGGGGGCCGACGCTCCTCAGCCGGTTGCCGCGAGGTGCTCCTCGATGTCGCGGCGGGCGCGGTCGCGGGAGCGACGGCCCGGAGCGAACCAGCCGCAGCTGCAGGCGGCGAAGCAGAAGGAACCGCGCTCCTCGACCGTCGTCCGGTGCGGGGAGGCCTGGTCTGCGGCAAGGGAAGCGGGGGCCGTGCCGGGACGCCCCGGCAGCTCGCTGTACACGTGCTTCACCGTAACGCGCTCCACCCCCGGCGCGCGACGAGTTCCGTGCGCCGCATCCCGCGTAACCCCCGGGGCGGCCACTCGTTGCACCGTCAAGAGTTCTGCCCAACCGGGTGGGCGGCTTGCCGGGCCGAGGGCCCGAGGGGGTTGTCTCAAGAGTGAACAAGCTGACCAGAAGCCACCGACGCACCGCCGGACCTGCTCGTACCGGCGCAGTCGTGGCCGTGCTCGCGGCCGCCCTCACCGCCTGCGGAGGCGGCGGCAGCCACTCCCCGGCCAGCTCGGCCGACCAGCTCTCCGGTGACCCTCTCACCGCGGTCCGCAGTGCCCCCGACATCACCGGACGGACGGGCTCGGCCAAGGCCACCACCGAGCTGGTCACCGAGTCCGCCGAGAAGAAGGCCGTGTTCAACGGCAGCGGCGGGTACGACTACGTGAACCGGATCGGCAAGCTGGAGATCAGCGTGCCGCCGGGTGCCGCCACCACCGGCAAGATCGTCGAGGTGGTCCTGCCGGGCACCGTCTACCTGCAGAACAGCGGCGCCAAGATCCCCGAGGGCAAGTGGGTCAGGCTGGACGTCCGTCAACTACCGGACGGGAACCTGGTCAGCAGCGGGGCCACCGATCCGGCCAGCGCCGCCGGTGCCCTGCGCGGTGTGCAGAAGGCCGACCTGGTCGGCACCGAGACGGTCGGCGGCCTGGAGCTCAAGCACTACAAGGGCACCCTCGACCTGGCCAAGGCGGCCGACGCCACCGGCGGCCGGGGCGGCGACGGACTGCGGATGGCCGCGCAGACCTTCACGGTGAAGGAGGTCCCCTACGAGGTCTGGCTGGACGGGCAGGGCCGGCTGCACAAGGTGGTCGAGACCTTCTCGTTCGCCGGGGTGGCCGGCTCCAAGGAGGCGAAGGACCAGGTGAAGGTGGTCTCGACGGTCTCGCTCGGCGAGTTCGGTGCCGCGGTGGACGCAACCGAGCCGGGGGCGTCCGACATCTTCTCGATGAAGCCCTCCGCCTCGCCCAGCTAGCGTCCCGGTGGCTCGGTCCGAAATAGTTCCTGCGGCACCAGAGATGGCCCGTCCGTGCCATGGGGTATGGCCCGTCCCCTCCCTACGCTGGTGTCGGAGGCTACCGGCCTCCTGCCGGACGGTCGGAGGGGTGGTACGCATGGGGGCGTCCTCGGAAGGCCGCAAGCAAGGCCACGACCAGACCGCACTTGACGAGATCGAGCTGGCCGGCGAGTTGATGATCGCGGCGACCGCCAGCCCCGAGGAGCGGCTGGCCCCCGAACACATCGACCAGGTCCTGCTGGACTGCGAGTCCAGCAGGACCGACCCTGCCGGGTGCCGTCCTGACCAGCGGTCAGAGCCCGGGAGAGCCACCGGGGGGCAGTAGCCGTCAGGAGCGCAGCAGTCTGGAGATCGCGGCGCCGGCCTCCGCCACCTTGGCGTCCAGCTCGGCCCCGCCGTTCTCGGCGGCGGCCGCGACGCAGTGCCGCAGGTGCTCCTCCAGCAGCGCGAGCGCGAAGGACTGCAGTGCCTTGGTGCTGGCCGAGACCTGGGTCAGGACGTCGATGCAGTAGGTGTCCTCGTCGACCATCCGCTGGAGGCCGCGGACCTGCCCCTCGATCCTGCGCAGCCGCTTCAGGTGCTCGGACTTCCGGGAGCTGTAGCCGTGCGCCCCGGTGCTGGTGGTCGTGGTCATCGGCCCGCCTTACGTCTCTTCCGTGAGCCACCAGTCTCCAACGCCCCGGCCCCTTGGGCTGTTCCCCCGTACGAGCGTCGGCTTTCGGTCGCGAAGTGCCCGGCGGCAGCGGTCCCGCCGTGGTTCCGTCAGACTGGGAACCCGCTTCTGCACGGCGCCGTGCAGGTCGGCCCACTGGTCCCGATGTCATACGGAAGCGGAACTTCCGGTTCGCGTGTCGTCACCCCGTTTGCACGGTTCGGACGGCTTGCGCCTAGCATCGTTCAGTCCCTACCCCGCACATCGGAGATTTCCGTGCGTTTTAGCCTGACCCCGAAGGAGACGAGTTTCTACGACATGTTCGCCGCCGCCGCGGAGAACCTGGTCGTCGGATCGAAGCTCCTGCTGGAACTGCTGGGTTCAGACGTGTCGGCCCGCGCGGAGATCGTCGAGCGCATGCGCGCCGCCGAGCACGCCGGCGACGACACCACCCATGCGGTGTTCCACCAGCTGAACTCCTCCTTCATCACGCCCTTCGACCGCGAGGACATCTACGCCCTCGCCTCGTCGCTGGACGACATCATGGACTTCATGGAGGAGGCCGTCGACCTGGTCGTCCTCTACGACATCCAGACGCTGCCCAAGGGCATCGAGCAGCAGATCGAGGTGCTGGCCCGGGCCGCCGAGCTGACCGCCGAGGCGATGCCGAACCTGCGCAGCATGTCGAACCTGACCGAGTACTGGATCGAGGTCAACCGGCTGGAGAACCAGGCGGACCAGATCCACCGCAAGCTGCTCGCCCACCTCTTCAGCGGCCAGTACGAGGCCATCGAGGTGCTCAAGCTGAAGCAGATCGTGGACGTCCTCGAAGAGGCCGCCGACGCGTTCGAGCACGTGGCGAACACCGTGGAGACCATCGCGGTCAAGGAGTCCTGACCAGCGTGGACATGGCAGCACTCATCGCCGTCATCGGCGTGGCGTTCTTCTTCACGTACACCAACGGCTTCCACGACTCCGCGAACGCCATCGCCACCTCGGTGTCCACCCGGGCGCTCACCCCCCGGGCGGCACTGGCGATGGCCGCCGTGATGAACCTGGCCGGTGCCTTCCTGGGCAGCGGCGTGGCGCACACCGTCTCCAGCGGCATCATCGAGACCCCGGTGGGCAGCCAGGGGATGGCCATCCTGTTCGCTGGCCTGGTCGGTGCGATCGCCTGGAACCTGGTCACCTGGTACTTCGGTCTGCCGTCCTCCTCCTCGCACGCGCTCTTCGGCGGGTTGGTCGGCGCGGCGCTGGCCGGTGGCACCGGGGTCATCTGGTCCGGCGTGATCGACAAGATCATCGTGCCGATGGTGGTCTCGCCGGTCGTCGGTCTGGTCGGCGGCTTCCTGGTGATGCTGGCGATCCTGTGGATCTTCAAGCGGGCCAATCCGCACCGGGCCAAGCGCAACTTCCGGGTCGCGCAGACCGCCTCGGCCGCCGCCATGGCCCTGGCCCACGGTCTGCAGGACGCCCAGAAGACCATGGGCATCGTGGTCATGGCGCTCACCATCTCGGGGCGCCAGACCACCGGTGACATCCCGATCTGGGTGAAGATCTCCTGTGCCACCATGCTCTCGCTGGGCACCTACGCGGGTGGCTGGCGGATCATGCGGACGCTCGGCCGGAAGATCATCGAGCTGGACCCGCCGCAGGGTTTCGCCGCCGAGGCCACCGCCTCGACGGTCATGTACATCACGTCGTTCGTCTTCAAGGCGCCGATCTCCACCACGCACGTGATCACCGCCGCGATCATGGGCGCGGGTGCCACCAAGCGGATCCGCGCGGTGCGCTGGGGCGTCGCCAAGAACATCGTGCTGGGCTGGTTCATCACGATGCCGGCGGCCGGCCTGGTCGCCGCGCTGATGTACTGGCTCGTCCACCTGCTCTTCCTGTGACCGGGCCCCGGCCGTGACCGGACGGTGTCGGACGCCGCCGGAAGCAGCCGGACATGGCAGGGCCCGCCCCCACATCTCGGGGGCGGGCCCTTTCATGCTCCGCGGCGGCACCGCCATGCAGCGCCACGGAGCAGCTCACGCGGCTGACCGCGGCTCTAGCCGAAGCGGCCCGAGATGTAGTCCTCGGTAGCCTGCACCGACGGGTTGGAGAAGATCCGGGGAGTGTCGTCCAGCTCGATGAGCTTGCCCGGCTGACCGACGCCGGCCAGGTTGAAGAAGGCGGTGCGGTCCGAGACGCGGGCCGCCTGCTGCATGTTGTGGGTGACGATCACGATCGTGTACTGCGACTTCAGCTCGCCGATCAGGTCCTCGACGGCGAGGGTGGAGATCGGGTCGAGCGCCGAGCAGGGCTCGTCCATCAGCAGGACCTGCGGCTCCACCGCGATGGCGCGGGCGATGCACAGACGCTGCTGCTGGCCGCCGGAGAGGCCGGCCCCGGGCTTGTTCAGCCGGTCCTTGACCTCGTTCCACAGGTTGGCGCCCTGGAGTGACTTCTCGACGACGCCGTCCAGCACGGACTTCTTCTTGACCCCGGCGAGCTTCAGCCCGGCGACCACGTTGTCGTAGATCGACATGGTCGGGAAGGGGTTCGGCCGCTGGAACACCATGCCGACCGAGCGGCGGACGGCGACCGGGTCGACGCCTGAGCCGTACAGGTTCTCGTCGTCCAGCATCACCTTGCCCTCGACGCGGGCCCCCGGGATCACCTCGTGCATCCGGTTGAGGGTGCGCAGGAAGGTGGACTTGCCGCAGCCGGAGGGGCCGATGAAGGCCGTCACCGAGCGGGGCTCGATGGTCATCGAGATGTCCTCGATGGCCCGGGTGGTGCCGTAGTAGGCGGACAGTCCGCTGACGTCGATGCGCTTGGCCATGATCTTTCGTCTTCTCTCGCCCGCGGCAGAGCCGCTGATGGATTCGTCTCGTACGTCAGTCGGTGTCAGTGACCGGCCTTGGGCGACCGCCAGCGGGCGATGCCCCGGGCGATGAGGTTGAGCCCCATCACGAAGGCGATCAGCACCAGGGCGGCACCCCAGGCACGGGCGTAACCGGAGTCGGTGTTGACCAAGGCGTACTGCTGCCAGATGTAGAGCGGCAGCGACTGCTGCGGGCCGTTGAACGGGTCGTTGTTGATGAAGTCGGCGCCGAACACCAGCATCATCACCGGCGCGGTCTCACCCGTGATCCGGGCGACGGCGAGCATCACACCGGTGGTGATACCGCCGATCGCGGTCGGGATGACGATCCGCAGGATGGTCTTCCACTTGGGCACGCCCAGGGCGTACGAGGCCTCGCGCAGCTCGTTCGGGACGAGCTTGAGCATCTCCTCGGTGGAGCGGACCACGACCGGCATCATCAGGATCGCCAGCGCGAGGCTGCCGGAGAAGCCGGAGTAGGCGAAGCCGAGCAGGATGTTCCAGAGCGAGAGGACGAACAGGCCGGCGACGATCGACGGGACACCCGTCATCACGTCGACGAAGAAGGTGACGACCTTCGCCAGCCGGCCCTTGCCGTACTCGACCAGGTAGACGGCGGTCATCAGGCCGATCGGGGCGGCCATCGCGGTGGCCAGGCCGACCTGCTCCAGGGTGCCGATCAGCGCGTGGTAGATGCCACCGCCGGGGCCCGCGGAGATCACGTTCTTCATGGAGTGGCTGAGGAAGTTGCCGTTCACCACGCCGATGCCCTGCTGGATCGTGTAGACCGTCAGGGAGAGGAGCGGGACGACGGCCAGGATGAAGGCGACCCAGACCACCGAGGTGGCGAAGCGGTCCTTGGCCTGGCGGCGGCCCTCGACCTTGGCCGCGAGGCCGTAGCTGAGGACCAGGAACAGCACGGCGGAGAGCAGTCCCCACTGCAGGTGGCTCTTCAGCCCCGCCCCGGCCCCGATCCCGCAGCCGAGGGCGATCGAGAGGACGGCGACGCCGGGCGGGGCCCACTTGGGGAGCCGGGCGGCGGTCAGATCGCGGCGCAGCAGCGGCTCGGCCGCCGCGGAGGTGGTCGTCACGGTGCTCATGCGCTGTACTCCTTGCGGCGCGCGATGATCAGGCGGGCGGCGCCGTTCACCAGGAGGGTGATCACGAACAGGACCAGGCCGGAGGCCATCAGCGCGTCCCGGCCGGGGGGCAGGGCCTCGTTGAACTTCAGGGCGATGTTCTGGGCGAAGGTGCCGCCGCCCGGGTCCAGGATGTGCAGCGACAGGACGCTGTTGGCGGAGAGCACGGTGGCGACGGCGATGGTCTCGCCGAGCGCGCGGCCGAGGCCGAGCATCGAGGCGGAGATGATGCCGGGGCGGCCGAAGGGCAGTACGGCGGTGCGGATCATCTCCCAGCGGGTCGCACCGAGGGCGAGCGCCGCCTCCTCGTGCGTCCGCGGGACCTGGCGGAAGACCTCGCGGGTCACCGCGGTGATGATCGGCAGCACCATGATCGCCAGCAGGATGCCGACGGTGAACAGGTTGCGCGGGGTGGCGCCGGGCATGGTCGTCTTGAAGACGTACGTCCAGCCGAGGTACTGGTCCATCCACGCCGTCAGGCCGTTGATGTGCGGCACCAGGAAGAGCGCGCCCCACAGGCCGTAGACGATGCTGGGGACGGCTGCCAGCAGGTCCACCAGGTAGGCGAACGGCTGTGCGATCCGGCGCGGTGCGTAGTGCGAGATGAAGAGCGCGACGCCGATCGCGACCGGCACGGCGATCACCATCGCGACCAGCGCGCTGACGATGGTGCCGAACGCCAGCACCGCGATGCCGAAGACCGGCTTGGGGGCGTCCGGGGTCCACTCGAAGGTGGTGAGGAAGTTGCCCTCGTCCTTCGAGAGGGCCAGGCCGGAGCGGTAGGCGAGGAAGCCCGCGATGGCGGCCATGATGACCAGCAGCAGGATGCCCGAGCCCCGGGAGAGGTTGAAGAAGATTCTGTCGCCGACGCGGCTGTCGCGTCGGGGCCGACGGTCCCTGCCCGCTGAGGCGGCAGGGGGGGATGAAGTCATGATCGTCTACTCCGGTCTGGCGGCGCTGCCCCGCAGGAGGGCGGCACCATGGCGGCGGTGCCCCGGACTATTGATGGTCGTGTGCCCGGCCGGGCAGCCCCGCCCCCCTTCGGGGGCTGCCCGGCCGGTTGTGCCGGATGGCTCAGGCGAGGGTCGGGATGACCTGCTGCACCTTGGAGGCCAGCTCCTTCGGCAGCGGGACGTAGCCCTTGCTGCCGATGGCCTGCTGGCCGGCGTCGCTGATGGTGTAGGTCAGGAAGGACTTCACGGCGTCCAGGGTGTCGGCCTTGTTGCCCTTGTCGCAGACGATCTCGTAGGTGACCAGGACCAGCGGGTAGGAGCCCTCGTCCTTGGTCGCGTAGTCGAGCTCGAGCGCCAGGTCGCTGCCGGTGCCCGCGACCTTCGCCTTGGCGAAGGTGTTGGCGGCGTTCTCGGCGGTCGCCGCGACCGGCTTGGAGGCGCCGGTGTTGATCGAGGCGCTCTTCAGGCTGTTGGTCTGGGCGAAGGACAGCTCGACGTAGCTGATCGAGTTCTTGACCTGCTTGACCTGCGCGGCGAGGCCGGCGCTGCCGTTCGCCGACTGGCCGCCCTTGCCCGCCCAGGTCTTGCCGGACGGGTAGCTCCAGGCGCCGCCGCCGGCCTTCGACAGGTACTTGGTCAGGTTGTCCGTGGTGCCGGAGTCGTCCGAGCGGTGGAAGGCCTGGATGTCGGCGTCGGGCAGGTTGACACCCGGGTTGAGCTTGGCGATCTCCGGCGCGTTCCACTTGGTGATCTGCGAGTCGAAGATCTTCGCGAGGGTCGGGCCGTCCAGGACCAGGTTGTCCACGCCGTCCACGTTGTAGACGATCGAGATCAGGCCGCCGACCATCGGGAGGTCGATGCCCTGGCCGGTCTTGCAGGCGGCCTTGGAGGCGTCCACCTCGGCGGGCTTCAGCGGCGAGTCAGAACCGGCGAAGCTGACCTTGCCCTGGTTGAACTGCTGGACACCGGCGCCCGAGCCGCCGCCACCGTAGGTGATCGTCGTGCCGGAGCAGGCGGAGCCGTAGGCGGCCTTCCAGACGTCGATCGCGTTGCCCTGCGCGGTGGAGCCGGCGGCGAGCAGCTGGCCCTTGCCGGCGCAGGCGATCTGCGCGGCCGGGGCAGCGGCGCTGCCGGACGCCTTGGGGTCGCTGCTGGTGGTGGTGTTGTTGTCGGAGCCGCAGGCCGCGAGCGACAGCGAGCCAACGAGCGCCATGGCACCGATCGCAAGGGCCTTGGTGCGGCCGTTCCGCTGGAGCTTCACAGGGTGTCCCTTTCTGTGGCACTACCCGCGCCCGTCAGGCCGAGCATCGCTCGTCGGCACAGGTTTTGCTGAGGTCCGGGGCCCGATCGGCCCTCCGGTAATCCAGAAGTTAGGCCGACCAGGTGACGCGTCAGGCGGTCGCAAATGAACGGAGAGTGAACCTCGGACGGATGACAGGAAACCGCGTCCGGTAGTAACGGTTGCGTCACGGGCAGAGCGCGGCGAGATCACTCGGCGGACGAGATCACTCGGAAGGATCACGCCCACGATCGGCCAGCAGGGCCAGCAGGGCGTCCACCAGCAGCCGGTCCCGCTGGTGCGTCAACCGGTCCCGTGCCTTCCCCGGCGGCAGCCACTCCAGCCGGTCCACCTCCCGGTTGGGGGCGAACCGGCCGCCCGTCGGCACCGCCGCCCAGTACCGGACCTCCTTCGGACGCCCCTGCGCCAGGTAGTGCTGCGCGGGCAGCTCCGCACCCAGCACACAGCTCAGCCCGGTCTCCTCCCGCACCTCGCGCAGCGCCGCCTCCTGCCAGCCCTCCCCCGGGTCCAGCTTCCCCTTCGGCAGGCTCCAGTCCCCGTACTTCGGTCGGTGGATCAGCGCGATCCTGGGCTTCTTCCGCCCCTTCCCGCTCTTCTTCTCCGGCCCCGGCACCCAGAGCACCGCGCCCGCCGCCAGAATCGTCGGCCCGCGCCCGGAGCGCCGACGCCCACTGCGGTCCTCACTCGATGCGACGCTGCGCGGTGCGCTCAGGCGGTTGCCCATTCATGCCATCCGTTGTGCTGGAGTAGCGCCCCCGGTCTCCGACTGGAGGGACCCCCACCCAGCCGCCAGGCCGGTGGCGAGATTCGGCCACTGGTGGCCGAAGGCGTACCGGGCCGCCTCCACCTCCAGTCGCTGATCAGCATGCACCACGCCGAGGACGTAGGCGGTCGCCGGGGTGATCCGGGGCGTGCGCGCTGCCGTGGCCACCGTGACGGCCGCGTCCGCGGCCTCCTGATGGCGGTGCAGCGTACGGTCCAGCAGGTCGAGATCCGGGTCCGGGGCGCCGCAGACCTCCCGTGCGTACCTGGCGCGCTTGACCAGGATCCGCACCCGGTGCCAGGGCGCGTCGTCCGCCGCCACGGCGGAGTCGGCGTCCACCTCGCTCCCCCGGTCCCGGGACGGCTCCGGCTCCCGCTCCGGCTCCCGCGTCGGCGGCACGGCGCCGAGCCGGTGCAGGCCCTCCCCGCCGTACGGAGTCGCCGCCCGGCTCAGCGGCAGCCGCCGGGCCTCCGCCGCGAGCGCCTCGAAGGCCTCCGCCGCGAGCGCCGGCAGCGCACCGCCCGGCCAGCCGGCCACGCCGTCGAGCAGCGGGACGTCACTGGCCAGCAGGGTCATCCGGTCCGCCAGTGCGTGCAGCCGGGCCGACCGCAGCTCCTGCAGCAGCGTGGTGTGCGCCCTGGTCCTGGCCAGGGTGAGCTGGCGCTCCAGCAGCGCACGCGCCTTGGGCGCGCCCATGTGCCCCGCCAGCATGCCCGGCCCACCCGGATCGGTCTCGCTCAGCGAGTCCAGCGCGGCCAGCAGCCGGGCCGAACGCCGCAGGAGGGCGGGCTCCTGGGCCAGCAGGTTGAGCAGCCAGCGCAGTTCGGTCCTGCTCTCCGCCGCCCAGTCCCGGTCGAAGGCCGCCGCGAAGGTGTGCAGCGCACCACCCACCCGCCGGACCGCCCGCAGCAGCGCCTCGGTACCCGCCGCCGCAGCCGCACTCGCCCCACCCGCCGGAAGCGCGCCAGGTCTCGACCCGGCCTCGCCCACCGCCTGCGGCAGCGCGCGCAGGAACGCGCCCGCCTGGGCGCTCAGATAGCCGGAGAGGATCTCCCCGGTGGAGGCGTTCGCGGCCTTCGGCCCGGTCCGGGCCGTCATCGGCACATCGGTCATGGCTGGGTTCCCCGTCCCCCCGGGGGCCGTTCCCCGGGGCTGGTGGCCGACTGCTGTGGTCACTGCCACGGCCGCCCGCCGAATGCCGCCGACCGGCTGCGGTGCCGACCGGCGACGCGTGCTGAGCAGGTAGGTGGTGCTGTCCGTAGTGGGGTCGTGCTGCGGTGGCTGGTACTGCGGGTGCCGCGGTGGCCGTCAGCGGGTGGCCGGCGACTTCCGGCGGCGCTGGCGCGAGTCGACGAGCAGATCCTGGACGTGCCGCAACCGCCGCCCCTCACCGTCCTGGGACTTCCTGGTCCAGCCGCCGTCCGGCCCGAGGTGCCAGGACGTGGTCTCGTCCGACATCCCCAGGTCGATCAGGCCGGACAGTTCCACCCGGTGCGCCGGATCGGTCACCCGGACCAGCGCCTCGATCCGGCGGTCCAGGTTGCGGTGCATCATGTCCGCGCTGCCGATCCACACCTCGGGTTCGCCCCCGTTGCCGAAGACGAAGATCCGCGAGTGTTCGAGGAAGCGCCCGAGGATGCTGCGCACCCGGATGTTCTCGCTCAACCCGGCCACTCCCGGCCGGATGGCGCAGATCCCGCGCACCCACACGTCCACCGGCACCCCCGCCTGGGACGCCCGGTAGAGCGCGTCGATCACCGCCTCGTCCACGATCGAGTTGACCTTGATCTTCACGTACGCCGGCCGCCCGGCCCGGTGGTGCGCGATCTCCCCGTGGATCCGGGACAGCAACCCGTCCCGCAGGCCGCGCGGCGCGGTCAGCAGCCGTCGGTACGACTCGCGCCGCGAGTAGCCCGAGAGGCGGTTGAACAGGTCCGAGAGGTCCGCGCCCACCTGCGGATCCGCCGTCAACAGCCCGATGTCCTCGTACAGCCGGGCGGTCTTCGGGTGGTAGTTGCCCGTCCCCACGTGCGCGTAGCGGCGCAGGATGTCGCCCTCCTGGCGGACCACCAGCGACAGCTTGCAGTGCGTCTTCAGCCCGACCAGGCCGTACACCACGTGGCAGCCGGCCTCCTCCAGCTTCCGGGCCCACTTGATGTTCGCCTGCTCGTCGAACCGCGCCTTGATCTCGACCAGGACCAGTACCTGCTTGCCCGACTCCGCCGCGTCGATCAGCGCATCCACGATCGGCGAGTCGCCCGAGGTCCGGTACAGCGTCTGCTTGATCGCCAGCACGTCCGGGTCGGCCGCCGCCTGCTCCAGGAACGCCTGCACCGAGGTGGAGAAGCTGTCGTACGGGTGGTGCAGCAGGACGTCGCGCTCGCGCATGGCGGCGAAGATGTCGGGCTGCGAGGCGGACTCCACGTCCGTCAGCCCGCGCGCCGTGCCCGCCACGAACTTCGGGTACTTCAGCTCGGGCCGGTCCAGATCGGCGATCCCGAACAGACCGGTCAGGTCGAGCGGTCCGGGCAGCGGGAACACCTCCGCCTCGGTGATGTTCAGCTCGCGGACCAGCAGGTCCAGGATGTACGGGTCGATCGACTCCTCGACCTCGAGCCGCACCGGCGGACCGAACCGTCGCCGCATCAGCTCCTTCTCCAGCGCCTTGAGGATGTTCTCGGTGTCGTCCTCCTCCACCTCCAGGTCCTCGTTGCGAGTGACCCGGAAGGCGTGGTGCGCCAGCACCTCCATCCCCGGGAACAGCTCCTCCAGGTGCGCCCCCATCACGTCCTCCAGCGGCACGTACCGCTGCGGCGACGCCTCCAGGAAGCGGGAGAGCGACTGCGGCACCTTGACCCGCGCGAAGTGCTTGTGCCCCGACACCGGATTGCGGACCACCACGGCCAGGTTGAGGCTCAGGCCCGATATGTAGGGGAACGGATGCGCCGGGTCCACGGCCAGCGGCGTCAGAACCGGAAAGATCTTCTGCCGGAAGAGCGTGTGCAGCCTTGCCTGCTCCTTCTCCGTCAGCTCCGGCCAGCGGACCAGCTCGATGCCCTCCACCGCCAGGTCCGGCAGCACCTCCTGCTGGAAGGTCGCCGCGTGACGCGCCATCAGCTCACGCGACCTGGTCCAGATCTGGTCCAGCACCTCGCGCGGCTGGAGGCCGGAGGCGGAACGCTGCGCCACTCCCGTGGCGATCCGCCGCTTGAGCCCGGCGACCCTGACCATGAAGAACTCGTCCAGGTTGCTGGCGAAGATGGCCAGGAACTTGGCCCGCTCCAGCAGCGGTATCTGCGGGTCCTCGGCCAGCTCCAGCACCCGCTCGTTGAACGCCAGCCAACTGCGCTCCCGGTCCAGGAACCTTCCCTCCGGGAGCTCCCCGAGGTCCGACACGGTGGACGAGGCGTACTCGTCGGGGTCGTCCAGCGCCAGCCCGAGCACCGAGGAGACTCCCGGCACCGGCAGGGTCGGGACGTCGGTGCCGGTCAGCGGCTTGGCCGGTGACACCGGCGCGGACGACGGAGCGGACGCGGCAGGCGTGGCAGCGGCAGGCGCGGTGGACGCGGCAGGCCCGGCGGCGGCCAGCAGGGCGACGGGCGCGGACGACGCGGCCTCGGTCGTGGGGGCCGACGCCGAGGGGGCCGACGCCGGGGGCGCGGCTGTCACGGGTGCGGGGGCCTTCGGGGCTTTCGGGGCCTTGGGGCCCTTCGCAGCCGCTCTGGCGGAGGTCGCCGGTGCCACGGCGGCGCCCTTGGGCGAGGAGGCGGACGGTGAGGCAGGTGCGGGGCGGGGGACGCTCATGGATTCCAGCTCCTCCAGCAGGACGGTGTCCGGGCGGAACCCGGCGCTTGGACGGCCGGAGCCCGTCGTCACGTGCATGCCGTCCTCGTCCTGCGACCCCAGCTCCCATCCGCCGGGCGCGGCCGGGAGACGGCCGACCCACGGATGCTGGCCGGCCACGCGGGGGCGAGGCACTACGGACGTCATCCTGTGATCTTCGCGGCGGCAATTTAATCCACGGTAAACACCGCATGGCCGGGAGGAAAGCTGACGCAGTCACCCCTGTGGATGCGGCTGCGCCGACAGGCCCGAGGCCCGCCCGGGAGACCCGGGCGTCCCTCACGGTCCTGCCGGCCCCAGGGCCCCCTCCCGGACTCGGTCACGACTCCCGGCGGGCCTGGACGCGGTACATCAGGTCCACCTCGTGGATGGTGAACCCCAATCGTTCATATACCCGGACGGCGGCCGAGTTGTCAGCGTCCACATAAAGCATCACGGTCTGCTGCTCACGGTCCTGCGCAAGGTGGCGAAGCCCGATCGCGGTCAGCGCCCGGCCCAGCCCGTTGCCCTGCTCGGCCGGGTCGACCCCGACCACGTAGACCTCGCCGAGCCCCTCCGGGTGCACCTTCGTCCAGTGGAAGCCGACCAGCTGCTCGCCCCGGAAGGCCAGGAAGAACCCGCTCGGGTCGAACCACGGCTCGCCCAGCCGGTCCGCCAGGTCCTGCTGAGTCCAGGAGCCCTGCTCCGGGTGGTGCGCGAACGCCAGCGCGTTCAGCCGCAGCCAGGCCGCGTCGTCCTGCCCCGGGCGGAAGGTGCGCACCTCGACCCCGTCGGGCAGCGTCGCGGCCTCCGGCAGGTCGGCGGTACGCCGCATCTGCCGCAGCTCGCGCACGAGCTCGGCGCCGTAGGCGGCGGCGAGGTGGCGGGCCGCCGGATGACCGCCGTGGGCCCAGAACTCCACGGGTGCCTCCGGTGCCGCCGCCGATGCCTCGGCCAGCACCGCTTCCACCAGCTGCCGGCCCAGGCCCAGCCCACGGGAACCGGGTTCAACGGTCAGCTCCGCCGTCCCCGCTCCGCCGTCGCTCGGCAGCTCCAGCTGCGCGTAGCCGACCGCCGTGCCCTGCCGGGCGAGGCCGGCGTCGGACGGCTGGGTTTCGGTCGACTGACCTTCGGAGGGCTGGGCTTCGGAGGGCTGGGCGGCGCTCCGCTGGAGCAGGTGCAGCACTCCCGGTCGGGCTTCGGCCGACTTCAGCCTCAGCCTGCCCTGCTCGGACACCGCCTGCCGCTCGTCCGCGACCGCCGCCGCGGCGATGACGTCGGTGGCTGCCCCGGCTTCCGCCGCCGAGAGCACGGGGGCGGCGAGGATGCTGCCGACGGCCTCCGACAGCGTGCGGGAGTGGCTACGACGTGACGGCTCGGGCGAGGGCGTGGCGGATGAAGTCATGATCCGACCCTACGTCGCGTCAACTGCCCCACGTGGGGCATTGCCCGCAGTCGGTGAGGGCTCTGTCAGCTGGGCCGTCCGACAGTCGAGCACCCGGACCAGGGAAACGGGGGAGTGCCAGCCACGGGGCACTGCGCACGGGGGCGCGGGGCTCGGAACGCGGATCTGGTCCGGAAAGGGTCCGGAAATGCGGAAAGCCCCTCCCCGGTCTCCCGGGAAGGGGCTTTCTCCAAAATTTGTTCGGCGGCGTCCTACTCTCCCAC